>CAIXKO010000610.1 GCA_903919925.1 uncultured Bacteroidota bacterium | reverse complement strand
TTTATCGGCCAGGATGGCAACTGTTCCGCCGGCTCCTCCACCGGTAATTTTTGCCCCATAAATTCCGTTGGCAACTCCCTGACTTCGGAAAAGGTTTACCAGATAATCGGTGGCTTTTGCACCCAATCCGCATTCAGTGTAGGCGTAATGAGACTGATACATTAATTCTCCCATCAAAATAAAACCTCTATTTGAGGGAGACAGTGATAACCCACGCGAAAGTTCGGAGAATAATTGAACCCGGCAATTTTCTTCAATTGCATATTTTGTATTGGCGCGGACAGAATAGATAACATTATTTTTTAATGGAGTATAAGGATCAACATGGCAAGCATGCATGTTCAGATATGCGTTTCGGTTTATATCGTAAGGCAGGATCAATTCGTATTTATCATAAAAAAGGGATGGGGGAATATTTGCCAGATAACCATTCCAGAGCGGATCGGTAAATCGTTCAATTTCGCTTCCATGATCAGGAGTAACTGCAATTTCTTCCCAATCGCAAATTATTTTGTAGCCCATGAAAGCGGCAGCGCGGGCGGCTTCATACTCAATTCCGGCTACCTGATGGCTCACCCCGGAATCGATACCCCAAATCTGCAAATCGTTGGGAAGCCGGATGAGCGGTTCGGGCAGACAGGGCTGGCAAACCATTGGCAAAACACACCCTTCTTTTCCCAGCACAACTGCCATTTGGTCCATAATGCCGCAGGCTGATTCAGCAATTACATTTTCCACCCACTGACAAGCGAGAGCAAGATCAACTCCTGCAATTTCAATATCATAGACTGCAGCAGCTGCTTTCATGACTGAAACCTCAATGGCAGCTGAGGAACTCACTCCCCGGTTTAGCGGAACGGTTGATTCCATATAAATCTGAATGCCGGAGCATACTTTTTCAGGAAATTTTCTTTTAAGATAGAACAAAGCGCCCAAAACATAGGCGGTCCAGCGCAAATCGGGCTTACTATTTGCATAAGCTTTTACGGCACTTTCATTTTGCAGATCAGCAAGAGGAATTGTTACATCGCCTTGCCAGCCGGCGGTTGAAGCGGTTTGATTTTTCAGCACAACCAGCTGATCACTCCGCAATTGGGCAGCGGCAAAGGATGCTTCGCGAATGGTAGTTTCAAAAACCAGCCCTCCGGTATAGTCATCGTTTCCACCCATCAAATCGAGGCGTCCGGGTGATCGTGCAATAAAAACCGGATGCGATGAGGAAAAGAAACCATCGATTTTAATCAGCGAAATAACCTTATCTGAAAATTCCATGAGCAATGAGTTTATGAACGTAAGGCTTTTATACTATTAACCAGATATTCCAGAGCCTCCTCGGTTTGGCGCGGATTGATTGGTAATGTAACCAGCTGATCCCCGAGCTTTTCCGCATTGGGAAACTGGCCCTTTTTAAACCCCCGGCTTTTAAAGGCAGTGGAGTAATGCAGCGGAATGTAGTGAAATCCAACCTTGATGCCGTATTTATTCAGCAAATCGTAAATAAAATCCTCCTTGTTCATGCCAAATTCTTTGGAATCGATCATCACCGGATAAAGATGAAAAACATGTTTATTATAAGGCTTTACCGTTGGGAGCGTCAATCCCGGAACCCCTTCCAGCGCGTGAGTTATATAATCGGCATTATCGATTCTGCGCTGATTCAGCTGGTCCACTTTTTTCAATTGTTCGATCCCAACAGCAGCCTGAATGTCTGTCATCCGGAAGTTATATCCGCAGTCATCGAAATCCTGCCACCAGAATTTCTTACCCTCCGGAAATTTCTCTGCATCGAGTGTGCAATACTTGGTACTTACCCCATGAACCCTTGTGCAATGAGACCGGTAAAGGGAAATGCGCTCGAAAACCGCGCTATCATTGGTTAAAATGATTCCACCTTCGCCCAGGGTGGAGATATTTTTTTGCTCATGGAAACTAAAGCAACCGGTTGTTCCAAAAGTGCCTGCTTTTTTACCTTTATACTCGGCACCTATCGCGTGAGAGGCATCTTCAACCACGGCAAAGTGGTGTTTTTCAGATAATGCCATAATCTCATCCATTTCGCAAACCTGGCCATAAAGATGAACGGGAATAACTGCTTTGGTTCCGGGAGTCAGCTTATCTTCCAATTGATTTGGATCGAGGTTGTGGGTTACGGGATCAATATCGACAAAATCGACCTCCGCGCCCAGTGTAGCCGGAGCAGCTGCCGTAGCGATCCAGGTTACCGGTGTGGTTAAAACCTTATCGCCGGGCCGCAAACCAATTCCAATCATCGAAAGGAAAAGTGCCGCAGTGCCATTGTTTACAACCCTTGCATGCTTTACCCCCGAATATTCAGCATAACTATTTTCAAAAGCGATGCATTCATTTCCGCTGGTTGGGGCGTTATTGCGTAAAACTTTAATGACCGCTTCTTCCTCCTCCCGGCCATATTGGGTGCCGAATTTAATTTCCAGATCGAATTTTATTTTGCTCATCAGAAATGCTTTTCAGATTTTAAAATTAAGCGTTAAATCCAGTCCTTCAGCAAGGGTTTTCATTGGAGTTTTCAGAATTCGAGCTGCCAGTGAATTGTTCATCGAAGCATTGTTTGGCCGTGGAGCCCTTCCTTCGATGGAATTTGAATTGACACTAATAATCAGGTTGGGTGAAAAGCCAGTTTGGGTAGCAATCAAACATGCCATATCAAAACGGGTTACCTTAGTATTTCCGGCCAGGTGCACGATGCCGGTAAAATCATTTCCGGCCAGTTCCACCAATGCACTTCCAAGGGTAACTACATCAATCGGTGTACGGATTTCATTAGCCGGGAACGAAACCGGAGTACCCTGTTTCAACTTATTTAAGGTATCGGCGAGGAAGGAATTTCCCTGTCCCATTACCGGCATTCCCATCACCAGAGATAAGCGGGCAACCACATTTTTTCCCGATGCTGACAGCACAATTTTTTCTGCCCGGATTTTAGTTTCCGCATAGAAATTAACGGCATGCGGAAGGTCGGTTTCAATGTAATTACCCTTGGTGCCATCAAAAACCGTATCGGTGGAACAAAGGATCATTTTAGCATTGGATTGCTGGCAAAGCCGGGCAATAGTCTCCGTAATGCCCACATTTATCTGACCGGCCCTTTCCTGGTTATACTGGCACTCATCGATATTGGCCATAGCTGCAGCATGGATCACCACATCGGGATGAATATCGTTAAAAACAGTTGTAAGTTTTTGATCATCCAGCAGATCCAAGGAGTAATAATTTCCGGAATGATGATTTACCGGATGACCGGCAATATCGATTCCATGAATTTCAAATTTTCCTTTGGCATGAGCGATCACGCTGCCCGCAACAAATCCATTGGCCCCGGTTATCAGTAATTTCATATCAGCTAAGTTTTGAGAGATTTGCCCTTTTCAGGAGGGGTATCCGGGTAAAGAAAAACGCATAAATAGTTACCATGATTACGCAAATCATTGGAATTATGTACGATACCTGCACGCCGGAATGATCGGCAATAAGGCCCTGAATTGGCGGGAATACCGATCCGCCAATCAGTGCAAAATTGAGCAGGGCAGATCCTTTTCCGGTAAAGGAGCCGATATCCTCAATAGCCAGGCTGAATATAGTTGGGAACATGATGGAGAGGAAAAGTCCCAGTGCAGCCAGGAGATATTGGTTAAACCCGGTATTAAAATGGATGATGATAAAGAAAAGGATGACCATTCCGGTTCCAAAAAAGCCCAGCAGCTTATGGGCTTTGATAAATTTCAGCATCACGACTCCAAGTATCCCCATTGCGGCAGTAAAAATATAATAGAGGGTAAGATATCCGGCAGCCTGATCATTGGTATAATTCAGAACCGACTTGAGGTACGGGATAAAAAAACCGCAGGTGGAAGCTTCGGCACCCATGTAAAAAAACATGGCAAAAAACCCAAAGAACAGATGTTTGTGAGAATAGGCTTCCTTCATGATTCCCCTGAGGGTAAAGCGATCGTCGTTTTCAGGTTTCAAGGCAGGAATCTGAGATACTCCAAACAATATGGCTATGGTCAGCAGGATTGCGGCGAGCAGAAGGTAAGGCAGGTGAAACCTTATTTCGCCAATTTGATTATAGATTAATGTAGTAGCTACAGCGGGGGTTATGGCATAGCCAATTCTCGAAAATACCTGTACAAAATTTATGCGTTGATGGGCGCCATCGGGATGCCCGAGAAGGGAGGCTAAAGGATTGGCGGCCACATTGATGATGGTTAATCCGGTGGAGATAACAAATATCGCTGCCAGAACCAACGGATAAGAATCGAAAATCTTAGCGGGCCAAAAGAGGGAAGCGCCAAGTGCGCAGGTAAGAACGGCAACGATCAGGCTGACTTTATATCCAAAGCGGTGAATCATCCAGGCAATTGGAATCGGGAACAGGATATAGGTGAGATAGAAGGTAAACTGAATCATGGTTGCCTGGGTATAATTCAGTTGAAAATGAGTGATGAGCGATGGCAGCAGAATATCGTTCATACAAAAGAGCGATCCCACCATAAAGAACATGAGGGAGAGGAGGAGTAAGGGTTTGTATTGGTGTTTCATGAGAAATATGTTGGTTTTAATGTGGGGGTGCGCCCTTTTAATTAAATAATTATTTATGTTCATATTTTTTCATAGGGAAGCAAGATAAACATTTTTGGTAAACGCAAACAGGATCCATCCCAAAAGCTGATTGGGTCGGTTTATTGAGATGGTATATGCTATTTTAGAAATCTGACCAAAGCGAATATACTTAAAATTGTTTTACTTTATGTTTCACTTTAGGGAAACATTCATATCTTTGTTTTGTGGCCAAAAAACAGAAATATAGAACAATCACGTTTTTCAAGGACTAATTCCAAAACTTCTTCGATAAACAATCAAAAAAAGTAAAAGCCAAAATTGTTTGGACTTTCGACTTTATTGAAGGCCTTCAGAGAGTTCCTGAAACTTATCTTAAACATATTGAGGACACAAATGGGCTTTATGAAATAAGAGTTCAACAGGGCAGTGATATTTTCCGCATTTACTGTTTTTTTGACCAAGGCCAATTAATTGTTCTGGCGAACGGTTTCCAAAAGAAAACTCAAAAGACACCAAGAAAAGAAATTGAATTAGCACTTAAAATAAAAGTTGAATATGAAAGAGAAAAATAAAAACTTAATGACTCTTGAAGAGTTTAAAGAAAAAAATTACGGAAAACCTGGAACTAAAGAGCGTGACGAACTTGAAGCCGGGTACGAAAACTTTAGGATCGGTGCATTAATCCTCAGTGCGCGAATTGAAAGGGGAATGACACAACAACAACTAGCCGAGAAAGTTGGAACAACAAAATCTTATATTTCTAAAATCGAGAACAATATTAAAGAAGCTCGCATTTCGACACTTCAAAAAATTATTGAACTTGGTTTTGGCGGACATTTAGAACTTTCTATAAAATTTTGACAGAAAAGTTGACCGAAGAAGGAATACCCGGATAAAACTGGCGATTGCTACCAGTGGCGGAGCAGTTGCTCCTGGAAAAGGAAAAAATTGGGTGTCAAAAAAAAGAAGGAACAATGATTATTCAATACGCATCGGACCTGCACCTGGAATTTCCCGAAAACAAGGAATTTCTCAAAAAAAATCCTCTTTTACCAATAGGTGATATTTTGTTGCTGGCAGGCGATATTGTTCCTTTTAAAGTAATGGACAGACACACTGATTTCTTCAAATACCTTTCCGATCATTTTGAAACCACCTACTGGATACCGGGAAACCACGAGTACTATCATTACGATTTAACCCAAAAATGCGGAATCGTAAATGAAAATATCAAATCAAATGTTCATCTGGTTAATAACCTCACTGTTCTGCATAACAACGTACGTTTTATCTTTTCAACCCTTTGGTCAAAGATCAATCCTGCCAATCAATGGCAAATAGAAAGAAGCATCAGCGATTTTCAGTTGATCAAATTCAACAATTATCGATTATCTGCCGACCGGTTCAACCAATTACACCAGGAAAGTTTGCAATACATTACTAATGAGCTTCAAACGGAATCCTCTACTAAATCGGTGGTTGTCACCCATCATGTCCCTACTTTTATGAACTACCCCGAAAAGTATAAAGGCGATTCATTGAACGAGGCGTTTGCAGTTGAATTGTATAATCTGATTGAAGCCCGCGGGCCCGATTCCTGGGTTTTCGGGCATCACCATTCAAGTACCCCTGATTTTATGATTGGAAAGACACAGATGCTGACTAATCAACTTGGGTATGTGGGATATGGGGAGCATCGTTTTTTTAACCCTGGAAAATTTTTAGATATCTAAATATCTGTGGTACAAAGCAGACCTTGCCGAAAGGCCTTGCTATAGGTCAAGGACATGGACATGCTGTAACCGCTTAGTATTGTTCAAAACACCGGTCGCTTACCAAATCCTGGGCCGCTCCAATTTACCTTTAAGGTTTTTCCGCCGCCACATTGGAAATAATTAACCCTGATTTTGTGCGGGCCCGCCTTTAATCCTATGCTGCCGGGTTCCTCGATGGCACCGTGGTTGGCATCGTTTTCAATTACTTCTTTATCATCAATATATAAGCGGCTGCCATCGTTCGATTTTAAATAAAAGGTGTAAATGCCATCCTTTTGAGCACGGAAATAACCGGTGAACCTGATACCAAAATAGGTTTCATTTTTTGAAATGCCGATATCAAAATCAGGCACCCTGCCGGAAGAAACCGGATCAACCTGATTAAGATCCTCTGCCGAAACAAAAAACCGCTCGAAATAATCAAAATTCAATCCTGGTTTATTATCCGTAACAATGACCGGTTCATTCAAAACTGCTTTCGTGAATTTATAAGTAACAGTTAACCCAGGGCTAATGTACTGATGAAAAGATTTCATTTTCAGAACAGCAGATTCCTTAAGCTCAATGGGTTTGGTGTATATAGCGGATTGCTCGCCGGGCTCTGATCCATTTAAGGTATACCGGATGATGGAATTCCCGGAATCGCAGCCCAGGGTGATTGTGGTGGAATCGAGGAAAAGGGTATCCCCCGATTGGAGGTAGGGCGGCGAAACCACCGGTGAACCATTATCGGATACCGGCCTGTCATTTATATTGGTTCCCCATGATTTATTTGGGGCCGGTCCCATTTCATAAATCAGCTCGCCACCATCCACAATGCTTTGATGGCTTATATAGGACCGGGTATAGGAACTTCCGTTTAGTTTGGCTGATTGGATGTAGATATTCTGGCTGGAAACATGATTGGCACGAATGACGAATTTCCGACCATTTTCGAGGTTTATGGTGGTTTTTTCGAAAAGCGGACTTCCGGTTAAATAGCTAGGTTGACCGGGAGCCACCGAATAGAAGCCCATGGCACTCATCACAAACCAGGCCGACATTTGTCCGCAATCTTCATTTCCGGCCAATCCATCGGGGGTTGCGGAATAGAGTCCGGTCAGAATTTTATGGGTCAGAAATTGTGTTTTCCAGGCTTCTCCGGCATAATTATACAGATAAGCCAGGTGGTGGCTGGGTTCATTGCCATGTGCATATTGGCCAATCATCCCTTTTTCATTGGATTTCATGGCAAACAGGGTATCCAGCCAGGATACGAATTTTCCGTTTCCGCCCATTTTTGTGATTAAACCATTGATATCGTGGGGCACAAACATATATTGCCATGCATTTCCCTCGGAATAGGCTGAATTGATCAATGGATCAAATGGTTGCAACCAGGATTTGTTGAATGCACGCCCCCTCATAAAACCCGTTGATGTATCAAAAACATTTTCCCAGAAGTGTGCCCTCTGATTAAAATAATTATAATCTTCTTTGGCTCCTAAACTCTTAGCCATCTGTGCGATGCACCAATCATCGTAACTATATTCCAGGGTTTTGGAAACCGACTCCCCTTGTCGGTCATAAGGCAGATATCCAAGTTTTTTATAATATTTTAATCCGAGCTTATCCAGTCCGGCGCTATGTTTAATGGCAGTAAAAGCTTTGTCAACGTCATAATCCCGGATTCCCTTTAACCAGGCATCTACTATTACCGGAACGGCATGATAGCCAAGCATATCGTCGGTATAATTACCTGCGAGCGGCCACATGGGGAGCCTGCCGCCATCGGTGTACATGCTGAGCAAAGATTTTACAAAATCGTTGGTTCTGTTTTGATTGATTATGGTAAAAAGGGGGTGAAGGGCTCGGAATGTATCCCAGAGTGAGAATACTGTGTAATTGGTAAAGCCTTTACCCTCATGCACCTGATGATCCACTCCGCGGTACTGGCCATCAACATCCATGAATATATTTGGGCTTAACAGCGTATGATACAACGAGGTGTAAAAGATTTTCTGTTGATCGGGAGTTCCACCGCTGACTTCGATTTTTGATAATTCCTTGTTCCAGTCTTTTTTAGCATTGCTCACCACTTTATCGAAATTCCAATCCGGGATTTCCGCATCCAGGTTCATTCTGGCACCATTTACGCTAACGGCTGATATTCCAACCTTTACTAAAATAGCTTCCCCATTTTTAGTTTGAAAATTCAGGACCGCCTTAACGTTTTTTCCATGAGCCTCCTGTAAGTCGGGCAGAATAGAATCATTGATTGCCAGATCGATGGATGAAAATGGTTTGGAGAAGCGGGCAACAAAATAAACGTATTGGTCCCAGGCCCATCCGTGAGAACGGCGGAGGCCTTCGATTTCCGTTTGGCTTACCTTCTTGATATACAACTCCTCTGCCCCTCCCGGATGGGCCAGATCGATGATAATATGGGCACTATCGGATTTTGGAAAAGTGTACCGGTGAAAGCCGCATCGCAGGGTTGCCGTCAGCTCGGCTTTTACCTGATAATCGCTCAGCATTACCTGGTAGTATCCAGGCGATGCTACTTCGTTTTTGTGACTGAATGCGGAATAATAACCGGAGCCTTTTTGATTTGCTTTTCCGGGGTAAAGTGCAATTTTTCCGGTAGTTGGCATCAATAAAACATCGCGGTATTCCGGCTCACCCACCCCGCTTAAATGGGTATGTGAAAAACCGAAAATAGTTGAATCCGGGTAATAATAGCCTCCGTAAATGGCATGACCATCCAGATTGGTATCGGGGCTTAACTGAACGCCGCCAAACGGCACGGATGCACCGGGATAAGTGTTGCCATCGCCGGCTGTGCCGATAAACGGATCAACCAGCCGGGTATAATCGTTTGGCGGTACCGCTTTTGCCTGAACTATAAATTTCCCGGCTGCTCTGACATCCTTGGAAGAGCTGCCGGCCATGATATTGAATACGCCGGGCTCCACCACAAACGCCTTGGTTTTTACATTCCAGAACGCCAGGTCCTTTGCCGGGAAAACGAATTCAACGGTTTTTTTCTCACCAGGGTAAAGGGAAATCCGCTCAAAACCAACCAGCTGCTTACCGGGTCTTATCATAGCTGATTTCACTTTGCAGGCATACAACTGAACCACTTCGTCGCCGGGGCGTTTTCCCGTATTTTCGACCATGATTCTCGCCGTAATACTTCCGGAGGCATCCACCTTTTCTGTTACAATCTCCAGTGGACCGTAACGGAATTGCGTGTAGCTCAGGCCATAACCAAAGGGATATAAGATTTCACCCGCGAGCGATCTGCCTTTTACATTACCGGAAAACAGATAAGTTCTACCCTTTCTGATATCATAATCGCTGATGGAAGGGAAATTCTCTGATGACTTATAAAAGGTCAGGGGTAATCTTCCGCCGGGATTATAATCACCGAAAATCACATCGGCCAGCGCGTTCCCGGCTTCCTCACCATTGTACCAGGTTTCCAGGATTGCAGGCACGTGATCCTGCAGCCAGTTGATTGCCAGGGCGCTGCCGTTTTGCAACACCACTATTGTTTTTGGATTAGCCTGGAATACAGCCTTTACCAGCTCTTCCTGATCGCCGGGGAGGTTAAGATCGGAGCGGTCGACCCCTTCTTTTTCCACACTCTCATCGGTTCCTAAAACAACAATGGCCACATCCGCTTTACCTGCGGCGCTGGATGATTCGTTGAATTTATCCGGATCCTGAGGGGCTCCCCAGATTTTTACAGCGGCATTGTACCATTGCTCGGTATACTCAATTCTGATATCGTATTGCCGGCCGGCTTCGATTTCAATTTTCACTGCCTCGGATGACCGGTTTCTGTTTAATGTTTTATCGATGATTTTCTTACCATCGAACCAAAGAATTATCGCATCATCAAAATCGCCGCCGATATAGTAGGAACCCGATGAAGGAGCAATAAATTTCCCGGTCCACCGGATCGAAAAATAATCCACGGGTAAAGAGGGATCAGGGGCACCCCGACCAAAATTAAAATCTATTAACTGATCGATCCGCACTAAAACAGGAACCCCAGAGCACCCTGTATTACTGAAGTACTCGCCGCGCAAACCATGCTCACCGGGCTTTGCATCGGGAGGGATAAGGTACTCCGAAGGAATGACTGGTAAGGAGATTTTTATATCCGTACCCATCACGTAATGAACTTTTGAAGTATCGAGCCTGTTTAATATCCCCTCGAGCGGTGAAATCGCACTGGAACATGGCCCTGTATAACCGCCCATCCTGCAAACAGCTGCATTGGGGCCAATAACGGCAACCGAGCCGATTTTATGGACATCGAGTGGCAGCAAATCTGATTCGTTTTTCAGTAATACGATTGCTTCACGGGCAGCTTTCCTGGCAATTTCCCGATTTTCAGGGCCATCAACCACTGAATGTGGAATTTTTGTAAAAGGCACATTATCAGGGGGATCATATAGTCCCAATCGAAACCGGGAAACCAATATCCGGCGAACGGCGGTATCAATAACCGATTCAGAAACCAAACCCTTTTTAACTACCTCAGCGAGTGATGCTTTAAAGCAATCGCCACACTCGATATCCATACCTGAATTCAGGGCCAGGGCAATTGCCTGCTCCACGCCGGCAACATATTTATGTCCTTCATAAAGATCCTTAATTCCATTGCAATCGGAAACCACGTTACCATCGAACCCCCATTCATTGCGCAGAATATCAGTGAGAAGCAGTTTATTTCCCACACAGGGAACACCGTTCAGCCGGTTATAGGCAGCCATGATCTGCTCCGCTTTACCCTCCTCCACCAAAACCTGATAAGGCCGGAGATAATATTCACGCAGCAGCTGTTCATCGATATCGGAAGAGCCGTTATGGCGGCACCATTCCTCATTATTTGCCGCAAAATGCTTAGGTGCAGCAATGGTTTTCAGATATTTAGGGTGATCGCCCTGCAAGCCTTTAACAAAAGCGAGCCCCAGGCGGGAGGTCAGAAACGGATCTTCGCCATAGCATTCCTCCGTTCTGCCCCAGCGCGGATCGCGGGCCATTTCCACCACCGGGGCCCAGAAAGTCAGTCCGGCTTTAGGAATACCGGCATTTGCCCGGGCTCTGGACTCATCCGACATGGCATTGGCAATTTCCCAAACGGTTTGCCGGTTCCAGGTTGCAGCCTGTGCAATTGCCTGTGGGAAAATGGTTGCCACATCGCCCGATCGTGCCAGCACACAGTGACCTGCCTCCCCACCCCACTGATATCCGGGGATGCCGAAACGCTTCAGGTCGGCAGGAATCCGTGTCATCATTTGTGAGAGCTTCTCCTCCAATGTCATTCGGGAAAGAAGATCATCAACGCGGGCTTTAAAAGATTGATTATAATCGAGATAGATCGGATTTTCTGTCGCTTTCTGCGCCGATGCCGCATCGGTCAGAACGATGACCAAAAGAAACAAAACCAATAATCGAACAATAATTTTCATCTCATTTTTCGTTACTTCTCCGGCTAAGTTCTTTCATGGCAAAGTTGGGATACAACACATCGTGAACCTGTTCAACTACGATATTTTTGGGTAGGCTGAACGAACTTTTGACGCGTATATCTTTAGATGAAGCACCTATTCGCACCTCATAATCACCCTGATCGGCTACCCAGGAACTGATGCCGCTACGGAACGAAGCCAGGGAACGGGTATCCAACTGAAACGTCAGTGTCTGGCTTTCACCAGGCTGAAGCAAGCCGGTTTTGTCGAATCCTTTCAATTCCTGAACGGGCTTTTCCATTTGGATATCAGGTGCAGCCAGATAAAGTTGTACGATCTCTTTTCCGGCTACCGGTCCTGAATTTTTGACATTCACCGTAACGGTGATTTTTTGATTAAAAACCGGACCGCTCAGTTTCAAACCCGAGTACTCAAAAGTGGTATAGGAAAGGCCATATCCAAATTCATAAGCAACCGGCACTTTAAACGAATCGAAATATCGGTAGCCCACATAAATCCCTTCCTTATAAAATGTATTAACTGGATTATCAGCCGGTTCACCGGGAAAGGAATTAGCAGAAGGCACATCATCATATTTTAAAACGAAAGTATCGGGAAGCTTTCCGGATGGGTTAACGGCACCTTTCAGAATATCGGCTACTGCATATCCGCCCTCCTGACCAGGCTGCCAGGCCAGGAGAATAGCATCGGGATAGCTGCTCCAGGAAGCGGTTTCCCACACGCCGCCCACGTTAAGCACCACCACCACTTTTTTGCCGGCGGCATGATAAACATCGCACACGTTACGCACCAGGTCAAGCTCGGCCTGAGATGCAGGAAGGTAGCCATTTTCATAGTTTTCGCCACCGCTGCGGCCCAGGGTAATGACTGCGATATCGGAAACCGGCACCTGCTTTTCGATGCTTTCCTTAGACATAAACAGCTCATCGTGAAAAGGAATGAGTCTTTTTTTGAAGTGGCCCGGAGCTTTGCCATCCTTAACCCCATTATCGGCAAGCATTTTAGGATTATTAAAATAATCGGGCACCAGATTATTCTCCATAATTGATGCATTAAAAGCGGTGTATGCATCCTCCAGCTCTTTTAAAACCTGAAAACCTGCTGCTTTGAGGCCATCATTTACCGATATGGCGTATTTGTTACTCCGCACGCCACCGCTTCCGGTACCGGCATCGATCAGATAGTAAGCGATTTTGCCAAAAACGGCCACCGTTTTAACCTGATTGAACGG
>CAIXKO010000609.1 GCA_903919925.1 uncultured Bacteroidota bacterium | reverse complement strand
TGTCATTAATTAAGTATTTTAAAAAGACCGATGACAATTCCAGGATGATCGTAAGGATGCCGCTGGAAAAGGTTACTAACCCCAGATCCTTAAGGCATTATTCAGATAAAGATACCTCACTGGTAAATAATTTCACCATTTCGGTTTCCGATTACCACAATAATTTTAATGGTTTTTGGGATTATGATTACGCTCTGGCATCGGAAATCAGCATTGATAATGAAGTTGCGGGTAATCTGAAAATCAAATCGCTGGTAAGTCCAAAAAAGAGAATCGATTATGCATCGCAATATGCGTTTACGGGGAGTTACACGGCTGATTATGTTATGCAATCGGGCGATACAGCCAGTTCAAGTTTTTCGATATCGGGTGGCGGAAAAGTTTTGTATGAAGAAAAATTGCTTTCGGTTAAAAACGATACTTCTTTATTTCATCGCGAACGTCAGTATATTCTTACGGTTGGGGATGTTCAGATTACCAGGAATTCATCAACCAGAAAGGTAGAAGTCCGTGTAAATGGTGTATTGCAGCCTAATGCGGTTGTTACCATTGTGGACCGTGAATCGGACGATGAAGCATCGGTATGCAAAAAGCGTGATATTCAGATCACTTTTGAGGATGGCACCACCACAACGGTTGCGGCTTTGATAGGAAAATCGATCGACAATATTAAAACACTGTTTGAATCGCTGCATCAGGTTTACTTTGCTGCAAATGTGGTTGATTGGATCGCATACGATATTTACTTTAACAGATCTTAACTTGAAGGGTAAATGGTGAAGGGTGAAGGGTAAGGTAAGGGTGAAGGGTGAAGGGTAAAGGGTGAAGGGTAAGGTAAGGGTGAAGGGTGAAGGTAAGTTAAGGGTAAAGGAAAGGGTAAAGGGTGAAGGTTAGTGGGTTTACGTTTATTAGAAATGCGATTAGGTATGATTATCCGGTGGTGGAGGCTATTCGGTCCATTTTGCCTTTATGCGATAACTTTGTTGTTGCGCTGGGGAATTCTGACGACGGAACCCGTGAGCTCATTTCGAGCATTGATCCAACAAAAATAAGGATTATTGATTCTATTTGGGACGACACGCTTCGTGAAGGTGGTCGGGTATTAGCATTGGAAACCGACAAAGCTTACCGTGCAATTGATTCTGATTGTGACTGGGCCTTTTATATTCAGGGTGATGAAGTTGTGCATGAAAAATACCTGGACACCATTAGGGAATCTATGTTAAAATGGAAAGATCACCCGGAAGTTGACGGATTGCTTTTCAACTATCTCCACTTTTATGGTTCTTACGATTACATTGGCTCATCGGATAAATGGTACCGTCATGAGATCAGGGTGGTACGTAAAAACGACCTTATCTGGTCCTATCGCGACGCACAGGGATTCAGAAAGGGAGAAAACGATAAACTCAGGGTAAAGCCGGTTGATGCCTATGTTTACCATTATGGATGGGCAAAAGAGCCCAGGGCAATGCAGCGGAAACAGGTAACTTTTCATAAGCTTTGGCATTCCGACCATTGGGTTGCTCAGAATGTAGGGCAAGCGGAGCAATTTGATTATTCAGGAATTGATGCCGTTGAGCTTTTTCAGGGGACCCATCCTGCGGTAATGCTTGATCGGATAGCGAAGAAGAACTGGAAATTTGATTTTGATATTGCCTTCAGCAATCTGAGGTTGAAGGATCGCTGCAAAAGGTTTTTGCGAAAGTATTGCGGAATTGATTTAGGGTACAAGAATTATATTAAAATCTAAACATCTGTGTATTAGCCATTGCAAAATGGACCTGACATAATTAGATTACTAAAAAACGAATTAAAGCAGATCGGATTTGAGCAGTCCAGATTTTAGCCATGCCGGTTTTAGCAGTGGGGATTTTAGCAGTACAGATTTTAACAGTGCGGGTTACACCACTTTACCTTCCTTGATATATTCACGCATGATTGCAGCTTCCAACAGATTTTTGCCGAGCCTGTGGCTTTGATTTTCCAGCACTTCAATAGCGCAAAAGTGGGCCACATTAATGATTCCTGCGCCGGTGATTTCATAGCGTGAAGCAACCAGGTGCCAATCTATTTCATCAGAAATTTCCATTTGAACCGGAAATGCATTTCGCCATATTGCTTCGCGCTCCTCGGCACCCGGCATAGGAAAATGGATAATAGCCTGAAAGCGCCTGATAAAAGCATCATCGATATTACCCCGCTGGTTTGTTGCCAGAATAACGAGTCCGTTATAGGATTCAATGCGCTGGAGAAGGTAGGCAACCTCCTGGTTAGCGTATTTATCGTGGGCATCGCGTATATCGGTCCGCTTTCCAAAAAGGGCATCGGCTTCATCAAAGAATAGTATCCAGTTTTTATTTTCCGCTTTATCGAAAAGCCGGGAAAGGTTTTTCTCTGTTTCGCCGATATATTTTGAGACCACTCTGGACAAATCTATGCGATAAACATCCTTTTTGGTATACTTACCTAATAAAGTTGCAGTCAGCGTTTTTCCGGTACCCGGAGGGCCATAAAACAAGGCACGGTAGCCCGGTTTTACTCTTTTTTTCATACCCCAATCAAAGAGTAATGTTTGATTGTGACTGATCCAGTGCTCAATTTCCTTTATTTGAATTAACGTTTTTGGGTGCAGGACCAGATCGTTCCAATCCATTTCCGTTTCAATATTTTCGGCAGGAAAATCAATACTAAACCGGGGTTTGCTAACCGTTCCGGTGGTAAGTTGTTCCACTATTTCAGGATCGATTATCAGGCGGCCGCTCATAACCGGTTCACCATCATGCACCTGGTCGAGCCAAACGAAATGCTTTTGATAGAGCCAATGTTCAGAACTGAGGATTTTCTGAATCTCCAGTCGTTTTTCCAGATCATCGCCTGCCAAAATAAACTGGGCTGTTTCTCCGGTGGGCATAATGCCTCGGTGATTAGCGCCTTTTACTCCTCCAAACTCAGGGAAATCGCCACCATCGGGAAGAAAGGATAGCAGTATCTGACTGAAAAAATGGGGCTGCACGTGAGGAGTCAAAGTAAGCAGGAGAATCACATATTCCTCAAACAAAAGCTGATGAGAACAAATCAAGCGGGCAAATATTTTATCAGCCTTCCAGTTAGCCTCGTTGCCGGTTTCCATGACAGTTCCCTTGTTGAAGTAAGCATTCAGCCTGCTCGTTAATATAGAATTCAAATAGTTAAGAGCGGCGGAGAGGTTCGAAATATTTGGCATAGCCTGTTAAATCCTGTTTAAGGTATTATCAGAGCCTGATGATTAAAAAGTTGGGCCAGAAAAAACAGATGTTCCCTCAGTTTTACGACTTCTGTTTTAGAGGACAGGAAACTTCCGCCAAAGGACAAGGCAGGTACGAAAGCGAAAATCTCATCAGGCTTAAGAATTTTCGGATCCGGTTTCAATGCTTTAAAATAATCTTCAAAAAAACCGTGAGTTAAAATAGCATCCAGAATCAATGAGATATTCAGAAGCAGGTAAGGATCATCTCCGAGGGAAACAACACGTCCTTGCAGGGGATCGAGGTAAAAGAATTCGTTATTATGAAAATAGACACAAGCTCCAAATGCTGAGCGTAAAAAGGTAAAGCATTGATCCCCATTCAGACCCCAGCTGTATAGAACATCGTGAAAATCATGCGGATGTGCCGACCACAGAAAATTACCCGAATAGCTGGATAATCCTTCATTTTCCAGAAATCCGATAATATCCGGCGGAAGCTTCCCGGCTAGTCCGGATAATTCCTGATCTGAAAAGGTATGCCATTGAATTTTATCAGGATAATGCCTGGTTTTAAACCCATCGTATGAAATCATAATTAAGTTTAAGAAAGCTATGTTTTTAATTCAACATTAACGTTTGCGGTTGGTACAACATCTTTTGCCGCGGTATCAACAATAGTGATTCGTGTTTTCCATTGGTTTCCAATATCGGAATTCTCGGCGGTTCCTCCTAAAATAGATTTATCATCGCCGTATACAGTTGCTGAACCTCCGGCAATCTGATCAACACGATGGAGGACTGCCAGTTTACGACTACCGTAGGAATCCATTATTTGTTTTGCAATAGAGGATAAGGCTTTCGGTTTATCGGTAATTTCCTTATTTGTCAATATTCCATTCACGATTAACTGATCCGAGGCATTAAGCAATCCTTGAGAGGCTAAGGATTTGATAGCTTCAACCGGGTTAGCGATCAGGGTGGCTACCAAAGCAGCTCTTCTGGTAACATCGGTATCGGTTTTATTATCGCGGCCAAATCCGATAAACCTGGCCCGGTTCCTTTGCCATTCGCCCACTTTTGCACCTCTCAGTTCACTTTGCTGCATGGCAACCTGGCGTTTAAACTCGCCGATATTTCCGGAAGGTGTAAAGGAAACGGTTGCCAGCGGCATGGTTGGTTTAGTGCCTTCACCATACTTTAGGTTCACCAGGATATCCACAATTTTAGCAGTAAGCTTTTCGGCCTCCTTCTGCAATTCAGTTTTCTTAGCCTCGTCACTGGTGTCTTTAATTTTCTGATTAATCTGGGCGAGCTGAGTGGCAAGAGCTGCATCGCCACCAAGCTCTTTGAGTGCATTTTCCAGTCTTTTAGGGTTATTGCTGGCAACCATTGCATCGCCATTACTATCGGGATAAAGCCTATGTTCCCCTTCACCAACTTTAAATGATTTTGGTGAGAAGAAGGACGAAACCGCCTTTTTTACGGCGACTGCAGCCTTCTTTAGCATTTTCCCAAGCCAGCCAACAATCTTATCCAAGCCTTTATCAATTGGCTTCCGAATCTTTTTTACAATGGCGACCAGCTTTCCTGGGATGTTCCCCAACCCGGCAAATTTGGCTAAGAAGGCGATAATCAGGGTAAGGGTTTTGGCCATGGTCTGCTCCACCTTTTTAGCCGCGCCATCAACCTGTCCCGATGCAATGGATGCAATGGAATCGATGAATGAAGCGACCACAGCGGCAATCTGGCTAATTTTTTCAATAAAGAAAGTTACCGTATTATAAATGGCTATAATTGCCTGAATAACAGCACCAGCAGGGTTCAGCATGCTCACTAACTTCATTACGGCAGCCTTTACCACCTCCATAGAGATCATTTCCGTAATTTTACCGATAAGCTGATCTTTCAGTTCACTTAATTCGTCCTTAATTTGCTCCCAGGCCGCTGCCGGTCCGTCCTTGACGAGTGTTACGAGTATCCCTGCTGTTTTCTCCAAACCAACCAAAACGGGTTCCGGAATGATTTTCACCAATTTACTCCTGATATTTTGCCAGGTAAGTCCGAGGACCGATAAAACCAGTTTTACGATTTCAATCAGGGAGAATGATTTAGGAATATAAACTCCGGCATCACCGAGAGGGCCGACCAGCCAACTAATCAGCGCATTTTTGAGATGGGTAAGGATATTGGATGCAAACCTTTCGAATCCTAACTTGCCAGCGCGAACCAGGTTTCCAACAAAAGCAACCGGATTTTTAATAATGGTAACAAAGGCAGCGCGGGCTTTGCTGATATAAGGCATCACACCAGGAGCAACAACAGAAAAGAGTATTTCCAGCAAACTGATCACCTGATTCAGCCCCCAGCTAATAAAATCGCCGGCGATATTTACAAATGCGCCAACAATTTTACCAAGGGCACCAACTACGGTAATTATATCCTGGAAAGTAAGTGAAGTTAGGGTATCTATTATCCGTCGGGGGATGGCACGAACGAGGCCCATCAAGCCCGACAAGGCATTTTGGAACCAGGCCCAGGCGCGACCTATTGCGTTACCCTTTTTAATATTTTCCCACACCTCTTCCTGTCCAATCAGCTTCATAAAACCGCCGATCAGTGTATCGGCATTTCGGGGAACGGGTTCTCCGGTTATGGGGTCCTCGCCAAGCACCGCCTTGAGAAGGTCATACCCCCGTGTTCCCTGCGCCAGTGCTGCCAGGGGCTTAAGTATTGCATCTTTCACCAGCTTAAGGATACCGCTGACCATGCTTCCGGCAAATGAAATCAACCGGCCAATGGGGTCTGTAAAAATGCGCTTAGCCCGGTCCCAAACTCCGCCCAGGTCAAATATATCGGTCCAACTCAGAGAATCAATAAACCTTTTCAGACCTGAAACTATATCGCCGCCGATGTTGCCCAATGTAGCGAGCTGCTGTTCCACCCAAGCCCCGGCCTTGGCAAATACACCATGATTATCCAGGGTTTGAGTAATAAAGGCACCACCAGGAACCACCTCAATCAGTGCCCTTAAAATATTAGCGGCGGACCGGTCGGTGGACTGCATATTAATTGGATTAAAACCCATTAATATGGTTAGCATTCGGAATCCGGGAATGTAGTTAGCTTTATCGGCAAAATAATTAAGAGCATCCTGAATACCAAGCCGTTGGATAGGAGGTGGCGTTACGGTTGTGGTGATCTGCGGGCTAAGTTGAATGGCGTGTCCCTGTTGAATGGTATGGGTAAGTTCGTGTGCGAGTAAGTGTTTTCCCTCGCTGGTTCCGGGTTGATATTGGTTTCTGGAGAAAAAGACATGGTTTTGGTAAGTAAAAGCGCGGGCGCTCAGCTGGTTGCTTAATGATGCTGCCTCCTGGTCATTATGGATTCGGACGTTACTAAAATCGGCACCAAAGCGCGGTTCCATATAGCTCCGGACATCGGCAGAAAGCGGTTGTCCGCCGGAGACATTGCTTTGGATAGCTGACTGAGTATGCCCGGCAACTGAGGGAGAGCCAGCTGTTGATTCAGGCATCCGCATTACCTTGTCGGCTGTTTTATCAGCCTCTTTTTCAAATGGATCCCCTGGTTTACTTACGGTTAGCTTTGCCTGTAAAAATGGTTGGCCGGGATCCTTTATTGTCGATAAAAAACCTCCTCCGGCCCTCGCAAAAAAAGGCTGCGACGACTTCTGCTGCACAGAAGCCGTTGTTTGATGAGTCGATTTTTCGGCATTAGCTTTCATATTCCTCTATTTGGATCAAGTCCCCCACTCCACCCAAAGCATAACTTTCATCCAGGGAAGTTTAATCATTGAAATTCCCCAGGGAAGCTGATCGAGTAAAATATCAAATGTTTGTGATTCCACTCGAAGAAGCCAATCCCCGTCATCCTTCAAGGTCAGCTTTCCGTTCCTGAGCAGGAATGTTCCGCGCAATCCATCGTGGCTGGTATTTCGAAGTGCCTCCCAGTGTTTAATAACGGCATCGAGCAAGGCCAGGGATTCCTGAATATCATATTCGGTTAATTGTACCGTGTAAGGTACAGATTCAGAGAGCGGCAACTGACACAGAATTTTGGGCAATACTAACTGATACTCCGGCAATTGCGTTTTACCCGAAACCAGGTAATGCAACAATGACAAAGCGCGTACCGGCTCTATAATATTGTTAGCCGAGGTTACTTCCAAAGATTCAAAGAATTGTGGCAGAAATGGATGAAGCAGCACCAGCCCGGCATTTTCAATATATATTCCCGCTGATGCCTCCTCACTGTAAGAAGCTTCCGATTTTATCACCAATTTCGGACTTTCGATAACAGAATCAATGGTTAAATGGTTGGGTGCTTTTTGTTCTATACCCGGCTGGTATGATTCGAAAACCTTTGAAACCAGGATGACCAGGTCAGGTCTTGATTGTAATTCAGCGAGAACCAGTATAAGCAATTCAGATTTTTGAAGTCTTTTCTCATTCGCTATTTCCGTGATTGATTTCCCGATGAGAATTGCATTGAATAACTGAATATCTTCCGGTTTGAACGATAAGTGTTCAGCAATTTCAATTATGTATTTCAGCTCTGTCAGTAATCCAGGGGCGATTTTTTGAAGCAGCGTACTAATAAATTGAGTTGAGAACTTAGTTACCAGGTAGTTGGAAGCTATTGGATTCCTAAGCACTTCCAGAATTTTTGATTCCGGAATTGGTCCACATCCCAGGGATTCAGGATCAGTTATCAGAATAAAGAAAGCATCTTCCGGGCTTACTCCTGTGGGTAACGACAGAGAAGATGGCAGGCTTCCATTGAGCAGATAATGGATAAAAACCTCCCACCAATCCATGGAGCTGTTTTGTAAAAGGAAGTGAATTTGCGCACCAGGAATACCGGGATAGATTTCTGATAAAAGCCTGTTTATAAAATGCTCAGAAAACTGCAATTGCAAGCGGTTACGCGCCGAGTTGGTTTTCAAAACCGCAGCAATTTTAGCCGCAGGGATCCGACTTGAGATGTGAGGCTCTTGCTTATCCAGCAGATCAGAAATCAATTCCTCCAGACTTTTGCTATCCGGCAATTTCATTGACCAGGGTAAAAAACCCATCTTCAGAAAAAAGACAAAGGCTTCCCAAAGCTTCTCATCTGAAAGCTGGTAATAAAAATCAATCTGATCACGGTCATTTTTAGCAGGAGAATCGTTAATTATCTCACTTTCTATCTGTTGAATAAATGCTTTGGCTACAGCGGGGGCAAAATCCAGGTGAAGGCGATCGAGGGGAATAGATCCGGCATTGATTTTCAGCTGATTAATAACCAGGTTTCTGCCCGGCGGGGAATATTTATCCATAACCTCCTCCAAAGCCGGCAGCACCTTGGAATAGTACACGTCCGACAGTTGCTGATGCAAATAAAAGCCCTCTGATTCCGAGCCTTTCAGATCAGCATGTATCAGTTGCTGCCGGATAAAATGTGTCATCCTTCATACTGGTTGCGCTCGCGGCAATTGAATGCCGGAACGATTTCCTTCTTATCACTATTTTCCATATCGGTGGCGATGGTACCGTTAAAGGGTTTTCCATTTTCATCGGGCTCATTGGTAAGCCTATACTGAATACCAGAGGCTTGCAAAAGGCCAGCAACTTTAAATTTGAATTCAAGATTAAAAGTCTCGCAAATAAAGTATTCAATCCAAAGGATACCGAAAGGATCATCTTTTAGTGGTTCGTAGTTTACCACCAGGCGATTTTTTCCTGTTTGTCCAAATGCTTCAGAGAGTGCTTTTTGAACAAAATCATTGAGATTTCCCACCACTTTAGCCATGGCGGTTTTAAAATCCTTATTCAATTCATCAACAGGGACTTGCAATAGATCTGTAGATGAAGGAAATTTGATGGAGTTTCCATTAAATCTCAAGCTAACCTCCGTTAACTGCTCGTAAGATTTGTATCCGGATTCATTGGCAGATGGTTGCAGCCAGAGTTTGTAAGCGCATTTTCGGGATATTCCATTACAGGGAAGGGTTATTGAATCAACCGGCATTATGTACTGGATGGGAGCGCTGCCTGAACTTAGCATAAATGGCAAGTAGAAATCGGCGATTACCGTTCCGTCGGCAAACTCATTAACTGTTTCAGCAATAATTTTGTCTGCTGTTTTTTTTCTGTTTATCCCCACCAGTCCAATGCCCGGGCGCACAGCCTGCTTCGACATTTCATTAATAATCAGCTGTATATCGGAATCCACTTCAGTGCTTTTTCCTTTCACAGTCAGTCGTTCGAAGGCTTTTGATATGGTTTCGGTACTTTCGGCAGCAAATCCAAGTTGGTTGAAGTTGGCTTTAATTGATCCGATGCCAGATGATATATCGGCGGGTAACCGAAAAGGAGTTGGGTCATCGTGATATACCACAATAAATGTCCCTCCAAAAGGCACTCCTGCTTTGTGCTGAATACCTGGATGACTGAGCAGGAAATTGCTCAGGAACATCTTTTTCTTAACCTCAGTCAAACGTCTTTTATATTCTTCCCCGATTGATTTGAATGCTTCCATTTGATTGGCATATCTCACTGCTTCGAGGAGGTTAAACAGATCGTTCCATTCTTCGGTTTTTGCATCGATTTGTGTTTTAAACTTATTATTCAAATAATCGAGCTGGTCGAAAAGATCCTGGAATTCCGTCAGGCTAAATTCGGTTAAAGACCTGTTTTTAAGATAATTGCTTATATCGAGCAGGACCTCGGCATAGGATGCTGTTGCCTGGATAACAACGCTTTCACCGAAAAAGGCATCTGTGACGCTGAATCCGGTATCTTTTCGGCGGGTAAAGGTTTTAGCCGACCGGGTTTTACTAAAGGTTGCGAATTGCGTTTCGAGCAGTGCTCCAAAAGTAGACGGGGTGATGGTTACACCCGGAATCAGGGAATGGATGAGAGATGGAGTAAATCCATCGGCCAGCACCACTTCCTTGCCCACTTTTCGTTTATAAAATGAAGCTAAAGTTTTAGCGAGCGAGCTAATAAATTCATCGCGCAGAGCATCAAAAAGTGCCTCCAGATCCTCAAAATGACACGACTCCTTGCTTAGGTCAACAGGAATCCGGGCATCGAAAAGGCCGGTTCGCAAAGCGATAATATCCACCGGCAGACGGTTGCTGTTTTTCAGGCCCAGGAGGGTGCTCATTACACTTTTTACGTTTTTGCCCAGATGGCCTTCAATACGCAGGAAATTGTATGGTTCCAGGTTATACTCCAGTGCTTTTGTTACAAATGCAGGAGCGGTGGGAGTATATTCATCGGAGCGGAAACTCAGGTTTTGGTTGGCCCGGTTGCGGCGTGATTTATCGACATTCCAGAGTTGAAAAACAGGGACCGTTCCATTCTGGAGATAGTAATACGGGATCGCCTTTTTGGAAAGCGGCACATCAGCCAGCTGGCTTGGGGTTGCGCGAACCGGAATAAACTTGCGGGCGACTTCTTTGTTTGAAAAATCGGGAGGGGTAGGATTATTGGTAAAGGAATTAACCATTTCCACCAGGCGCCTGAATAATTGGATCACTTCCACTTTTGCTTCTTCGCAACCTTTAATTGCCGGGGATGATAAAAAATGATGACGGTACATTCCCGGATTTGCAGTGGAACCCGGATTAAGCAGCCCGAGCATCAGGTGCCGCGGGAACAGATCGGCAGGTGGAGAACAGGAACACATTAATTCAGCGCCTTTCCAACGAAATTCATCGTAAGCCTGAATCAGATCATCAAAGAAATCGTAATAATAGGGCAGAAAACGAACCTGGGCAGTGGCTGTTGGAACGGAATCCAGAAAACCAAACTCCCTGATGAAACCCGTAAACGGATCTATTGGGTACAAACAACCAACCAAAGGGTGAAAAGCTTTATACAATAAAGACAGGGCCTTTCCCATGGTGGTTGCCATATTACTTTTCTGAAATACGGCAAGGAAGGCGGCCAGAACTTCGTTTGACGAAACGGGAGAAGTGTTTGGAACGTTGTAACGCGGGAGGTGCAGATCGGGCAAATTTAATTTGGAGAGCAATGCCGATTCAATGTCAGTAGCCGAATATCCTGTTCCAAGCTGATTTGCGACCGCGATTATTTTTGCCAGATCGTCGATTCCGACTAGCAGTGGGCGCAAGGTTGCCACCACCTTTTGGCCCATATCATCGCAATTGTTTGGGGTGCAATTACGTAAATCCTCTGGTTTCAATTCCAGAAATAACAAAACGGCTTTGTTGTCGAGAAACCCCGGTTCCTTTCCAATCAGGGTTGAATCAGCCTGACCCTCAGGCAAAAGCTCCCACAATAGATACTGAAACTGTTTCCCCCCGGATTCATATTTGAAGGGAGGATAATCTATTCCTGCCGGTAGTATGTACTTTTGGTAGGAACCCAAAGTAACATCTTCAGGTTCAACTAAAAGGTAACCTGCTGAACTCGAACCACAGCCTTTATTGAGACGAATAATTTTATTTGTTCCGCTATTTTCCAGCCGGACTTCCAGACCGCATTCAATTCCAATACCAATCAGATTGGCCCGGGTCAGGCGCTCCTGCTCATCCAGGTAGTTAAACAACTGATTAAGCTGGCACTTGGTAAGTACCTGGTTGGTTTCAAAAAGCGGGTATTTATCTTGGGTAGGTTTCATGGCCGATAGTTTATTTGAACAATATTTAATTCCCTGGTTTATCGATTTAAATACATTGGCTTACGGGTTAAGATCCGGATTCACTTGAAAACTTCCCAGAGCGGTGCTGCCCAGTCTGACTGGATTTTCATCGTTACCTTCATCAAAATCGTGAAGGGTTGCAACCGGATAGATGTTTTTCAATTTACTAAGCAGATGCACCAATTTCCAAAGCAGGAATGACACCTTACGATAGGTTTTATACCGTTGGGAGAGGAAGCTGCGAATGTCAGGTGCAGGATTGGTTTTGAAGGAGATTCCCGGGGTTGGCTTAAGAACCGGGGAATAAAAGGTGGTAAAATCAACGAGTTCGTGGCCAGCATCTATATTGATACTCATCCATTTATGGAATGCAGCTCCATATTGATTCAACATTTTTAAGGCGCACTCCCCTATTTTCAGTTCAGAAAGTTCCTGATCCGGGTCAAGGTGAGATTTGAGAATGGCTGCCACATGATCCGGCAAACGCTGTTTGGGCCAATCGATGGTGGCATTCTCCTTCAACCACTGGTGCCAGGCATCGTTAACCCGATCGAATCCAACAGAATCATTGTCAGTTTCATCATTCCCCAACCAGCAAATCTTTCCAAGCAAGTGTGAGGGCAATTCATAGCGGATAGTTCTTTCGGCAAACCTGCGCATTTCCAGATTAGTATTGAACGGGTCAATCCAACCGGGCATCACATAGGTAAGGCGGAAAGAATAGGGATCTTCATCGCCGCAGATTTCAGTAGAACTATCGGAGCAAACCGGATAAAGGGCATCGCCGGGGAACTTCGGCCGCAGCAAAAGATGCTCTATAACCAGGGACTTGTTGTTGGCAGGCCAGCCCAACAGAAGGGTGATTCTCCTTTTAAGCCCGGGAATATTACCGGCTATATCTATATCCTGCAAATAATTAAAAGCTTTAGCACGGTTCTGGCTGATGTATGGGTAGCTTTTCAGAAAGGATATTTTATCACCGATCAGCTTTTCAGAAGCCACCGCATTACCCTCCAAATCATTAAGCATCAAAGCATACTCGCTGAACTGTTCACCAAACCGGGCCATGAGGTGGTTGAGAAAGCGATTTCTGCGCTCCCTGAATTCCGAAGTAGTTTCCAGCAACCCTTCCAGTTTGGCCTGGTTGAGGCTAGTAACAATTTCAGAATAACCTTTGATCAGCTCTTCCGTAAATTCTTTTGCAAAGTAGGTTTTGTCGACTGCCGGGTTCAACGAGAAAAGATCAGGGACCTGCTTTATTTGCATAAAGGCATTGCTGAGTAATTGCTCAAAGATCAGCAGATAAGCTTTCAATTGTTTTGCTTCAGCTAATCGAAGGGCCGGGGCGTTTGATGGCAATCCGGCAGGACCTACACCATATATTGACGGCAAGCTATACTGAACCGGAAAATATTCATCTGAGTTGGTGAAATTACCTTTTGGAATGGGCAAATCATGCTGTGAGAAAGCAAATTTCGGACGTTCCGCTTCACCGCGTAATTGGGTAAGCGTATCATTCGTTTCATCCATCCGAGGTTTAAAAGGCAATCCCTTTTTATAGAACAGAAATCTGGAAAAGCTTGGGTACAAACGAGGCTGGTGCATATCTTTCAAATAAAGCAACCAGGATGCACTGGTTTTTTTGTCATCAAATACCGGTTTTCCATTATTCCAGACCGGATCAGCCGCGCCCTGAACAACCAAACCTTCCGCATCATATTTGGTTAGCATCAGGTTATTAACAGCCACCACCCCTTCGATTTCCATCAAAAGATTTAAAATATCGGAGGTACGTAATACGGTTTTCAAGGATGACTTTTCCAGATCGCCGGCTTTTATAAAACCGTTTTTCAATTCCGGTCCATTAAAGATTTCCTCAACGGGAACCTGGTCCGACATCATTTCCTGGAGGGAATAAAAGGGTACCGGTGGGTTGAAATATTTTTCGATCTCGTGCCAAATTCGAGCCTGAACACGCTCAATATCAGCATCGGCGGTAACCTCAACATCGGCACAAACAGCGATATCTTCAATGCCTACACCACGTATGCGGCAATAGTCTTCGCTGAGGTTGCGGTGATTGTTGAGTACCCCTTTTGTTTCCCTGACCAAATCAGCCACCAGGAGCAATTTTCTGCGGTAACGCCCGATTACTCCACTTTTGCCAGTGCTTTCCAGTACAGCAATAATATCCTTCACTTTGCTCTCATTCCGGGCTAAAGAATCGCCAATAAACCGAACAGGAACCTGGCCTATTTCGATCATTTTGCCTGATGGAATCAACTCAATTTCAAAATTTGCATAAAAAACATTTCGCCACTGAGATTTTAGCTCGTTGTTATTAATCACCTCATTGGCCAAAGAATAAGTAGTTGGATCATAGTATTTTGAAGCACCAAGATACGGAACCTTCACCCTATAAGACTGCCCATTTTCGGAATTAAAGGCATGATGGCTTTCCGTAAACAACTGATAACCGGCACTGTTCCGGAGTTCCCATTCAGGGAAATGAAGCTCCACAACCACCTGATTCGTCTTACTATTGGTACCATTAAGGGGATAAATCACCTCAATTTTATGGTCGTTTAAGTCACCAAGTTCCGGATCAGCTTCCAACTCCAGCAGGACATCGTACAAACCTTTAACACATTTATTGCAGAAAGCCCAGGCGTTCCTGACCCCATCAATATCGATAAGAATTCTACGAAAATCGTTTGTTGTCCAAGGGTTTATCGTTAAAATTTCGCGTGCGGTAAAAAAAGCCTGATCAGGATAAGGGTTGGAATCATTAGTTGGAGGAGCAGTGGTGAGGAGGTCCTTAATATCGGATCCTGTTCGAAAGGCAACATCGGTAATGGCATAGCAGAGCGCCTCAAGAATAGAAATTCCCGGGTCATGGGTATTATAATCAGTCCATTGACTGCTTCCCATTTGCTCAATAAAGCCAACACCTTCCTTCCTCAGACGGTAAAAATCGAAAGCAGCATTCAGTTCAGGATTTTTAGCTATGGAATTGGTTTTTGGGTTCATGGCTGACAGCTGCATTTTTCAGATGAAGGGATTTCATCTGACGGGTTAATTACAGAGATGGCATGGAAATCAGCGGGAACGGATACGAGGACAGATACGGCCATAGATCCCATGATTTCATTTTTGTCGGTTGTTCCCTTTTTCCCTCCGATATCATGAAAAAGCTGCACATTGGTAACATAGTCCACGTAAGGTTGTTCCTCCACAAAATCGATCAGAACAGATTTATAAACCTTACCGCCGAACGATGGATTTCCGCCATCGGGAAATGCCCAGGGTGAAAGAAAACGCATGATGGATTGCTGCAGGAGACCGGTGTAAAATGTTTCATCAAAGCCATCATAAAATCTGACTTTCAAGTGGACGCGCACTTCTTCGAATTGCGGATTATTTACATGAAGGGTAGCAAAGCAAGATAACCTTTTTGAAAGAAAAACAGCGATATCGTTCAGTAATCCCAGGCTGGTAAACGGCTTTAAAGGATCGCGGAAGTTGTGGAATTGTTTATCGGGGATGGTTACGAGGGTGATATGTCCCGGGGCCAGTTCACGGTAAATTCCGGTTTCATTATCCTGCGGCTCGTATTGGGTATGGTTAAGGCATTTCACCCGGTAGATTTCAGGGAATGCTTCCAGCACGAGCCGTTCAAAATCCCATAGGGTTACTGCGCGATCCTTGTGCCGGAGCCGTTCACTAACGCGTGTATAAAAGGCAGATGGTTCTTCAGCGCCACGACCGCCAAAGGATTCATAAGGCTGAGTAATCTTTTTAACTTCGGCTACAGGTGTTTTAAGCTTACTGATTGAACCGGCAGGCAATACCTGACCACTGTATGCCGGATCGTTACCCATGTCTTTAAAAGTAGCCAAAACACCCTGGGCGGAAACCATCATTAACCGGCATACTGCATCACTCCGACTGGCTACAGCGGCGCGTATCCAATGTTGACCGGAGGGCAGGATTGTGTTGTCAGCAGAGGCATCACGAGGCATGGAAAAAGTTGTTATGCCTGATTTCAGCAGACCGTTTGTTTGATCATCCACTTCACGCTGAGAAAGTTGAATCCACTCATTATTCACCAGATAACTCCAGTTTATGTGGTCAGGCGGTTTAACTACCTGCGGATTGGCCGTTCCATCGGAAACCTGAATCAATAATGCCAGATTTTGTGGTGGGTTTAGTCCGGAAATACCGATAAAGAATTCAGCCTCATGGATAACCGGATGGTTCTCTGGTACGGATGCATCGGAGATATTCAGGTGCCTGAGCTGAGGAAACAAATAAATATCCTGATCAGGCGCTTTAGTTTTCAGGTACGCATGCTGCTCTGCAAACCCAAAAGAACCCAAATTAAAGAACCTGGCACTCCTTTTTTCAAATCCGGACTGATCCGCCGAATGAAGGTTAATAATCTGAATGGCAGTATA
>CAIXKO010000608.1 GCA_903919925.1 uncultured Bacteroidota bacterium | reverse complement strand
TATTATTGTGGGTCTGTAAGGCAGAAAGGCTAGAGGGCTAGAGGGCAAGAGGGCAGAAAGGTAAGAGGGCAGAAAGGCAAGAAATAAAGGCTTTAAAATTCATATAACATTTAGATTACTAGTAACTTGTAACATTCTTACTAATATTCTTTCCTTACTGCCCTCCTGCCCTCCTCCCCTCTTGCCTTCCTGCCCTCCTGCCCTCTTGCCCTCCTGCCTTACTGCCTTATGTTGGCCCAGCCCCAACTTTTATGATTTACTATATGGAAGAAAGATTCAGGGCACTGGCTCAAAGACTTGATGGTGAGCTGTTTTGGGACATCTTAACCCGAACGGTGTATTCGACTGATGCCTCGATCTATCGTGAAATTCCGGCGGCAGTTGCGTATCCAAAGAATACCGGCGATATTGTCAAACTGGTTGGTTTTGCCCAGGAAAACCAGCTTTCCCTTATACCCCGAACAGCCGGAACCTCACTGGCCGGCCAGGTAGTTGGTGCAGGCATAGTGACTGATGTTTCCAGATACATGAACCACGTTATTGAGGTGAATGCTGCTGAGCATTATGCGTGGATAGAGCCGGGCATTGTTTTAGACGAGCTCAACAAGTTCCTGAGCGGACAAAAACTGTTTTTCGGGCCTGAAACCAGTACCTCCAACCGGTGTATGATTGGTGGAATGTTAGGTAATAATGCTTGCGGGCTTCATTCACTGGTATACGGAAGTACGCGGGATCACACGCTGGCTGTTCAGGCTGTGCTCAGCGACGGTTCTACGGCAGAATTCTCCGCACTGAATGCTGATGAATTTGAAAATAAGTGCAACGGGAACAATCTGGAAAGCAGAGTTTATCAGGAGATCAGGCAAATTATCAGTGATCCTGTTAACAGGAAAGAAATCCGGAATGGTTATCCCGATCCGGAAGTTCCCAGAAGGAATACCGGTTATGCACTGGATTTGCTTCTGGATACAGCTCCATTCATTGAAAATGGCAGCCTGTTTAACATGTGCAAGCTTTTAGGAGGCTCTGAAGGCACACTTGTTTTTTTTACTGCGATAAAGATAAACCTGGTTGAACTCCCACCGGCGAATAAGGCTCTGGTTTGTGCACATTTTGATTCTTTGTCGGATTCGTTGCGGGCCAACCTGATCGTTCTCCAGCATGCTCCAACAGCGGTGGAACTCATGGATCATGTAGTGCTTGACTGCACCAAAACCAGTCATAGTCAAAAGCCTAACCGGTTTTTTCTTGTAGGTGAACCCAAAGCCATTCTGATTATTGAATTCGCAGAAAAAACTGCTGGACAACTGAGCGAAAAGGTTCAGGAAACCATTGATGACCTGACGGCGCATAATCTTGGATATGCATTTCCGGTTGTTAAAGGACCCGATATCAGCAAGGTTTGGAATTTACGAAAAGCCGGTTTGGGAACCCTGGCGAATTTACCGGGTGATGATAAGGCTGTTTCAATTATTGAGGATATTGCGGTTCCGGTAGCCCATCAGGCTGAGTATATTCAGGAAATGGAGGAGCTGTTTGCCCGCCATGGAAAAACTTGTGTTTACCACGCGCATGTGGGAACCGGAGAGCTTCATCTGCGTCCCGTGCTGAATCTTAAAGATCCGGCGGATGTTGAGCAATTTAAAACAATCGCACGGGAAACAGTTCCGATTGTTAAGAAATACCGGGGGTCGCTGAGTGGTGAGCATGGTGACGGGCGGTTAAGGGCTGCGCTGATTCCAATGCTTTTGGGTGATCATAATTATCAGTTAATCAATAGGGTTAAAAATGTTTTTGACCCGGATAACCTGTTTAATCCCGGTAAAATCACTCAAGCATTGCCGATGGATTCATTTCTCAGAAATGAGCCCGGCATTCCGACTCCTGAGATTGTTACTTTTCAGGATTTTTCATCCACACATGGTGTTGTAAGGGCAGCCGAAAAGTGCAATGGCAGTGGTGATTGCAGAAAGGCAACTCAAGCTGGGGGAACGATGTGCCCGTCCTACCAGGCCACCCGGGACGAAAAAAATTCTACGCGTGCCCGTGCAAACATCCTGAGAGAGTATTTGATTAAGCCAATCGGAAAAAATGCATTTGATCATCAGGAGATTTTTGACATCCTAGATCTTTGTCTTTCTTGCAAGGCATGTAAATCGGAATGCCCCTCGAGTGTGGATATGGCTAAATTAAAGGCCGAATTTTTACAGCATTGGCATGATGCCCATGGAATGTCGGCAAGAACACGATTAATCGCTTATTTGCCTGTTTTATATCGTTTTGTGCGGCCATTTGCGCTGATTGCAAATGCAACGCTGAAAAATGGTACGTTTTCCGGTCTACTGAAGCGAATGATCGGGTTCCATCCTGAGCGGTCGATGCCGGTTTTATCAGAAATATCGATGAGCAAATGGACTAAGGGGAATTTGTTAACAATAAACCCTGCAGGTAAGGTTTCCAAAGGAAGTGTATTCTTTTTCATCGATGAGTTCACGAATTATCAGGATTCATCAATCGGAATTAAAGCGGTTAAACTACTTACCAATCTAGGGTATCAGGTTAAAATTGCAGAGAGGACCATGAGTGGACGCACGTTTATATCGAAGGGATTATTGAGAAAAGCCCGATTAATTGCGCGTCAGAACGTGAATTTGTATCATGATTTGGTTAGTGCTGAGTGTCCTTTGATAGGAATAGAGCCTTCAGCGATATTGGGTTTTCGCGATGAGTTTCCTGATTTGGTTGGAGATGATTTAAGAACGAAAGCGATACAATTGGGCGATAAAGTATTTTTAGTAGAAGAGTTTTTGGAACGGGAAATGAGAGCCGGAAGGATTTCTTCCGACAGTTTTACTCATGAAAAACATGAAGTATTACTTCATGGCCATTGCCAGCAAAAGGCTGTATCATCAACATCATCAACACTTTATGTCCTTAACTTTCCGAGTAACTATACTTGCTCAGAGATTCCATCGGGCTGCTGCGGTATGGCTGGTTCCTTTGGATTTGAGCATGAGCATTTTGAGTTATCGATGAAAGTTGGGGAGATGGTATTGTTTCCGGCTATCCGCAAGGCTGATCAAGAGGTA
>CAIXKO010000607.1 GCA_903919925.1 uncultured Bacteroidota bacterium | reverse complement strand
ATAGCAGCGTCGATAGTGATGTTATTGGTTGCCTGAACAGTCAGATTACCACTAACTAAGCCAGCAGTTATCACCCCAACATTTATAGTTACATCGGAGCAAGCTGTAAGAACCCCGCCAGCGATTGACCAGCCTGCGGGCGAACTTGCATCATTGCTGATGGTAATGTTTCCGCCCGCTTCAAGTGTTACAAACGCACCTGAGACTGCACTCGTTGCCGTTCCGCAGGTCCCGGTAACCTCACAATAGTAATAAAGAGTGCCTGTTGTTGTTGCCTGTGGCGTATAACTGATTGTTTGCGCGCCATTGCTTGCTTCAAGTGATGTTCCCTCGCTGATGCTAGCCGTGGTATTGCTGTACCATTGATAGCTTAATCCGTCCCCTGTGGCTGTTACTGTTATGGCTGCGAATGTTCCACCAAGGCATTGTGTTTGGGCTGCAGTGGATTGGCCGGTGATGGTAGGGGCAGTGCAATTAGTAAAACTCACCTCCTCACCATAACCTGTACCTAAACTGTTGGTTGCATACGCTTTTACATAGTATGTGGTATTGGCTGTAAGTCCTGTAATTGAGCTGGTAAATGCTCCGGTTGAAGTTTTTTCACCCTGTGTCGTTTTGGTGGTTAAATCCAAAGTTGGATTAGTAGAAGTACACCAAACCACACCATATTGGGTTGGATTAGAAACTCCTAAATCGGTAATATTTCCATTACCGGTAGCGGTTATAGCAGTGATATTGGTTACAGCCTGTGTGGGAACAATTGGCGTGCCCACAGTTGTTTGGCTCTTCGGATTATTAGTGGCTATAGTAACCGGTTGACTGTTATCAATGCTGCCGTCATGGGCTGATGATTCAGTAAATGTATCTGAGCTGTATGATAACCCAGGACCGGCTTCTGCAATTGTTGGTGCATCACGATCTCCCATATTAATCTGCCAGCCTGTAAATGGAGGGGTATTTGGATCGAAGGGAGACTGAGTCGTATTTCTATAACATCCCATTCCAGCGTAATCAGGATTAGTGTTAATTACCCTTGTACCACCTCCATCACTATGCAGATAATATGATCCCCCTGCAAGTTTCCATCTGGGGTAGCCATAACCATTCGTTCCATCCGGGGTGTACGTACCGTTTACGGCTGTAGTGCCTGCACCGCTTACCATGTAATCGGTGGCCAAAAGGTTAGTGCTCAATGTAATGAACATGAGCAGCGTGATTAGTTTGTATAGGTTTTTCATACGATAATGGTTTTCAGGATGATGCATTCAATTGATACTGCCTTAATGGGAAAAGTTGATTTGATCTGTTATTTATTTTAATTAAACTCGTTAATAACTGTCTAGAATTTTGCCGCTTTCCGGGGTATTTTGTCCGGATATTCTATCAGTAGCAAAAATACGAACCCTAAACAGCGGCCAGGCAATCAAAAGGTTAGCAAAAGGTTAACAAGGAGGGGGAAAAAGGTTAGCAAAAGGTTAACAAGGTTGGGAAAAGGAGAGGGGGATGGAGCATAGCCGTTAACCTAAGGGCTTACGGGATCTGAGCTGTACCCTCCCCGGCCCTCCCTGAAAAAGGGAGGGAGTCTACTTCGAAGCTACCTCTCGGCGCAACCAAGCAAAAGCACAATTTCTCTCCCGGTTTCGAAGAGTGGAATAGAGATTCAGCCAAAATTTTGTTTTGTTTTTAACAGAACTGACGCTATATCTTAGAGTTCTTCATTTCGTAAAGGTAAAACACACAAACCCGGGTTTTGAAAAATCCTGTCACGATGAAAGTCCTTTTCTATACTGCCATCGTGAATTCCTCCATCCAGCTCGATTATTAGCTTTTCTTTGTCGCAATAGAAATTCGGGATAAAAAAGAAGCAGTCATTTTCAATGATCACATAAATAACAGGATGCTGACGAAGAAACCTTCTTCCCGACAATTATTGCATGTGAACCTGTTTATATGGCACTCCTGTTTGGTTGCGTACTAAGGAAGCGCCAATGCAGACTCCCTCCCTTTTTCAGGGAGGCCCGGGGTGTGTACAGCTAAGATCCCAATATCCCTTAGGTAGGCGGCTATGGGGCATGGGGCATAGCCGTCTATTTTAACAGAACGGTCTTTGCTGCAAACCGGGTTTCGGAAACGATTGTAACCTCATATATCCCCCCGGCAACATTCAAAGAAATTTCCAATCCGGTCAAATCTTTTTCAATCTTTTTAAATACAATTAATCCATTCGTGTCGCTTATCTTAATCCAGCAACGCGGTAAAGGAATTATACTTTTGAGAAGGATAGTTTTACCCGAAGTGCAAATTTCGATTTCACCATCAAAAGGTTCAAAAAGATTCATTGTATAATTAAGTTACCTCACCAGGAAGCCAAAGCCGGAATTAGTTACCATTAGCCCGGCATTAATATTCTACCAGGCGGATTCCTTCAGCCGGTATTAAATTATTTTTCGCCGCAAGTGGATCGCCACATTTTCAGCTCCATTTTTT
>CAIXKO010000606.1 GCA_903919925.1 uncultured Bacteroidota bacterium | reverse complement strand
CGACAGCCTGTATTTTGTAAAGTGATCGTTCAGCATCCCCAATTCCTGGTTAAACCTGGCAGAAAACCATTCGTTAGCCAACCGGGAAGTTTCAGGTTGTCCAATACTTTCAGATACCTCCCAGCCGGAGATCAACCGGTAGGCGTTCCAAATTTTATTGCCAAAATTCCGTCCCTGCTCTGTCAATGATTCATCAAAAAGCAGGTCATTGCCTGCCGAGGAGCACAGAAGCATTCCAACTCTTACTCCATCAGCACCGTACTTTTCAATCAGGTCAAGCGGATCGGGCGAATTTCCAAGCGATTTCGACATCTTCCGATGCTGAGCATCTCTAACCATACCGGTAAGATACACGTTACTGAATGGTTTTGCCTGACGGTATTCATAACCGGCGATCACCATTCTGGCAACCCAGAAAAACAATATGTCCGGTGCGGTAATCAGGTCATTGGTAGGATAATAATAATTAATATCAGGATTATTCGGGTTACGGATGCCATCAAAGACCGATATCGGCCAAAGCCATGAGGAAAACCAGGTATCCAGCACATCTTCATCCTGGGAAAGATCCGCCAGGACAAGGTCAGGATTGCCAGTAATTTTTATTGCTTCGGCTAACGCCTCTTCCTCATTGATTCCAACAACCACCCTGCCATCGGCTAAATACCAGGCTGGTATTCTGTGTCCCCACCACAGTTGTCTTGAAATACACCAATCCTTGATGTTTTCCATCCAATAGCGGTAGGTATTCTTGAATTTAGAAGGAATAAGCCTAACCTCATCATTCATTACATTCAGAAGCGCAGGTTCAGCCAGGTCTTTCATCCTTATAAACCATTGTCTTGACAATTTAGGCTCAATTACGGCAGAGGTTCTCTCCGAAAAGCCCAATTTGTTGGTATATTCCTCGATTTTAACCAAATTCCCACTTTTCTCCAGTTCAGCAACAGCTAACTTTCGGGCTTCGAAACGGTCAATACCCGCAAATAATCCTGCTTTATTGCTAACTGTTCCATCATCATTGAAAATATCAATAACCTCAAGTCCGAATTTAAGCCCGATATTATAATCATTTACATCGTGGGCTGGGGTGATTTTCAGGGCTCCGGTACCAAATTCAATATCAACATAGTCGTCAAAAACAACAGGCACAATACGATTAACCATCGGTACAATTACTTTGGCTCCCCTGAAATGCTGGTAGCGCAAATCATTTGGATTAACACATATTGCAGTGTCGCCAAGGATGGTCTCGGGCCTGGTGGTGGCAACAGTGAGGTACTCATCTTCGGTCCCAACTACTTTATATCTTACATAATACAATTTCGACTGCACCTCTTTATAAATTACCTCTTCATCAGAAATCGCAGTAGTTGCCTGCGGGTCCCAATTAACCATCCGAACACCGCGATAAACATACCCTTTCCTGTAAAGGTCAGTAAATACTTGCAGAACACTTTCGGATAAGGCTGGATCCATGGTAAAACTGGTCCGCTCCCAATCACACGAAGCCCCAAGTTTCTTTAACTGCTCCAGAATAATTCCCCCATGCTTTTCAGTCCATTCCCATGCATGTTTGATAAACTCATCCCGGGTAATATCGGTCTTTTTAATACCCTGATCGCGTAACTTTGCTACCACCCTGGCTTCAGTTGCAATTGAAGCATGATCAGTACCAGGCAGCCAACAGGCATTTTTACCCAACATCCGGGCCCTTCGAACCAGGATGTCCTGGATAGTATTATTCAACATGTGCCCCATGTGTAAAACACCTGTCACATTAGGCGGAGGTATAACTATGGTATAGGGATCCCTGGAGTCAGGAACAGAACGAAAAAAACCTTGTTCCATCCAGTAAGAATACCATTTGTCTTCTGTTTTTGATGGATCGTATTTAGCCGGAATATCCAAATTGTTCATGCTTATTATATTATATGTAGCGTAATTCCCTTAAAGGAGCCGTAAAAATAACAACATTCTCCAACAAAATAATAGTACAGAGAAAGGCGTTATTCATTGTGTTTATTGTAAATTTGTAATCTCAAAAAATTAAAAAGCGAAACATGAAACAAGTTGGTTTACTGGTTTTTACCATGATTTTTTCTTTTTCTCTGACTCATGCTCAAACAAATAAAGCAAAAATTGATATGGCATTCGACAAAACCGTCGATGGTGTGACCTTCCATGATTATGGCTCTATTGTTTATGGAGCAAATGGAAAGGTTGACTTTATATTCACAAATCAAGGAACCCAACCTTTGATTATTTCCGATGTAAAATCATCATGCGGGTGTACCATTCCAACCTGGACCAAAGAACCTGTTGAGCCTGGTAAGACAGGGGTTATCAAGGTTGCTTATAACACCACGTTGCCGGGCGCCTTTAATAAAACCATAGTGGTATATTCAAATGCTAACAACTCACCCATTAGAATTGAAGTAAGAGGCAAGGTTAATTCGCAGCCGGGAGATATAAAATCCTCCAATGGTTCAACTGTAAAACCAAATGAGGCAACTCCAAATGTGGATGGGAAAAATGGTTCAGGCAACAACCCCGATTTAGACAACTCACAGGAGTCCATTTCTTTAAAAGCACGTCAAAGAGCTGCTTATCAGGCACGTATCGAAAAAGAAAAATCGAAACAGAATTCCGACTCCAAAACAGCCCCTGCTGTAAAACCTGCAACCGGAACAACTACAAAAAAGTCAACCGCATCAGCTACCACAGCAACCGGAACTAAAAAATAAGAACATCTTTTCTGTTTTGACAGCTATATTTTAACCATGCCAACAATTAGCCTCCGGGGTGTAGCGATGCCCCCTTCTCCCATTCGAAAACTTGTTCCTTTTGCCGAAGATGCAAAACGCAAAGGTCGTATCATTTACCATTTGAATATTGGTCAACCCGATATTCACACCCCGGAAACCGCCATGAATGCTATACGGTCTATCAGTAAACCCGTATTGGAGTATTCTCATTCGGCTGGTTACGAGTCCTACCGACGCAAATTGGCAGCCTTTTATAATGGAATCGGAATACAGGTGGATTTTAACCAGATTATTGTAACAACCGGAGGCTCGGAAGCAATTCTTTTTACCCTAATGGGAACAATGGATCCCGGTGACGAAGTGATTGTTCCGGAGCCTTTTTATGCCAATTACAATGGTTTTGCTATTGCTGCCGGTGTTAAAGTTATCCCGGTTCCATCTTCAATTGAAGATGGCTTTGCACTCCCTCCTATTGAAGCCTTTGAACAGCTGATCACTCCGAAAACTAAGGGGATAATGATCTGTAATCCCAATAATCCTACTGGATACCTATACTCAAAAGATGAGTTACTAAAACTGCGCGAAATAGTTCTAAAACATAACCTTTACCTTTTTGCTGACGAAGTCTACCGAGAATTTTGCTACGATGGACTTAAGCATCACAGTGTACTTGAACTTGAAGGGCTTGATAACCATGCAGTAATGTTTGACTCTGTTTCAAAAAGGTTTTCGGCATGCGGTGTCAGAATTGGATGCGTGATTACTCGCAATAGTGATATTCTCTCAACTGTGTTAAAATTCGCCCAGGCCAGGCTTAGTCCTCCCGGATTGGGCCAGATTGCTGCCGAAGCCGCCATTGACACTCCGCGATCTTATTTTGATGCAGTGGTTGAAGAATATATTGCCCGGCGGAATTTTCTCGTTCAGGCACTAAATGACATTCCCGGAGTTTTTTGTCCTAATCCCAAAGGCGCTTTTTATACCACTGTAAGATTGCCAGTGAAAGATGCCGATGCTTTTTCGAAATGGTTGCTGACCGATTTTGAGCATAATAATCAGACAGTTATGTTGGCTCCTGCCGCAGGATTTTATGCCACTCCTGGCCTGGGCAAAAATGAAGTCCGGATTGCCTACGTTTTAAAACTTGATGACCTGAAGAATGCGGTTGAATGCCTTCGCATTGCCCTCCAGCAATATCACGATTAATCCTTGATCCTTGATCCTTAATCCTTAATCCTTCATCCTTCATCCTTAATCCTTAATCCTTCATCCTACATCCTTCATCCTTAATCCTTCATCCTTGATCAATAATCCTTAATACAACCTTCAACCTTCTCACTAATCCTTAATCCTTACTTTACCCTTTACCATTAACCCTTCACCCTTTACAATTAACCATTAATCGTAAAGGAAGTACTTTTCTCTCATCTTCTGGTACTTCCTCAATCCTGGTTCCCATCCCAGCCTAATTTGTTCAGGTGACAGGCCTTGCTGGATTTGTAGTCTTAACTGACTGGTGCCGGCCAGAGTATCAAAATAATCAGTGAAAAAATCATTCCTCTTCCCCAGCGCTGACCAGGCATCAACTACCCAGTCAAGAATTATTCCTTGCTTTTCAGTAAAAGTTTTCATCCCTTCCTGTCTCAGATCGCTTCCATAACACAATCTTTTTTCGTAGAGAGGATGTAAGCTTATCCCTTCTTTTGACTCCGGAGTAAAACTGAATTTTCCGGTCAAATCAGGGTGCCCGAATACCTGAAATGGGAATTCAGTTCCTCGACCAATGCTAATGACTGATCCTTCAAAAAAGCAGAGTGATGGGTACAGGTAAACTGAAACCTGATTAGGTAGGTTCGGGGATGGCTTTACGGGTAAAATATATTGAGTTCCATGATCGTACCCTTCACAACCGATTACTGTCAGGTTACACTTAAGCCCGTTCTGCAACCAGCCCTCCCCATTGATCATTTTCGCATATTCGCCTATGGTCAAACCATAAACAACCGGTACTGGGTGCATCCCTACAAATGACCGGAAGGCAGTATCCAATATCGGACCGTCAATATAAAATCCATTCGGATTTGGCCGGTCGAGCAACAACAACGGTTTCCCCTCTGCTGCACAAGCCTCCATAACGAAATGAAGGGTTGAAATGTACGTATAGAACCTGACACCAACATCCTGAATGTCGAAAACCACAAGATCGAGTCGCCCGAGATCGGCTGGGGTAGGCTTTTTATGTTTACCATAAAGTGAAATGACTGGAATACCTGTCACCGGATCTAATCCATTATTTATGGTAGCCCCCGCTTCCCCCTCCCCTCTGAAACCATGCTCGGGTGCAAAAATTTTCATCACCTTCATCCCTGAATGAACAAGAGTATCAACAAGATGAACGGATCCTACCCGACTGGTCGGGTTAGAAACCAATCCAATGTTCTTACCCTTCAAAACAGAAAAATAGGCTTCGGTTCTATCCGCGCCGCATTTTATCCGGGAAAGCTTTAAAAATGGAATGGACTGTGCTTGAATTCCCATCCAGGAATTGACGAGGATTACCAAACACCATAGACGATTTAGCTTCATAATTGGTACATTTGCCTAAAATCAGGATTTGCCTGTGAATTTCGAACTTTTTATCGTAAAAAGGATCATCCGGAGCCGTCCGGGTAAAAAATCAGGTGCTAATACCCTGGTTAATGTTTCCGTTATTGCTATTGCTCTTAGTATGGCAGTAATGATTTTATCAATAGCTATTCTCACCGGCTTCAAAAAAGAAATCAAAGACAAGCTTACGGGTTTTGGTTCACATATTCAAATCAGCAGTCTCACTGCAAATAATTCATGGGAAGCCGGTCCTATTGACGTCAACCAGCCTTTTATTAACCAACTGAAATCAGATCCGGATATCAGCGGCATTTATCCATTTGCTACTAAACCAGGTATAGTTCAATCAGGTAAGGAACTTCAAGGGATTATTCTCAAGGGTGTTGAACCCGGATATAACTGGGACTTCTTCTCAAGAAACCTTTCAGCCGGAAGAGTGCCCGACCTCAATAACACAGATTCTTTGGAAATCTTGGTTTCCAAATCATTAGCACAAATCCTTCGCGTCAAACCCGGTATGAAGTTAAACACATACTTTATCCAGGACCCGCCCAGAATGAGACCCTTTAAAATCTGCGGCATTTATGAAACCGGATTAGAAGAGTACGACAAACTTTTTTGCTACTGCAATCTATCTCAAATCAGAGAGATTAATGGGTGGAATGCCGGCGAGGTTAGCGGCTTTGAGATCAGGCTGGTAAATCCGTCTAAAATGGACTACATTGCGTCAAGAATTCAGGAAACTGTTGACGAATCAAGCATCCAATCCGGTAATATATTACAAATTAAAACATTACAAGACCTGGCACCAGGATTTTTTGATTTCCTGAGTTTAACAGATACAAATGTGTGGGTAATTCTATCTCTCATGGTTCTTATTGCCGGGTTTAATATGATATCTGGTTTGCTGATCATTATTTTGGATCGTACAAAGATGATTGGAACCCTTAAAGCACTTGGCACCAATAACCAATCAATGGCAAGAATTTTCCTCCTTCAGGCAGGTTATATAATTGGGAAAGGAATAATTATTGGCAATACGATAGGAATATCTCTGGCAATTCTGCAAGATCGTTTTAAATTGATACCGCTTGATCCGCAATCTTATTTTGTTGATTCAGTACCCATACATATCAACCTGATTCACTTGCTTCTCTTGAATACCGGGACTTTGGCCCTGACATTGGTTATGATGTTGATCCCTTCAACCTTCTTATCACGAGTCAGCCCAGGGAAAACTATAGAATTTGACTAATTTTTTTGATTACCTATGAGAAATTCATTTGATGCCGCTCGCAACCACCTGGAGTCAAAAAACGCAATCGGATACGTACCCCTTCATGAATCCACCATCGGGGACTGGAAAAGAATTGGATTCATGTCAGGACTTGAAGTTCATCAGCAACTCAACACACGTCAGAAACTGTTTTGCAGGTGCCCGGCAGGCATTTACAACCGTGACGAGGACTATGATGGCGAACTGATAAGGCACATGCGCCCTACGCTTAGCGAAATGGGTGAATATGATGGAACAGCACTTATGGAATTCAAAACCCGGAAAGAAATAATATACCGACTCAATAATGAGAACGCCTGCACATACGATATTGATGATACGCCTCCCTTTAAAATAAACAGGCAAGCCCTTGACTTTGCCCTTGAAATCTCGCTACTATCAAACCTCAATATAGTTGGGGAAGTTCACATTACGCGGAAACAATACCTTGATGGGAGTATTCCAACTGGTTTTCAACGCACTGCGATTTTAGGGGTAGAAGGCGAAATCCAGTTATCCAATAAAAAAGTACGATTGATCCAACTTAGTATCGAAGAAGATTCGTGCCGTGAAATTTCAGATATAGGCCATAGGAGAATATATAAAACAGATCGTCTCGGTATGCCATTAATAGAAACCGTTACTTATCCTGATTGTGAAACCCCATTCGAACTTCGTGAAGCTGCTGAGTATATACGTTTTCTTAATCGCAGTACCGGGAAGGTTAGAACCGGAATCGGATCCGGACGTGAGGATGTTAACGTAAGTTGCCGTGGGGGTGACCGGGTTGAAATCAAAGGTGTTGCACATAATAAATGGATTCCTCTGCTTAGCCATAATGAAGCTTTCCGGCAATTTGCCCTTTTAAAAATACGGGAATTGCTTAAGAACCGCATTCCAGACAAAACAACCTGGCAGATTAATTCAATTCCTTTGATTTATGAGAAACTGAATTCTGATTTTCCAGGTATTGTTAATGCAAGAAAATCCGGATTTCGATTACTAGCGGTTAATTTACCCGCATTTCAAGGAATCCTTTCGCACTTTACACAACCTGGGAAATGCTTTGCCGATGAACTATCGGATCGGCTTAAAGTGATTGCATGCATCGAAAAACCTAACATGATCACCTCTGAATCGATTTCAAACGAGGGCAGGTCTGTTGATTTTGACAAAATCAGAAAATGGCTCTGTAGCAATGAAAATGATGCGCAGATCGTTTTCTGGGGGCCTGAGGAAGATATAAAAACCGCACTTGAAACCATTAGCGACCGTTGCCTGATGGCATTTGACCAGGTTCCGCGTGAAACCCGCAAAGCACTTAGCGATGGTACAACAATTTTCGAACGGGTGTTGCCAGGAGCCGACAGGATGTATCCAGACACAGACTCGGCACCCATTCCGCTACCGGACGATTACATTGAAAGTTTGGGTAAGAATCTTCCCATACCTGTTAGCACCAGGATTTCTCAAATGAAATCCTGGGAAATTCCGCATGACACATTCCATTATCTCCTGAAAAAAAACCTTGTGCCATTAATCGAGAAAATTTCTGATGATTTTGGGTTTAAGCACAAAGTAATTGGCACTTTCATGGGACATACGCTGAAGCATCTCGAAGGGCAAAAAAATCCACATAAAGAGTTCTCACCCAATAAGATTTATGATCTTTTTAGTTTTATCCGGACAAATCACCTCGACCCTGCCATAGCAAAACCTATCCTGTCGATCATGATGGATTATCCAAAAATGGATTTCACCAGTATCCTGACTAGCTTAAAATTTAAAAGACGTTCACAGGAAGAATTACTAGCTCCGGTGAGTTTCTTGATTGGGAAGTTCAGGGAAATAAGAAAATCGGATAACCCAAAGATCACTATTCACTGGCTCATGGGACAAATCCGAAACCAGGCGCTCGGTAACATTCCCTTAAACGAGTATAGTCAACTTATTGAAGTACAGGTTTCAAAAGAAATTTCAGAATAACTGTCTATAATTTAGATATGAACGAAGATTATTTCCAGGGATATAAGGGTGAAGGCCTTCAGGTATTGAAAAAGTTTAATGTAAGAGTTTGGGGTATTGCTGAATTCGAAACCACCAGAGGCTCCTTTAAAGGAACTGTGTTGCCACGTGCTGAAAATGATGATGATCATCACATTGTGGTTAAGATTGCCACAGGCTACAATATTGGGATCGACACTGAAACGATCCTATCGATGAAGGAGGTTAATTATTTTAAAGCGAATTATAAAATTCCGGAAAAGGAATTCCCATTTACTCCCAACCTTCCAAGCGTAAAGTTAATCGGAACCGGTGGAACAATCGCCAGCAGGCTGGATTACAGAACCGGTGCCGTAATTCCCGCTTTTTCACCGGGGGAATTATATGGTGCAGTTCCCGAGCTTGCTGAAATCTGCAACTTGAAAACAGAAAAGGTATTCGCAGTGTTTAGTGAAAATATGGGTCCTGACCAATACAAAGCTCTTGCAATTGCTATAAAAAAAGAAATTGAAAGCGGAGTAGACGGTATTGTGATCGGTCATGGTACTGATACACTTCATCATACTGCAATGGCACTCTCCTTCATGGTACAGAATCCACCTGTTCCCATTATTCTTGTTGGCTCCCAGCGCTCGTCAGACAGGCCTTCATCCGATGCCGCACTCAATCTTATGCACTCCTGTTATGCAGCTGGACATGGTGACATTGCCGAGGTTATGGTCTGCATGTTTGGTCCTTCTTCCGATGAGTATGGATTCCTGCACAGGGGAACTCGTGTTCGGAAGATGCACTCATCCTATCGTTCAACTTTCCGCACCATTGGAGATACACCAATAGCTACTGTAAGACGTGGCGAAGTAAAGCTGATCAAAAAAAAATATAATCATCGGCGTAAAGACCGGCATGTGGATATCTACCCTTTCTTCGAGGACCGGGTTTCCATGATCTATTTTTATCCCCACATGCATCCTGACACTATTGATTCATTGCTTGACCTAGGATATAAGGGAATTATTATTATCGGTACCGGTCTGGGTCATGTGAATAAAGAGTTATACCCAGCCATTGAGAGAGCACGTGAACGTGGAGTAGCAATATATATGACCGTTCAAACGCTATGGGGATACGTGCACATGTATGTTTATGATACTGGCCGTGACTTGATGGCCCTTGGAGTTATTCCTTTGGAGAACATGCTTCCTGAAGCAGCTTATATTAAACTGGGATGGGCACTGGGGCAAACTTCCGATCTGGATAAAGTCAAAGAAATCATGCTTAAACCGATAAATGAAGAAATTACTGGCCGTGAACCTTATAACGGCTACTTGGTTTATCAGGGAGGAGTTCCTGAGGTGGAGGATTTTATCAGGAAATACAGGAAGTAAAAACAACTTCGAACTCACTAATTATCATAGCGGTTGCACCCCAGATTTGATGTCCATAAGTATCATAGTAAGGCGCAATTATTTCAGTGCCCTGGTGATGAAATGACATGGTTTTTCGGTTAACAGGATTAAAAAGCTGCCTTATCGGTACCACAATCACCTCTGCAACTTCCTCCATTTGCAATTCAAATACCGGATAAAAGGTAACAAACCCGATTACTGGCTGAATAACAAAATTACTATGTGGAACGTACAAGGGAGTTAAAACACCTATGTCCCTGATTAAATCAGCTTTAACACCAATTTCCTCAAAAGTTTCCCGTTTTGCCGTATGTAATAGATTTTGATCCGAATATTCCTGTTTACCTCCAGGCAGGGCAATTTGCCCGCTGTGGGCTCCCCCCTGAGTTCTTTTGATAAAAACAGTGGAAATACCCTCATCTGCAGGGAACAGCAATATCATAACACCACTGGACAAAGGATTTGTTCCTTCGAATTTATCTAACCCCGGCGGCCGGACTGAAGGAGCCATAAGATTTTGGGCCCTTGCACCGGGCAAGTCTTTACTAAGACAATCTCCAAGCCTTGCTATCAGAAAATTAATCATAGAAATGCCAGTAAATCCCATACTTAAGGTGCGGTCGCATGGAAGGATAGTGAAGTACTGCGAACGACTGATCAGAAAGTATATCAGAAAAAGTTTGACACCACTGGACAAAAACCCTTGTTCTTTTTACTTTCATCTGGGCAAACACATTAAGTAGCGGATAATTCCCCAGTTTTTTTTCATTCTCCAGGTAGAATATTCCAGTAGCAGGCATGTAAGCGTATCCGAAAAAGCCTGTTGAATAATTTAAGTCAATTCCATATTCAACCTGGATCGAACCACCGGTTTTAGGAAAGCTGATATCATGGTGCATATAGGTTGAAGTAGATCCAACAAACAAAGGGAGGCGAATTTTGTCAGAAGTGCTGTATTGGACCAACCCGGAAATCGATGAACGGAAAACTCCAGCAACAAACTTCTTCTGGCCATGAATTGAAAACACGGTCATTCGATCGTTAAATTGAGCCGGCATTCCAATGGAATCAAAATAAATCCATCCCTTATTTCCAATTATGCTGGCCTCAATATCTGTTTTGATTTTGGAAATCTTCCAGTTTAAACTTATTCCTGATTCATGCTGACGGTTGAAATCGTTATACCATTTAAAATGATTAGATAAATAGTTCCTGATAACAGGATCCGGAGAGCAACCTCTAAGAAATGCGCGTACTTCCAGCAATGGCCCTTCATTGGCCTGGCCGTGGTTTAGGCTATATGTGCCTTGTAATCTGTAATCGCCAGCAGGATAACCGGCTGCTATCCATCGGCCCTCCAATTCCATTTTCCCAGACTCATTAACTTTTGTGATTTTTCCGTTAATCCCAATGGATAAACTGTTGGAAACACTATCTGCATATTGATAATGATAAAAATCCGGATTAACACCTGCCTTAAATAAAAGGGGAAATCTTCCAATGCTAATGGTATCTGACAGAAGACTGACATCATTTGCAAAAGAAAAAAAACTCATTGAATCCTTTGAAATTTTATCTGAGGAATAGGTATTCATATAAAAACCTGCATCTGAGCTTGCATCAGAATATCTCCTCGAAACCTTCGATACTCGAAAAACATGAACCAGGCGAATTGGAGTAACATTACTCAAAGAATCAACGTTGTTTTCTAACAAAGCTGAATCCGTAGGTGGAACTTGATTGCTGGATTTCCTTTTAAAGTTGATGGAACCGGATTGCGATCCTTTTAAGGTAAAAACACTGATTTGGGAGGAAGCATTGTTCAGGTTAACAGAAAGGGTACTAGGAAGATATAATCCTAGCTCACTATCGGATTTAAGGCCACCGTTTTCACTGAATTTAAAGGAATTACGTGCGATGCCAGTAACCAGTTTATAATTTTTCCGATTGAGAATATAATTAAAGTGAATTACAGAGGAGTTGCAGGTTTGCTTATTAAAATGACCCTCCGAGTTGTAATAATTCCCAAGGAAGCTAATATTCCCGTTATTCCTCAAATTTCTGGCAAACAAAGCTTTTATTGTCTGTCCGTTTTTATCTGCAGTTCCACCGCTATTATAATTAAGCAGTGAAAAAGGGTTATTAGTAGCTGTAAAAATAAGGTTATCATTAGTGACACCATATCCATCAATACCCTGAAAAATCAAAGGGTTTAGTGCATCTCTAACAGGCCGGTACTTATTAAAGAGAGCAGGAAGTCCTGTATTTCCCAGATCAGACCAAGATGAAAATGAAGAAAAAAGTGGATGATGACTTTGGCTTCCTGTGAGTGATGAATCGACTTCTTGTGGGGTTGAGATCTGAGTATTAATATTATATTGGAATCTGGAGACCTCGTTTTTAGTTTTCTGGCCGGAAGCTATAAACGAAGAAAGGAAGAAGAAGAAAAAAGGTAGAAGGGTTTTCATGGGGTATAAAGATACAAAAAGCCCCGACTCAGATGAATCGGGGCTTTTAAAAAGTCGGCAGCGTCCTACTCTCCCACACGAATGCAGTACCATTGGCGCTGGCGGGCTTAACTTCTCTGTTCGGAATGGGAAGAGGTGGAACCCCGCCGCTTAAGCCACCTAAAGCTCATGCCCTAATAAAAGGGATAATATGATTGACATACAATAAGAAAATTCTAAAGGTAATAAGGGAGAGAACCAGTATTCGCCATAAAGTTACGGGTAATTAGTACTGCTCAGCTTTGACGTTACCGCCTTTACACCTGCAGCCTATCAACGTGGTAGTCTACCACGACCCTTAAAGGAGATCTCATCTTGAGGGAAGCTTCGCGCTTAGATGCTTTCAGCGCTTATCTCTGCCATACGTAGCTACCCTGCGATGCAGCTGGCGCCACAACAGGTACACTAGAGGTATGTCCAACACGGTCCTCT
>CAIXKO010000605.1 GCA_903919925.1 uncultured Bacteroidota bacterium | reverse complement strand
GGAACCTGCTGCTTTCGATCCTCCTCACCTCAAGGCTCCATAGCCGTGAACCTAATGGCTATGGGGCCAGGGGTGAGGTGATCAAAATGAATAACAAATTGTATCACGTAATAATCTATTTGTCAATTACTTAAAATAATATAAATATCATGAAAATCAATATATTAATTCTTTTTTGTGCTCTATCAATCACTTCAACTGCCCAAACCAATGACGAGGCAAAAACCATTTTTGGAAACGGAAAACCTCATCTTGGTTATTTTGTATCCCCGTTTGGCCAGGTTGGCAAAATTGCGGGATCAACAGCCGTGTTACCTGGAATTAATGCAGGGGTAATTTTTAATAATACATTCACAGTTGGCGCATCCTACAAATTTATTGTCACCGAAAATACTCCTGCTGGTGAAGCGGACGACCGGTTATACCTCGATCAGTTTTATGCAGGCCTGAAGTGTGAATATTCCATTCTCCCAACTAAACCTGTTCATTTTAACCTTTTCCTGGAAGCCGGATTAGGACATACTGAACTCGATCTGAAAGATGCTTATGAATTCGATCATTTCGAAGGTTCCGGCACCAATGCTTCGTTTTTTTATGCGGAGCCGGGAGCAGCTATCGAGCTTAATCTTTGGAAATACCTGAAGCTCGATATAGGGGCAGGTTATCGGTTTGCCAGTGCGGTTACCTACCGGAGCATTACTGAAAAAAATATCATGGGATTCACCTTTTCCGGAGGATTAAAAATCGGATTATTCTGATTTTACTACCTCGTTTTTAACATCGCTTCCTTCATTCTCCCGGCCCGTAAGGCTTCCGGTTTTGCCAGATTCATTTTCTGACCGGGATCGGATCGTAAATTATATAGCTGGATTTCTGACGAAAAACCGGTTTCAATGTTAACAGCCTTGTAAAGCGGTTCACCCGGATAATCAGGAATCATCACCCATTCATGCTCACGAATGAGGGTTTTACCACTCCCGTTTTCCAATATCAGGGAATTGCGTCCATCTGATGAGAGACCGAGCAATGCGGGTAGCACATTTTCACTATCGGAAGAAGGATTTGGCTGTCCTGTCAACTCTGCAAACGAAGCGGTAAAATCGATCTGACAAACGAGTGCATCGGAAACTCCAGGCTTTATTTTCCCGGGCCAGCTTACTAAAAATGGAACGTGTGTACCCGCATCAAGGAGACTGTATTTGCCACCCCGCATGGGGCCCCATGGCGTATGGTCACCATTGAGCTCCACCGCCCTGTCGGCATAACCATCATCCAGAACAGGACCATTATCACTGGTGAATATGACCATAGTATTATTAGAAAGACCTAGTAGTTCCAGTTTTTTCATAAATTCTCCTACCACCCAATCAGCCTCCAAAATGGCATCACCTCTTGGACCTAATCCCGATTTTCCAATAAATTTGTGATTGGGTACCCTTGGAACATGTGGTTCGTGAAGAGCGTAATATAGAAAGAACGGCCTGTTTCGATTGTTTTCTATAAATTTCTCAGCTTTCAATAGAAAGGTGTCAGCCATATTTTCATCGGTCCACCGGGCTTTTTTTCCACCTTTCATAAAACCGATCCTCGAAATGCCATTCACAATAGTTCCTGCATGGCCTTGCGTTAGTCCCATTCTGATTTGATCGGGATTGTCTTTACCGGTAGGTTCACCCGGGTAATTCTGCTTGTAGCTCACCTCGATCGGATCGGCAGGATCTAATCCGGCAACAGTTCCATTTTCAATGAATACCGTAGGACACCGGTCGTTGGTTGCGGCCATGATGTATGAATAATTGAACCCAACTTCATTGGGCCCCGGACTGATACTCCCGTTCCAGTCCACTTTTCCGGCTCCTAAGCCTAAATGCCATTTGCCCACAACCCCTGTGGTATATCCGGCATTCTTCAGCATACGCGGCATCGTAGTTGATTCCGGATCAACCAGCAGGGGAGCATCCCCCGGCAATACCCTTGCCCGTTCGTTTCTCCAGGGATATCGCCCTGTAATCAGGGCATAACGGCTGGGTGTACTCGTTGCTGAGGTGCAGTATCCATTGGTGAATCGCAATCCTGAAGCCGCCAGCCGGTCGATTCCCGGAGTTTTCAATTTCGAGGCGCCATAACAGCCCAAATCACCGTACCCAAGGTCATCGGCAAGTAGGATGATGATGTTCGGATTTTTGCGGCTTTCAATCCTGCCGGCCTTCATCTTGGGTGCACAGGCTGTTTGAAGCAGTAGCCCCGATGCCGCCAGGGAAATCAGATGGTGTAAGCTTTTCATTGGTTTTCGTTCAAATCTCACCAGGGTAACGCACCCCGGTCATGGCTCTGATTTTATCCATCAATTGCATTTGGTCAAGGGTAAAGGAAAGGGGAAGTAAATCACTTTCCAACAATCCTTTATCAAGGCAATCCATCACGTGTTGTGCCTCCAGGAACAGTCCGAAACCTTTATCGAAACGAAATGAAAATTCTTCTTCCAGAATCTCCTTTTTTGATACCGTTACTTTAACCGTTTGCGGGTCGGCCTTTCGAACCCTGATAAAACCCTTTTCGCACCAAATCTCCGTTTGGGTATCACTGCAAACGGCAAAGCTGGATGCCAGCTGGGCAATCCCGCCGCCCGGATATTTTAATGTCATTGCCATGCTGCGGTCTGCTCCTGATGGCGCCAAATCAACGGTGGTTTGTATTTCTGATGGTTTCCCAAAGATTTGATAGGCCCAAAACAAAGGATAAACACCGATATCAAGTAACGATCCTCCACCCAGCGCCAAATTGTATAATCGATTTTCAGCAATGTACGGTGAAAAAAAGCAAAACTCTGATCGCATCATCCGGGCGTCACCCAGATAGCCTGATTCAAGTACCTCAACCACCTTTTGAAAGGAAGGCTGGAACCGGGTCCAGAATGCCTCCATTAAAAACACTTTGTTCCGCTTTGCTATGTCAATCATTTGATTACACTCACCTGTTGTCAATGCAAAGGCTTTTTCAACCAGCACTGCTTTCCCTCGCTCCAAACAGAGTATTGCGTGATCACGGTGATGCGAATGAGGGGTTGCAACATAAATAATATCCACATTCGGATCATTTGCCATCTCCTCATAGCTTCCGTAAGCTTTTTCAAACCCGTATTTAGAGGCAAACGATTCCGATTTAACAATATCCCTCGATGCGGCTGCATAAAGCCTGGCATTTGGCAGTAATTTCAAATCAGAGCTGAATTTCCCGGCTATCTTGCCGCAACCCAAAATTGCCCAGTTGTATTTTCGTGATGTCATGAAGCGAAGATAGGGAAATAGGTGATGCGTGATGCGTGAAGCGCGAAGCGGAAGAGGGGAGACGTGAAGCGTGATGCGTGAAGCGGAAGATGGTGGCAGGATCATAGCTGAAACATCGAATTTTCCCGTCTCAAGTTGCCATTCTTTTCGTTTTTTTTTAACTTTTCACCCTAAACCCACAACCCTCATTATCTCCCGATTCCCGCTTCACGTATCCCGCTTCACGTATAATAACAATGGAAAACTGGAAAACACTTATAAAATCCGACATCATGAAATCAGGGGTCGTACCTGAAATTCTTAACAAGCAAAATGGCGATGGCTACTGGGATCTTCAGGAAAAGTTTTACACGGCAAAGTACAAAGGAACAGTTTGGCAATTAATGATCCTGGCCGAATTAGCTGCCGATGGCGAAAATCCGCAAATTGAAAAAGCCTGTGAGTTTATCCTTCAACACTCGCAAGAGCATGAATCCGGCGGTTTTTCAGCCTATAAAAGTGAAAAAACCGGCGGGGGATTACCATCCTATGTAATTCCATGCCTTACCGGTAACCTGGTGTGGAGTTTAATCAGACTGGGGTACCTGAATGATTCCAGAATTCAAAAAGGAATCGATTGGATCAACACCTTTCAAAGGTTTGATGACGGGGAATCGAAACCTCCAAAAATTTGGCCATATAACCGGTATGAAATGTGCTGGGGAAAGCATTCCTGCCACATGGGCGTTGTTAAAACATTGAAGGCACTGGCTGAAATTCCCGTTGATAGCCGGTCCGCTGCAACCAGGAAAACCCTCCAAATGGATAACGTTATTCGCTCTTATTGTACTGAAAAACTATTTCGGAGATTAAGATGCGTTTACCTAAGAGCCGCTGGACTGCCTGGTATTGTTGAAATACTTTTCAATTAAAGCCACTAAATCATCTTTATTAATCGGTTTGGAAATATAATCGGTACAACCAGATGCAATTGCTTTTTCCCGCTCTCCGGCGAGGGCGTAGGCTGTTTGGGCAATGATGATTACCTCCTTATTAAATTGACGAATTTGTCGGGTGGCTTCATATCCATTCATTTCATGAAGTTGAATATCCATCAGTATTAAATCGATATCAGGATTATTTCGGAAAATCTCAACCGCCCCGAGCCCTGATTTTGTGGATAAAACTTCCTGGCTGATTTTTTTCACAACCATTGAAATGAAAAACTTGGATGTTTCATCGTCCTCTGCAATCAATATTTTCAGCTTTTTAATCTGATCCAAAATTTCAGATGGTGCATCAACAGTTCGTTTGATTGTTCCGGCTTTTTCTTTTGGTTCAGATTTGCAGGGTATAGTGAAATTGAATTGCGATCCTTGCCCATCTTCGCTTTCTACCCAGATTTTCCCGCCAAGCATTTCTACATAAGCTTTCGAAATCGATAATCCCAACCCTGCTCCTTGTAATGCTTTTGTATCAAAAATGTCAACCTGGGCAAAACGTTCAAAGATCATTTCCTGTTTGTTTTTTGGAATCCCTATGCCGGTGTCTTTCACGAAAAACCTGAATTGTCGCCGAAGCAAATGATCACTTATATCTGTGATTTCTATATGATAGCCGAATTCTATTGACCCATCATTCGTGAATTTAATAGCATTTCTAACCAGGTTGGCCAGAATGGCAAAGATTTTTTCGCGATCAGTATTCATGATCGATTCTATTGCCGGCATGCTGTTAACATAGGCAAACTGAAGATTCTTTTTCTCAGCTTCAGCCTTGAAGAAATTATAGATGTACTCGATTTGATCGTTTATATTAGTCTCCGATAAGGAAACTTCCATCTGTCCTGATTCAATTTTCGAAATGTCAACAATATCATTGATAATATTCAACATGCGGGCTCCACTTCTTTCTATCATCGCAATAAACATTTTTTGTTCATCTCCTCTAAGATCAGGCTCTTTCAGTAAGCTGGCAAAGCCCAGGATGCCATTCATCGGGGTACGAATCTCATGACTCATATTGGCAAGAAAGGCCGACTTCAGCCGGTCGCTTTGTTCGGCACGCTCTCTGGCGATGACTAATTCCTGTTCTGCTTGTTTGAGTTTGGTGATGTCGTTGAAGGTAACCACTACCTGTGTGATATTGCCATCCTTTCTTCGTGTTGGATGAGCATTGCACAATGCCCAAACATAATCATCTTGATCGGGATCAGGTCGCCCGATGACCAGATTGTTGAAGCCTTCACCCGTGGAAAGTACCCGGTTAACTGGGTATTCATTGAATGGCATTGGGATCCCATCTGCCTGAACAAATTTCCATCGTGGATCCATGGCAGTTTTTCCAAGCAGTTGATCTTCGGTCAATCCAAGTATGGAGCATGCCATAAGGTTGCTGGTTATTATGGTTGTGTCCAACCCATGAACCACTACGCCTGACGGGAGATTCTCAATGAGCGATCGGTATTTTTCTTCACTCTCTGTCAATGCCTCCATTTCCTGCTTTCGACCGGTTATATCCTTTAAAAACACAACCAAACGCCCGCCTTCAAATCCTTTGTACTGGATATTTAATTCTACATCAAAAATACTTCCGTCTTTACGGCGGTGACGCCTCTCGAAACGGTCTTCGCCCAGCTCAACAATCTTTTGAATGTGCAAAGAAATTTCACCGGAGGTCACTCCGGCTTCCAGATCGCTGATGTTCATGGTCAGCAGTTCGTCCATGCTATAACCGCTCATCCTGCAATAGGAATCATTCACCTCTTGCAAATAGCCCCGCAGATTGGTCAGCCAGTAACCGTCCATAGCAGTTTGTATGATGGACCGATGCCGTTCCTCGCTTTTTTGAATGGCACGCTCGGCACGTAGTATCCGGAACGCTGCACCAACGCTGGCCAATAATTCCCGGTTATTCAAAGGCTTTATGAGAAAACCATCGGCACCGGTTTCAAGCCCCTCGGAAACGTTTTCCGACTCTGTTTGTTTGCCGGAAATCATTAAAACATGGATGGACGACAACCCCGGATCACTTTTGATTTTTTTACAAATATCGATACCGCTGATATCGGGAAGCATAACATCCAGCAATACAAGGTCAGGCTTTTTCTGTTGAATCGCCTCCATACAAGCAAGTCCACAGTCTGCCGTTCTAACATTATACTGTTGGTGATTAAGCAATCGCTCTGTAATATGTAGCAAACCGGGGTCGTCATCTACTACCAGGATGTGGTAACCGGTGTTTTGATCAGGTGACATGGGGGAAGGTTGATGGGTTGATAGGTTGATAGGTTGCAAACCTTCAGAATACTTGAATCTGGAATTTCGGAATTCGGTACTCTGAATTCGAATCTCTAACTTCTCACTTTATTGATAAGGCATTTTTATTCGGTAAAGTTAAAAAAAACGTTGAGCCTTTCCCTTCTTCGCTT
>CAIXKO010000604.1 GCA_903919925.1 uncultured Bacteroidota bacterium | reverse complement strand
GGCAGGTTTTTTCTAAGCAGTAGAAGATTATTACGGAAATTGAGATAAAGCTTCTTAGGACTTTCATTAGGTAAGGCTCCACCTCCCACGTGAAAGATCAGGGAATCAGGAGTATACCATACCTCGTAACCGAAGGAATGCATTCTCCAGCAAAGATCTATCTCCTCCATATGGGCAAAAAACAGAGAATCCAATCCTCCGGAGATCCGGTAGGCATTTGTCCGTACCATCAAACATGCACCCGAGGCCCAAAAAACTCTTGATGCCAGGTCATATTGACCGGTATCAGCTTCAATGGAATTAAAAATTCTGCCGCGGCAAAAAGGATAACCATATCGATCGATAAATCCTCCTGCAGCACCTGCATATTCAAACAACCCGCGATCGGTAAAACTCCTGATTTTAGGTGCCACGGCTCCTGCCAGAGGATGCTCATCCATAAAATCAACCAATTTTTCGATCCAGCCTGCTGTGACTTCTACATCTGAATTCAGTAGAACGACATATTTTGATTGAATTTCGTCGATAGCCAGCTGGTAGCCACCTGCGTAACCGTAATTCCGGTCAAAAGTTATCAATGTAACATCCGGATATTCAGCCGCTAACCAATCTCCCGTATGATCCGAACTACCGTTGTCGACTACCACAACATCTGCAATTTCCTTAGGTGTGTTGGCCTGGATTGAAGGAAGAAATCGTTTAAGCCAGGCGAGGTTATTCCAGCAAAGAATAATAACTGATACTTGATTCATAGCGGCAAAGGTAATTCCTGCTTTGTATATTTCCATCGCCGGTGTGACCATAACCATAAGTAAGGTTCTTTGCGGATGGACACTTCAAGCAACCTGGCGAACTCCCCGGTTATTTCACCATCAGATAATGAGGCAGATCCATCGTAAACAGGCGTGATTCCTGCTTCATAACGGGCAAATCCATGCTTAACCTGATCCAGGTAAAAAAGTGGCAATTTGAAGCGTTTTGCAAGCTTTGCACCTCCGGTGAAAAATGCAGTCTCCTGATTAAGAAAAGGTGTCCAAAACCGGATATCCACTTCTGCAGGAATCTGATCTGCAATCAGCAGAAGTGCAAATGGAGAGCTGTTTTCCTGAATTTCACGTTTGATTACCCGGAGTGTATCCTTCATTGGTACCAAAACAATGCCGGGTTTTTGTCTGATATTCTTCATCAGCTGATCGGCAAATTTACTTGATTGCGGTTTATAAACCCCTAAAATCCGGTAACCGGAGGCTAGTATCGGCAGAACATTCCATTCCCAGTTTCCATAGTGGCCGGTTATGATAATTATGTTTTGTCTATTCTCAAAGGCGCGTGAGAGGACTTCTTGATTGGTCAATTGCATCCGGCGGGATTTAATTTTCGGTTTTAGCCTGATAATAAGGATCATCTCAAGAAAAAGTTCCGAAAAATGCTGATAAAACTTGCTTGCAATTTTATTCAGCTCTTGTTGCGGAAGATCTGGAAAAGAGTGTCTGAGATTGGTAATTACTACCTCAGACCGATACCGCAAAAACAAAAATACAACCGCATGAACCAGGTAACTCAGAAATCGCATAATAAACCCGGGTAACCAGGAGAGTATCAATAGAATTAACCAGATTAGCCCGGGTATTATTCGATTCATTTCGTTCTTTTTTGGAAGTTTATCGTTTGAACAACTCAAGAGCTCTGGAGCCATATCCGCCATCAAACTCCGTTGCATCGTAATTTCGGATAGTGGTAGTGCGTGATGAAAGCTCAAACAACCAATATTGATTGTATACTTCGCCTCTTGCATCGGAATGGAGCAGTATATACTCAGTTCCGGCAAGATGTGGATTGTAGAACAAGAAACGCTTATTGTTTTGATCTCCAATATGATAGTATTTCCAAATTATGTAGGGATAGGCATTCGGCTCATGTTTGTTTTCTTCCACCTGATCGGGGGCCCCGTACTTCAGCCAGGTGCGTCCCATGTCGGTTTCAAAACCATGTTTAATCTTGGTTTTGTAGGCTTCCTCCATCAGAGAAACCTGCAATTTGTAGCGGGTCCATTCGGCTTCCGGGCCTTTATCATTCCGGGATTTCCAGAAATTATAAAGGTATTTCTGCATGTTTTGAATATCTGTTGTTTGAGATAGATTTTTAGCAAACTGAATTTCCATCATGGTAGAAACAGGTGCAAGACTGCTGAGGTAAAATTTCAGTGAATCCAGAGAGGTAATCTTCTCGGCAAAGGTTGATGTAATGTCAATAACTTGTATGTCGTTAAGATTGATCTGCATTCCAGGATTGCTCCTCTGAAAGAATATCTTATTCAATAATAGTAATTCATTATTCCGGTCGCGGGCTTCAACTACCAGATTGTAATTTCCGCTTGGAAGCTGGGCAATTGATAAAGTCGCCAGAATCGGGTTAACCGCAGATGCTTTCTGACGCTGGAATTTGGAGAAATCTCCCAGTGAGAAGTTCGTTTCAAACGACTCTAAATAATATTTGTAGATGAAGTCCTGATTGGCGCCAATCTTTTTATCGAGATTATATAGTTCGGTATAAAAGGTCAGGGAATTTTGAGACGCCGGGAAAAAATCTCCTACATAAGGAACCAGGTCAAAACCGCTTTTTGATAATACATTATCCTTTTTAGTAGTTTGAAAAGATTCAATAAATTGAAAATCACTATATTTAATGTCAGTATTGTTGAATTCCATTGCCAAAACCTTTGACACCTCAATAGGAGCTTCTTTGGAATGATTATCTTTTAAACTCAGCTCAAGCTGGTAAACTCCAAAAGGCAGTGAGATTCTTTGCTGATCAATAAAGTGGGGCTGACCTTTGGCAGTATCCTCCATTTCAGCACTTAGCAGATTGTATTTACGGAAATCAATGATTTTATCGCCTTTCTTAAAAAGGATAGTAACTTCCAATGAGGCCTGGTAAGTGCCCCGTGTAGTTTTTACATATTCAGCCGAGGGGCCGAAAACTTTTAGATAGGTTTCAACAAATGGTCCCTCAGCAGGACTAAAGAAGCTTGCCTGGTAGAATAGGGCCTGAAGCTCTTTTGCGTTTACCTGGGTTATCATCAGCAAAGTGAGACAAGCCCAGAGGATTACAGTTTTTTTCATTGTTGGTGAGTTTTATGGGTTAATACATTTAACAGCAAATAATATTATGGTGTACTTCGGAAATAAGGGTCAATGGTTTTGTCCATGCGGTTCATCGCGGGGTAGAATATTCCTTTTTCGCCTGCTACAAGGCCCATCCGGAATGAGTTTTTATCCATTGTATCGCTATTGTAAAACAAAACAATTCCTGATTTTACCGAAACTTCTACTTCTTCGGCGACTCGGTTGGCGTTGACAACAAATTGAGTACCAGTGACTTTTATTTTTGCCAATCCGGCAATAACCGTAAATGGATGAGCGGGATCGGAAGTTACATTAAAATAGGCCTCACCGGAGAGCCTGAGCACGCGGGTACCTTCAAGAAACTCCTTACCGTAAACCATTTTTGAACCCGGTCCGAGATCAACCTGGGTGCCATCGGGCAGAGAAAACGATTTGGTGTATGTTTCCCTGTTTCTGATAACGTGTGTGTTTGACTGGTTAAGCCAAAGAATGCCGGAGCCGGCCAAAACCAATAAAATTGCTGCAACACGGATCAATGCTAAAGTAAAGGCAGGTAGAGTGCGTACTCTGCCTTGTTTTGAAAGCATCTTGGGTTCAATGGTCAGCCAGGATTCAGCTGCTTGATCTCCAACAGAATTTTCGGCTGATGTTGTGAATACCTTCTCCAGATTTTGTAACCGGATCGCGTTATCAGGGTGGCTGGACAACCATTCCCTGATTTTACGGTTTTCCCTGTTACTGGTTTCCTGGTTTAAGTACCGGAATAGTAATTCATCGGTTGTCATAGATTCTGTTTTTCTTCCATGACACTCCAGTACCAAAAACCTCCTAATCGTTTAAAGGATTTTTTTAAGTTTTTCTTTCAGGATCTTTCTTGCTCTGGTCAGATGGTTCTCAACTGTCTTGATGCTCAACCCAAGATGTGTGGCTATTTCACTGTGTTTTTCTCCAAGAATAGCTGAACGGGTAAAAACCTCTTTGCATTGGGGTGGCAGCAAGTTGATCTGATTTTCAATAATGTTCAGCAACACAGGGTCCAGCTTTTCCTGATTGGTTGGAAATGCAAACCAATTGAATATACACACGGGATCATTAACATATATTTCCCTTATCTTCTTTGATCTCAGCCAATTCAGACTTTTATGATAGATTGCTGAAAAAAGATATGGCTTTACCGAACCTTGTATGTGGAGGGAATCCCGTTTTTCCCAAAGCTCAAGAAAAAGATCCTGAACAAGTTCCCTGGCGGCTTCTGTATCGTGGGTAAACTGGGTACTATAACGAATCAAGCCTGATGAATAATTAATAAAGAGGTGTTTGTAAACCTCTTTGTCGCCGCTACGAAGGCCTTTTTTTAGGTGAGAATCATCGGGATTCAACGGAATCAGAAAAACTTTTTCAAAACAGTTAAAAACTCTTCTTGAATCAACCCATTAGTGGCAACATAAGTTTGTCCGAACAGGTAATCTTTACCTCCGTAAAAATCACTGACCTTTCCTCCCGCTTGCTGAATAATAATTGTACCGGCTGCCACATCCCAAGGCTTTAAATGATACTCCCAAAAAGCATCATAACGCCCGCATGCAATGTATGCCAGGTCAATGGCGGCTGATCCCAGGCGCCTGATACCATGCGTTGTTTCCATCAACTCGCGGAGAGAATCCATGTACGCATCAATCAAGGTAAAATCGGTATACGGAAAACCGGTGGCCACTAGTGCCTGACTCAAACTGCTTCGGGAACTTGTGTGTATGGGTTTTCCGTTTAACAGGGAAGGCCCGTCCTTCCATGCCGTAAAACACTCCTCTTGTATAGGGTCGAAAATTACACCGATAACCAATTCTTCATTTTCCATCAAGGCAATGCTAATACAAAAGGGTGAAACCCCATGAATAAAATTGGTTGTACCGTCCAAAGGATCAACGATCCAATTGTATACGGCCCCTTTGTTTGAGTAGGTTCCTTCTTCAGCAAGAAATCCAGATTCGGGTACAATTGCCAGGAGCCCGTCCAATAAAAGCTTTTCGGATTTCTTATCCACTTCAGTAACAAAATCCATCTGTCCTTTAGACTCAATCATGCCTTCATGGAGCTTGCCAACCATGCTTTTCAGGAACAGTCCTGTTTTCCGGGTCAGTACAACAACTGATTCTGTAATTTCAGAGTAATTCATAAAAAAAGAAAATAAAGGTATTGTTTTATAGTGAGCCAGAAAAATCTTGCCAATATGATCTGTAGATTCGGTTTAAAGGGGAATAGAACTGATTAGATCAGCCTTTATAATAGCATTTTGTATTGGTCCAGAAAGCAGGACCATGGCGGGTTGATGAAGAAATTCCGATCTCGACTGAGTAGTCACTTCTATATAATTATCAGTGAATCCGGTCATAGTCCCATCCGGTTTTTGCTGTTCGAAAATCGCAATTCTCTCTTTTCCAATCTGGCTGGTACAAAACTCTTGTTTAAGTCTGCATCCATAAATGTGTAAGGTTTTGCTTCTCACATCGCGGATCCGATTGGGTATTTTTCCAGGCATTGTGGCAGCAGGAGTGCCTGGACGTTCCGAGTAGGTGAAAACATGCAGATAGGAGATGGGCAGGCTATTAATAAATCCGCACGCTTCATTGAAATCCTCATCAGTTTCGCCAGGGAACCCAACTATTACATCAGCGCCGATACTACAATCGGGAATGAGGTTTTTGATGGTTAAAACTCTGTCGGCGAAAACCTGGGAGAGATAGCGTCTTTTCATCAATTTCAGAATTTTGTCGGATCCTGATTGGAGCGGTATGTGAAAATGTGGAGCAAACCGCTCTGACCCGGCAACGAATCTGATGAGATCATCGGTAATAAGATTGGGCTCGATCGATGAAATCCTGAACCTCAGAATACCTTTTACCTGATCGAGTTCATGCGCCAGCGCAGTAAACGATTGTCCGGTACTTCTGCCAAAATCCCCGATATTTACACCGGTTAAAACGATTTCTCTTAATCCTCTTTCGGCTAACTCTTTGGCTTGTTGTACAATACTGCTAATTTCCGGATTGCGGCTTTTCCCGCGTGCCTTAGGAATGGTGCAATAAGTGCAAGGATAATCGCAACCGTCCTGCACTTTGAGAAAAGAGCGTGTTCGTTCGGCTGTTGAATGAGCGGGGAAGAACTTTTGGTCCTCAACAATCTCACAGCTGTGCACTTCGGGCTGATCTTTTTTTGAAGTATCTGATAAATACTTGATCAGGTCAAACTTATCATTGGTTCCCAGAACCAGATCCACGCCCTTCCAGGAGGCAATCTCTTCGGGATTTAACTGAGCATAGCAACCCATGGCAACAATAAAACTCCGTGGAGAAACTTGTATAGCCTTATGGATAGCCTGTTTGGTTTTGCGATCCGCCGATCCGGTGACACTACAGGTATGGATAACGGTAATATCAGCCTCACTTCCAAACGGAACCCTTAGGTAACCGGATTCTTCCAGCTGGCGGCCAATCTCGCTGGTTTCGGAGAAGTTTAGTTTACATCCGAGAGTATGAAAAGCTACTTTTTTCAATATTTCCATCTTTAATGGTCATCATAAATTCCAACAAGTTGGATTTCAGGCCAAGATATAGTAAAATTGTAATCGATGAAGTACAAAGAAACAACAGATTGGCTATTTTCCCAACTTCCGATGTATCATCGCGTTGGTAAATCAGCCTATAAAGCGAATCTTGAAACCTCGCAAGTTCTTGATCAGCAGTTAGGTTTTCCTCATAGGAATTTTTTTAGCATCCATGTTGCGGGAACCAATGGAAAGGGGTCGGTTTCAAATATGTTGGCGGCAGTTCTCCAGCAATCGGGTTATCGCGTGGGTTTGTATACCTCGCCCCATCTGGTAGATTTTCGTGAACGGATCAGAATCAATGGCGAAATGATACCTAAAAAAGAGGTTGTTGCTTTTATTGATAAGTACAAGCCTCTTTTTGAGACGACTGAGCCTTCTTTTTTTGAAATGACCGTGGCCTTGGCCTTCGATTATTTTTCCAGACAGAATATTCAGGTTGCAGTGGTTGAAACAGGCCTTGGAGGACGGCTCGACTCAACAAATATTATTGATCCCGTAATATCGGTGATTACCAACATCAGTTTTGACCACATGGACCTTCTTGGCGACACACTGGAAAAAATTGCTGTTGAGAAGGCGGGAATCATTAAACCCGGCATCCCGGTGGTTGTGGGCGAAAAGGACAAAGGAATAAGAAAGGTGTTTGAAGAAAGAGCAGCAAGTTTAGGTTCTCCTATTTTCTTTGCGAATGATTTTTTCCAGGTTCCTTATTCTATAATATCCCATGAAAATCGTCAATACTTTCAGGTGCTGAAGGGCCGGATTGCTGTTTTTCCAGAGCTTTATAGTGATCTTTTAGGTTTGGTTCAGCGGAAAAACTTGCCCGTTGTATTGGAAGTTTTGGAATTGCTAAAGCTTAGGGATTGGAACATCACTGAGGAAGATATTTACCAGGGACTGTCGAAAGTTAAGTCCTTGACTGGTTTTAGCGGTAGGTGGGAAATTATTGGTCAGAATCCGAAAACCATTGCAGATACAGGTCACAACTTCGATGGTATCAAGCAAGTGGTTTACCAGATTGAAAACACACGATTTAATAAACTGCACCTGGTTTATGGTGCCGTTAATGATAAAGAGATCGATAAAATACTTCAGATTCTACCCAAGGATGCTAAGTATTATTTTACCCAGGCAACCATACCCAGGGCGATGGATGTTAAACTTCTGGCTGCCAAGGCTTCCTTTTATGGGCTTCAGGGAACTATACATGAAACAGTAAATGAGGCTATTGCAGTTGCCAGAAAGGCAGCAGGTTCCGGCGATTTAGTCTTGGTTACCGGTAGTACTTATGTGGTTGCAGAAGCATTTTAAATCACTTATTCTGAATAACTCAATCGCCCCATACCCTACACCATATTCCAGATTCTATTAACCCATTCCCATGAACAATCTCCCTAATTTACTTATAGTTGACGACTCTGAAGAAAACCTGGTCTTCCTGGAAAGCGTCATCCGGAAAGTTCAGGTTAATCTGATAAAGGCTCTGTCCGGCTCCGAAGCTTTGGATAAAACAAAGGGAATTGAACTTGCCCTGGCAATTATTGATGTCAGGATGCCGGTAATGAGCGGTTATGAACTGGCAATTCGGATAAATGAAGGCAGGCCTGGCGAAAAAGTACCGGTAATTTTTCTGACAGCCAGTCATATTAACGAGATAGAAGTGTTTAAAGGATACAGTTCCGGGGCCGTTGATTACATTTTTAAACCCGTAAATAATAATATACTACAATGTAAAATAAATGTATTCCTGGATCTATTCAATCAAAGGCAGATCATTCTAAGGGATGCTGCGCTTCTGAAGGAATCAGCCGACAAACTCTCACAGGCAAATCTCGCACTAAAATTAAGTGAGGAAAAATACCGGGGTTATATTGAGAATGCTCCGGATGGAGTGTTTATTGCCGATGAAACAGGTAAATATGTTGAAGTTAATGACTCGGCGTGCCGGATTACCGGATATTCGAAGGGTGAGTTGTTGAACATGTCGATATGGGACTTGATTCCCACCGAATTATTAGAACAAGCTACCGATGATTTCGGGAAGGTTGTTAAAACCGGCGCATCTCAATCCGACATCATGTTCAGGCACAAAAGCGGAAAAATGCGGTGGTGGGCAATTCAGGCTGTTAAACTTAATGACCATCGTTACCTTGGGTTCACTGAGGACATAACCCCTCGGAAAGAAATGGAGGAGGCTTTAAGGCTTCAGCAAATTGAGTTGGAAATGCAAAATGATGAACTCACGCTTGCAAAAACCAGGGCAGAGGTGGTATCTCAAAAATATGAAGAGCTTTATGATTTCGCACCGTCCGGTTATTTTACCCTTAATTCAAAAAAAGAAATCAAAGAGTTAAATCTTAGCGGAGCGCGAATTCTTGGCAAAAATCGTTCAGATTTAGCGGGGATAAATTTCGATCTTCTCATTGCCAGGAATTCAAGGGAGGATTTTAATCAATTCTTTGATGCTATCCTTAAAAGTAAAACAAAAGGAACTTGTGAGGTTGTGATTGAAAGGGGCGCTCATCAATCCATTTTTGTGTATATTGAAGGTATTGTTGCAGGCAATGGTACTGAATGCCTGATCAACCTGGTAGATGTTACTGCCCGGAAGTATGCTGAGGATGCCCTTCGTAAAAGCGAGGAAGTTTTCAGATCGGTGGTCAACAATAGTTTCGACCTTACCGCCCTTACGGATGCTGATGGCAGAATTATCTTTATCAGCCCTCAATGCGAAAGTGTAATCGGGTACCCGGGCGAAAAATATTTAGGAAAAGTTTTCCCTGACATTATTCACCCGGACGATTTTGAACACTGCCGCAATATGTGGGAAGCTGTACTCAAGGAAGGTAAGATGATCAGGGAATTTGATTACCGGATCATTGATGCAAGTGGAAATGTCAGGTGGGTATCACACTCTGCAACCCTGGTCAGAACAAACGACTCTGTTGTCGGAATTCAAAATACTATACGCAACATCACCGAGCGCAAAATTGCGGAGCACACGATTAAGGTTAGCGAGGAAAAGTACAAAACCATGCTAAATGCCTCTCCTGATGGCATTTTATTGATCAATTTAAACGGAATAATTACCGAGGTATCGGATATTGGATTAGAGATATTTGGAGCTGATTCCAAAACAGATCTGGTTGGTAAGAATTTCCTCAGGTTTGTGCTGCCTGATGAAATTAGTCTGATTAGAAATATTGCAGAAAGGACAATAAATGAAGGACTTGCGCAAAATGTTGTTATAAAAGTCAGAAAGAAGACCAAAGTTTTATTTACCAGTGAATCCAGCACAACATTAATACAAGGGCCAGATGGGACTCCTTTGGCATTCATGATAATTATCAGGGACATTACCCATCGTAAAAAGATGGAGACCAAGCAGATGCATTCTGATCGAATGGCCAGTCTCGGTGAAATGGCCTCTGGTATTGCACATGAGATCAACCAGCCTTTGAACATAATATCAATGGTGATGGATAAAATACTGTTTGAGACAGCCAAAACCGAAACAATCGATATCGAATTTCTCAAAAGTAAATCCAATAAAATTTTCGAAAACATTATTCGCATCAGAAATATTATTGATCATATCAGGGCATTTTCGAAAAGCCATGATGACTATGTTTTGACCGGCTTTAATATCAATTCAAGTATAGAGAATGCTGTTTCAATGATTTCTGAGCAATTTAAGCACCTGGGAATCAACTTGCAGCTGGAACTTGATACTCAAATTCCTCAGATACTGGGGAATACTTTCAAATTTGAGCAGGTTATTGTTAACCTGCTGATCAATGCCAAGGATGCAGTCATTGAAAGGAAGACCAAGCAGGATGGCACTTTTGAAATGATTGTTGGAATCAAATCTTATGTGGAAGACCGATATATTGTGGTTGAAGTCAATGACAATGGTATTGGGATTAGCGATGAGGATATCAACAATGTTATGCTACCGTTTTATACCACAAAAGATCAGGGAAAAGGAACCGGACTTGGATTGTCCATTTGTTATCAGATAATTAAAGAAATGGACGGAACAATTGAGATGGCAAGCGACAAAAATAGCGGGACCAATATCAGGTTGATCTTAAATACTGAAAAGAACAAATAGCCATGGTCGAATATCAATTTATTAATATCAACCACCAACATGAATGATTCCCAATCCCAAGCACCGTTCATGCATATTCTATTGGTTGATGACGATCCTGACCTGCTCCTTTTAACAAAACGATTGCTCGAAGCACATTATCACGTTACCACTGCTGCCAGTGGCTATGATTGCATGCAGGCAATATCGCATGAAAGGCCTGATATGTGTTTGCTTGATGTGACACTTCCTGACATCAGCGGAGTAGAAATCTGCCAAAATATTAAGGGTGACCCGGTTCTTTCATCGATATATGTGTTATTGTATTCCGGTATAAAAACCGGATCAGAAAGTATTATTGACGGATTGGATACAGGGGCGGATGAATATCTGTTAAAACCTCTTAAAAACCGTGAGCTTTTAGCTCGGGTTGATGCTGCCTCCAGGATCATAAAGGCTGAAAAATCACTTCGAAAGTTGGTGGCCCGTACGGATGCGATTTTAGGTTCGGTTCCGGATATTATCATGGAGTCTGATCATAATTTGGTTTATACCTGGGCCAATCAGGCGGGTTACGATTTTTTCGGGAATGATGTGATCGGTAAAGAAGTTTACGATTTCCTGACAGAGCAGCACCAGGCAAACTCCCATTTGGAGAACTTGATAGATGATAGAAAAGAAATCAGTGGTATTGAAAACTGGCAGCGAAGAAAGGACGGAGAAAAGCGGTTATTATCATGGCATAGCCGGCTTTTAAAGGATGAAGCAGGAAACATTTCCGGGGTTCTGTCTACAGCAAGGGATATTACCCTTGCTAAACAATCGGATATTGCGCTTCAGCAAAGCGAGGAAAAATACCGCATGATAGCTGAGAACACTTCGGATGGAATTGTATTGTTTGGGAGCGATTCGACGATCCAATATGTTTCTCCTGCGTATCTGAAACAGCTGGGATACACGGAAGCCGAAGAGTTGAGCCGTACTCCAGAGGACCTATACTCCCTGATTCATCACGAGGACAGGGATTTATTGTATGCTGAGTTGTATAAATCAATTGAAAATAAACAGATTGCCCTTACTTATTCTTATCGGATACTGCATAGGGACGGATACTTTATCTGGCGGGAGGATAATGCGAAGTTCAACTATGATGAATCAGGTAACTACCTTGGTGCCGCGGTTATCTGCCGTGATATCTCAGCCCGCCGGCATTCTGAGATTTATCAGAAATTGAATCTGGAAATTCAGCAAATACTAAACGGGCCTGGAGAAATGCAAATTCTTATTCCCCAGGTACTGCAAGCAGTTATTCATCACACAAAAATTGATGCTGTTGGCCTGCGCCTTCGGAAAGGTGAAGATTTCCCATATTATGCATATGCAGGTTTTTCAGATGGGTTTATTTTAAGCGAAAACTCGCTTATCGCTTGCAACCCGGATGGCCAAAAGAACCTGGATGAAAATGGTGATGCCATTCTTGAGTGCACCTGCGGTTTGGTCATTGCGGGTATTACAAAGCCGGAAAATTCTCTCCTCACTGCTGGAGGAAGTGTTTGGACCAACGATTCTGTCCCCTTTCTAAACCTTGCTCCGGAAAAGGATCCACGCATACATCCGCGTAACCGCTGCATTCATGAGGGTTTTTCTTCGATGGCTTTGATTCCGGTTCGCATCAGCAGTAGCATTATTGGTCTGCTTCAGCTTAACAACAACCATAAAGGTTTCTTTACTGCCGCGATTATTGAACGAATTGAGGAAATAGCCTTGCACATTGGAGAGGCTCTAGGCCGCAAAAATGCAGAAGAGGCTATGAAAGTGAGCGAAGAAAAATACAGGACAACACTGAATGCTTCTCCAGATGGTATTCTCTTAATAGATATGAAAGGAATTATTACGGAAGTTTCAGAGATTGGGCTGGAACTGTTCGGAACAGATACCAGAGCTGACCTGGTGGGCAATGATATTCACCATTTTGTTCTTGCTGAAGACTCGGATACGCTAAAGGAAACCATTGAAAAGGCATTGAATGAGGGAATTGCTCAGAATGTTGAGCTAAAAATCCGAAAGCGGAACCTGTCGGTATTTACTGCTGAAACCAGTACAACGCTCATTCAGAGCCAGGATGGAGCACCTCTGTCCTTCATGATCATTATCCGCGACATCTCCCATCGTAAGAAAATGGAGACAAACCAGGCGCATGCCGACCGCATGGCCAACCTGGGAGAAATGGCATCAGGTATTGCCCATGAAATCAATCAACCTTTGAATATTATCTCTATGGTGATGGATAAAATTTTATTTGAGGTTGACAAGAATGAAATTGTAGATGTTGAATTTCTGAAAATTAAGTCGAACAAGATATTTGAAAACATTACCAGGATCAGAAATATCATTGACCATATCAGGGCATTCTCAAAAAGTCACGACGACTACATTTTAACCGCATTTGATATAAATCTGAGTATTGAAAATGCTGTTTCCATGCTATCCGAACAGTTCAAACATCTTGAAATCAGCCTGAAGCTTGATCTGTCTAAAGAAATTCCAAATATGCTGGGGAATACCATTAAGTTTGAACAAGTAATTGTTAATCTGCT
>CAIXKO010000603.1 GCA_903919925.1 uncultured Bacteroidota bacterium | reverse complement strand
TCCATCCTGCTCACCGATGCCAACTTATTGTATGCATTGAATTGGATAGAAATGCATACAAATATATGGACGCAATTATGCGTCCCTACGGATCCCGCATAGTGATTGAACCGGACGCAAATATGCGTCCGAACCGCGCGAGGCTTCGTAGGGACGTATATATGCGTCCACCGACCTCCATCCCACCCACCAATGCCATCTTATGGAAACATCGAAATTGATGGAAACTCTCCTTCAAAAAGCCAAATAAATCATTAGGTTGACGGCTATGGGGTTGGGGTGGGTACTTAAAGACCGGTTATATAAAACACGCATAATTGCGTCTGTCATTGTGGTAAAAGGTTACAAAAAGGTAGAATCGTTTTCCCAGGTAATCCTTTTAGCCATATTAATAAAAATCAGGGAATGAATTGGCAGAAGCAGGTACCAGTAAAGGCGGCCAGTAAGGCCGTTGGGTCTGAATGTAGCAGTTTGATGCAGTTCATAACCATTTTTTCCTTCATGGATACTGAATTCCAACCAGGCTTCCCCCGGAACTATCATTTCAGCGAAAAGCAATAAGTGCATACCAGCTCTGTCAGCGATCAGAACGCGCCAAAAATCCAAAGCATCACCGGAATGTATTTGCCAGGGATGCGTTCTGCCACGCCGTAATCCAACGCCACCGGCTAACCGGTCAATAAAGCCTCTGATTTTCCAAACCCAATCCGCATAGTACCAGCCGTTTTCACCACCAAGTGCCCAAATGTTCCTTAAGGTGGTTTTGTAATCCGATCCAATTTTTACAATCTGCAGATTTCGAAAAGTTCCAAATTTGGGCACCTCAATAAAACCGGTCATTCTCTTGTATAATCCAGGGTCATTTAAAGCATCTTTCCAGCTGGACAAAACCAGGTTTTGCTCAATTTTAGCAAAAGCCATCACAATAGCCTGATCATAAGGTATGGATTCTATACCAAGCAGAAGTTCGAGGTCATTATTACTGCAGATCAGATCGGACTTCATGCTTTCAACGAGGTTCACTGCCAGCTTATAGGAGGTGGTGGTTATGTAAAAGAGCCAGTTTGATGAGAGACCTGTGGTCCCAAATGGTACTGTATATATATGCCGTTTTAGTTTTCGGACATTTGCATAGCCCAATAGCATTTCTTTGTATGTCAGAATTTCAGGTCCGCCAATATCATAAATATTTCCCAGGCATGCCGGGTTACCCAATGTGCCTATCAGATATTGGATAACATTTCTGATGGCGATAGGCTGGCATCTGCTGTTCAACCAGCTGGGCCCAATCATGATAGGCAGCTTTTCTGACAAATCGCGAATAATCTCAAAAGAGGCACTTCCCGACCCAACCACGATACCAGCTCGTAAAACCGTTGTGGGAATATTACTTTGCACCAATATCTTTTCCACCTCCCATCTGGACCGAAGATGTGATGACAATTCTGCTTCCGCAGGAACTAGACCGCTCAGGTAGATGATCTGCTTTGCATTGGTTGTATTGATGTACCGGACGAAATTTATGGCAATGCATTTTTCCAGGTTCTCGAAGTTCTTAGTTGAAACATTCATTGAATGCATCAAAAAAAACGCTGCATCAATCTCAATTGGAAGTTTAATGGTATCGTCCGACTTAAGGAAATCCACCTCAATGGCGCTCAGGTTCGGGTGCTGGAACTCGGCTAAAAACCGGTTGCCAGCCCTGACACAGCAAATTACATGATGGCCATTCTCGAGGAGAGCTGGTAATAATCTTCGCCCGATGTAACCTGTTGCACCAGTAAGGAGGATTTTCATATACCTAATAGTTCGATTCTTTCAGCTCAAAGAAACCTTTTGGGTGGTTACAGGCCGGGCAATTTTCCAAAGGCTTAGTGCCCTCATGAACGTATCCGCATTTACGGCATTTCCATCGAACTTTTTCATCGCGTTCAAACACTTTACCGGCTTCAATGTTCTCCAAAAGCTTCAGAAACCGTAATTCATGTTCTACTTCGATTTTGGCAATCAGCTTAAAAGCCATGGCAACCTCTTTAAACCCTTCCTCCCTGGCAACACGCTCGAATTCAGGGTATAGTTCCGTCCATTCCTCATGTTCACCATGTGCAGAGGCGAGTAGATTTTCAGCAGTGGTTCCAATTTTGCCAGCAGGATAAGTTGCTGTAATCTCCACTGCGCCTCCCTCTAAAAAGCGGAAGAATTGCTTGGCATGTGCCTGCTCATTATCTGCAGTTTCCTTAAAAAATCCGGCAATTTGCTCAAATCCTTCTTTTTGGGCAGCTTTTGCAAAAAACTCGTACCGGTTTCTAGCCTGGGATTCACCTGCAAATGCTTTTAACAGGTTTTTTTCAGTTTGTGTTCCTTTAATTGACATACGTTGGAAATGTTAATGAGTTAAATTGGTTAATGGGTGTTGTATAACGGGTGCTGGGTCTATTATTTTTTAAAATTAGCATAAATTGCATAAGAGACAACTCTGGATTAATAAGTGTTGATAAAACAATTAATTTTACCAGAATCAAAACAAATACACCATGAAAGTATTCAAAGTATTGAGTATTCTGATAATTTCCTTTGGAATTTTGATTAGTTGCAGCAATGAAGCAAGCAGTAACTTATCATTTTCAAACTCTTCTGTAACGGATATCAGTCATGTGCGATTGCTGGATGGTCCATTCAGAGATGCCCAGCAGAGGGATCTGGCTTATCTTAAGAGCATTAATTCCGACCGGCTGCTCGCAATGTTCAGGAGTACCTCAGGTTTGGAACCAAAGGCAGAAAGCTACAAAGGCTGGGAGGAGCGCGAGTTACGAGGACATTTTGCCGGGCATTACCTCTCGGCTTGTTCGATGATGTGGGCAGCCACAGGGGACAGTGTTATGAAGGATCGGGTTTCTTACATCACAAAAGAGTTGAAATTGTGCCAAGATGCCAATCATGATGGCTATATCAGCGCTTTTCCAAGAGAATTTATTGATCGGGTGGAAGCCCTAAAACAGGTTTGGGCCCCCTATTATACCATCCATAAGATTTTGGCCGGTTTGGTTGATGCTTATACCTGGTGTTCCGATACAACCGCGCTTGAAATAGCTTATGGGATGGCAGACTGGATTCAAACGAGGTGCCTGAAATTAACCGAATCACAAATGCAGGATATGCTGGATCATACCGAGCAAGGAGGAATGAACGAGGTGCTCTATCAACTTTATGCAATTTCAGGGAGGCAGAGCTTTAAAGATCTTGCAGAAAGATTTTACCAGAAGAGTTATTTTGTCCCGCTGGCTGATTATCGTGATACGCTTAAAGGCCAGCATGTGAATTCTTTTATTCCAAATGTTTTGGGTTTGGCCAGAGGTTATGAACTGACCGGAGATTTAAAGTATCGCAGAATTGCGGAGTTCTTCTGGAAAACGGTTACGGAGACCCGGAGTTTTGTTACTGGCGGAACCAGCAACGGAGAGGTTTGGGGATCCGATAATTATCATATTCACAGTGAGCTGGGAGCCTCGAGCCATGAAAGTTGCTGCACCTACAACATGTTGAAACTTACCAGGCATTTGTGGCAGTGGAAGCACGATCAAACATACTCTGATTATTTTGAAAGGGCTTTATGGAACGGGATACTCCCAACCCAGCACCCGGTGTCAGGAATGTCGATGTATTACGTACCCATGGCACCGGGATATTACAAAACATTTGGGACACCTGATAAGTCATTCTGGTGCTGTACGGGTACGGGTATCGAAAACTTTGCAAAAATCGGAGAGTGCATTTTTTCAGTTGACAAGGATCAAATATTTGTTGATCAATACATCTCATCTGAATTGAAAATTGATTCAATGGGATTATTCCTTAGGTTGGATACCCGGTTCCCAGCCAGGGAATCGGTAGAAGTGGTGATAGGGACAGACAGGCCCATGATATTCGGTATCAACTTACGCATTCCGGAGTGGGTGGTCAAAGAGCCATCTATTCAATTGAATGGTAAATTATTAGATTATTCAGCCGGTCCATCGGGTTACTTCAGAATTAATCGTAAGTGGAAGAACGGTGACCGGATAAAACTGGTTTTACCGATGTCGCTCAGATTAGAACCGATGCCTGATGCACCCGATACCTGTGCGGTTCTTTACGGTCCCATAGTGTTGGCCGGAAAGCTCGGAAATTCAGGATTGGATGATACCAAGATTTATGGTCATTATGGTCCTTACGAAGATAAGCCGATAAATGTGCCAAATCTGATTAGTAATGGATCACCCGAAAAATGGATTCGCCGGTTGGCTATTGATAATCTTGAGTTTAAAGCTCCGGCAAGTACTGGAGATTCAGTTGTTTTAGTGCCTTTCTATCAATTATTTGACCAGCGGTACACTGTTTATTGGAAGAAAGATCAGATTATCAGATGATCCAAAGAATGAAAGCTAATCACATCAGGGGTAAGTATTGGTGTCCGGTAATTGATATTAGTTAATTATCAGGCTAATCAGAAGTGCGATATTTAAACCGGTTACTATGGCGCCAACGGTATAGAGGGTGAATCGGGTCAGTGTTGTGTTTTTGTATTTCCCCATTACTTTTTCGGAAGAGGTAAGATAAACCTGCAAAAAGATAGTAAAAGGAAGTTGAATACTTAAAAGCATCTGAGAAATGATGAGTCCCTTGAATGGATTGGATATCAGAAATATGATGCCTGTAGCGACCAGTAAGGATATGATAACTCCCAGTTTGGAGTGGTTATCTTTGATATCATAAGGTTCCTTATACATTCCGGCAAAAATAGATCCGGCTGCCATACCGGAGGTTATGGTTGAAGCGATTCCCGCGAAAAGCAAGGCAACAGCAAAGATGATAACCGCTTGTCCGCCGAGCAGGGGCTCCAGAATCTGGTAAGCCTGAGAAAGTTCAGTAACGGATGTTTTTGTTTTGAAGAAAGTGGCGGCGGCCAGGAGGATCATGGCACTGTTGATGGCCCACCCCACGAGCATGGAGAACAGCGTGTCAAACAGTTCAAAATCAAGCTGTTTTTTGATTACTTTGTCATCTTTAAGGTTCCATTGGCGGCTCTGAATCACTTCGGAATGCAGAAACAGGTTGTGCGGCATTACCACAGCGCCAAGAACGCTCATAATGATAATCATTGAGCCTTTTGGGAATGAAGGGGTGATCCACGCCAGAGTAGCCTGGCCCCAATCGATTTGGACCAGGCTAAGTTCATAAATAAATGAGAGTCCGATAATAGAGACAAAAGCAATGATCCATTTTTCGATGAGGCGGTAGGAATTTGAGAGAAGCATAATGATGACAAAGGCAAGCACCATAAGGGCTCCGGCCTTTATGGGAACCTCAAAAAGCATATTAAGGGCAATAGCACCGCCGAGGATTTCAGCCATTGAAGTTGATACGGAGGCCAGCATCGCAGATCCGAGGATCAGTTTTGACCACTTTGGTTTCAGGTAGGTGGTTGCAGCCTCGGAAAGACAGAGTCCGGTGGCGATTCCCAGGTGGGCTACATTGTGCTGCAGGATAATGAGCATGATGGTGGAGAGGGTAACCATCCACAGCAAAGTGTATCCGTAACCTGCACCAGCAGCCAGGTTGGACGCCCAGTTTCCGGGATCGATAAATCCCACGGTAACCAGGAGGCCGGGACCGATATACTTGAAAATTTCGAGACCACCGAATCCGGGTTTATGATCCTTGCGTTTTAAATCCTGAAAAAACTTTATCATGTTGTTAAGTAACAGCTTAGTATAGATCGATAAAGGCCGGTATGCGCCGGATGTACAGCAACTTTACGGGTGAATGTAGGAAGTTTCCGGCAAAATCGCAACGGAAACAGTTAAAAAATCCGATTACAAAGCAGAACCGCTGTATTGTTCGAACGGGTTATAACCTTGCTGAATCTTAAGTTCGGGCAATGCACCTTTATCGTCGAGGTTTCTGACAGGCAGTTTGGCCATTTTCTCTACTTCGACAGATGCAAAACCGAACTCTTCCACTACTTTGCCGAGGATAAGGTATACTCCGTAACCTTTAAAAGGGTATAGTCGCAGACTTTGAGGGAAGTGAACGGTATCGAAAAATTCGCCGGTATCATCGAGAAAGCAGCCAAAGTGCATCAGTTCGCGCTTTATGGTACGAACATACTTGATAACAACAAGCTGACCTACCATTCGCACCTTGCTGCCAACATGAGTTAACAGGTCGCGAGCTTTAATTTCGCCGCGGAAGGAGGTTTTTAGCAGATCGAAATAGGAGCAGGTGACGGGGAATCCAAACAATTCAAGTTCATCATAAGCATCTTCGAGACGATTTCGTTCCAGATCAGGAAGCATGAATTTTTTTCGTGGCAGTTCGAACAGGCGATTCTGCAGTTCCTTGGAATCCTTTTTACCCAGGAGCATGTGTGCTTCCCAAAGAAGAGTGGATTTTGTTTTTCCGGTGAATCCAAAAGCATTAACCCTGATGATCAGAATTAGTTGCTGAATTCCAACTTTTATGCGGCTTACAAAGTCTTCCAGATCGCTGAATTCCCCGTTTTCCTTTCTTTCATTGGCAATCTGGTTACCGAGGTCCTGTTCCACGTCATTCACGTAGCCAAATCCGAGATAGATATCTTTCCCAATAATCCGGGTCAGCTGATTAGAATGGTTCACGCAGGGGGGATGGATGACAGCGCCCCAACGGCGGGCTTCGTTGATATAGACCCAGGCAGAATAGAATCCCCCGAAATTATTAAGTACAGCCACCATAAATTCTTTCGGGAAATATGCCTTAAGGTAGAGACTTTGGTAGCTTTCCACCGCGTAACTGGCGGAGTGTGCCTTGGAGAACGAGTAAGCAGCGAATGATTCTATCTGTCGCCAGACCTCCCGGGTAACCTCCTCGGAATAGCCTTTTTCCTGGCAGTTCTGGAAAAACTTATTCACGATGCGTTGAAATTCATCCTTCGATCTGTATTTC
>CAIXKO010000602.1 GCA_903919925.1 uncultured Bacteroidota bacterium | reverse complement strand
CACGATGGCGAACTGAAAGCCATTTACCAGGGAAAAACTCAGGATTTTATTGAGCTGCCGGGTGCTATCCGCGATATTTTTGAGGTACACCTTATCCGCGATACCGCCGCCGTACATTCCCTGCAGCACGATATGAATATACTGGATGGTACCGACATGCTTATTCAATACGTGAAATGCGTTTTTGGCGGGTTTGATCTTAACCCCGATTTGCGCGGCACCAAAACCACCCCCGAGTGCTGGGATTGCGGATATCACGGCACTTGCCCCGGCGAGGGTAAAGTGTGTAAAATGCCCGCTGGCCCCATGGGCGTGCTGAGCAAACGGGAGTACCAGGTGGCCATTTTGGCCGCCAAAGGCAAATTTGATAAGGAGATTGCCTTTGAGCTCCACCTGGAGGAATCATCGGTACGCGAGTATCTGAAGCGCGTGCGGTGCAAGGTGGAAGCCAATAACCGGATTGAGTTAATGCTTTGGGCCCAGCGGATGGGATTAATTTAACCTGATTGATGAATATGAATACCATTAAAATCATCGGCGTGATCCTTATACTGATCCTCGTTTTTGCTCCATCCGTAATTATGATGATGGAAAAACAAAAACGGAAATTGGCCAATAACCGCCGTATAATGGCCTATTATGGAATTGATTGCAGTGTTTATACCGGAAAATCATGGGAAGAAAAGCAGTTAACCATGCTGCTGGAACCGAATGAGCAGGAGGTGCAAAAGAAAGCATCCACGCATGTGGAAAATTACATGAATGTAATGGCGTATCCGGCCGGCGAATATACCGTGGTATATGTATGCAAGCTTACAGAGGCAGAATATAATGCCATACGCAAGGATCTGTTTGTACGGCTGCATGGCTACAGCTATGAGTGATTTAACACGGTTGGAGTTGAAAATCAACATGCTCGAAAAAGAATTTCGGGCCACCAGCAAGCTCGATACCCTCATGCGGGCCATGATTGAAATGGAGCTGGAAATGGTTTATAAGCAATACATGGATCTGAATACTAATACACATCGATATAAGAAACCTTTAACACCACAATAAACATGACAAACTTTGAATTTGATAAAGTAAGAGCGCGGCTGCTACAGCTACGCAATCACCTGGGGAAAAATCAAAATGAAATGGGGAAAACTCTTGGGATAGGCGGCTATTATGCCAAAATCGAGTCAGGAGTTCGTATTCCTACTGATCAGGTATTTATCCAGATCGCTGAAAAACTGGAAATTAATTTAGACTGGTTGCTGCATGGCACCGGCGAATCGCCCTTACCCAGCCGGTTACCGGTTGATTTACCCACACAAATCAATCCCCTGCAGGAGGAAGTTAAGCAGATAAAGGAATCAAGCCTGCCTGCCGTACCGTTGAAACCTGCCGTATCGGTTACCACCGCTCCTGAACCGTATGCCGATCCGATTGTGACCGTTTTTTATGATCAAATCAAATTTGTTGCCCAGCACCAGAGCGGGGCACGTATCTATATCACGATTACTCCACCGGTGGAAACCTTTACGGTGGATTATGAAGCGGTTAATTTATCGCTCTCACAAAAGAGCATTCAGGAGTTAATTGATCTGCTGAATTGTGCAAAACACAAGGTAAAGGAGATCCTGCCATGATGGCTATGATACTGAACCGCAACCCGTTTGAAATCATCGGCGGAGTTGCCGGATGCCTGGCATTCATTTATTACGGCATCTGGATGTTTCGCCAACTGATCAAGGATGACCCCAACATGCGGGAATTCAAAGAATAATTTGTTTGTCTGTTTCATTTGTCAGCTTCAGGGCCACCTGACGATTTGAATTACTGGAGCTTTACTTGGGAAATGGGGGAGGGTGGCCCCCTTTTTACTAAATCAACTGAACGTATGAAAAACGAATGGGATAAGTTATACGAAGCCCTGGCTGAGGTGCAGGATGAAATGGAGGAGCTGCTTCCCGAGCTGCCACAAAGCAAAAACTTTACACAGCGCTCCAATAACCTGAAACGCAGGTGGGCACTGGTTCAAAAACTGGCGAACGATTTGAACGAAATGATTTTGCCGGCCAATCCCATCCCGGTGAAATCACCCTTTGATCACGTCGATTTCGTTACCGCCTGGCAGATGTGGAAAGAGTACCTGCAGGAGCAGCACCACATTACCATGCGCAGCCGCATGGAGGTTTGCGGATTGAAAAGGTTGGCCGAAATCTCGAACACTGAATATATGTTGGCCATCCGGATTCTGGAGTTTGCCATGAGCGGCGGGTATAAAGGATTTTTCCGGATCGATGAAAAGAGCCAGAGCCGCCCGATAACCGAAACCACCGAAACTATCAACTATTAACATGGACCCCATCAGTTTAAACCATGCCCTCAATGCTTTCTCAAAGTATATACAAAGGGCGCAGTACAAGCCGGTTCTGGTAGATATTGACATCGAAACCGGGTTAACCATTCTCCAGCATATTGGCCGCGATTTTAAATCGGATTTTGTGATCGACAAAGAGAATCGCCAGGCATACGAGCAGCTGTTCTGGTATTTTACCGGCCAGTTCGATCATTTTAAAGGCGATCCGTACAAAGGTATTTTGGCCATCGGTAAAAAGGGATCGGGAAAAACTCTGGCCATGTATGTGATGCAGCACCTGCTCATTTTTCTCGATAAATCGGGTCAGCTCAACACTCCGGAATTCAAGCCCTATTTCAAAATCCAGAAGTGCACGGAAATCAAATCGGACTTTGCCGATCAGGAAAACGGCGGGCTCAAAGTGCTGAAACCCTACAAAACTAAGCACGATGTGTATTGTTTCGACGATATCGGCGAAGAAATCCGCGACCAGGCACTGGCCATTCATTACGGGATCCAGCTTAACGTAATGGAGAACATTCTTACCACCCGGGCCGAGATGTTTAAAATACACCACACCGTAACCCATGCCACATCCAACTATCCAATCCAGAGCACCGATGGTGTAAACCGGTACTGGGAGAAGTTTTACGGCGACCGCATCGCTGATCGGGCGCGGGAGATGTTCAACGTGATCCCGTTTGGGGGAGAATCGAGGCGAAAATGAGCACACCCATTCCCGTAAAAAAGTGGTATTCGGGTGCAACCGTCCGGATCCCGATTCAAAAGGTAATCAATGTGATTAAAAAAATCAAAAGGCTATTTCTCACATTTTAATACAAAAAGCTATGAAATACATTGTTTTCTGGGTTATCGCTACCTACACCTGCACTTTTGTTCATCGGCATGATCCTTATGGGTTTCCCATGTCAGATATCACCATTTTTTATATTGAGCCGGTTGATACGCTTAGCCGGACTTTTACCGGCAGGGATTCTGCCTTGCTATTCATTTCAGGATCAGCAATACACCGGCACAAAACTTATGTAACCAATTTCATCGATACTATTTGGATGGATAGTACAAACGCTAATCGTGCCTTAAAATGACATTTGAAGATAGTAACCGGATACTGGTGGCGCTGATCGTGATTTGGGCGTGCTGTGCGCTGTGGCCGGCAGGAAAAAAGAAGGATAAACAGACTAAAAATACTCAATAGGGTTGTTAGCCCAAAACCGAGCGGATCCCGCAAAACATGGGCTGAGTTACCGGCCTCAGCCTTTTTACTCTCTCTTTAAAATGAAATAATCACGAAATGAAACAGATAATAATTGAATGTTGTAAGAAATGTCCGAGCAGCAGGTTTTATACCGTGGCAGCTTCATCAAATAGTAATGGAGTTGGCGATATCTATCAAAGGTGCGAGAAAATTAATAAGCACATAAATGATGAAAATATTATTCATCCCGACTGCCCACTGCCTGATCATCTTCCTGATGCCGGGAAAATGATGCCTACACCAAAAGAAGCAGAACAAAGAGCCTATGACTTATTTGATCGAGAAAATACAGATCAGATAAACGCCTATATGGATTGCTACGATTGGATAGCAGAAAGGATGAAGCCATGAAAAAAGTTGGATACAAGGTCTTAATGACCAAATTTATCTGTGATTATCCAGATGGTAGCGCAACCTACGAGATTACTTTTAATAAAAGTCTTGAACATACTGGCAGATTTGATGGAATAGAAAGAGGTCTTGACTCTTATGTAAAAAGAGAGAAAATAGAAAATATTGTTAATCTATCTAAAGTAGGATTATTTATTTATTGGATCAAGGAAAGGATGAAGCCATGATAAAATATGTCTTGATAATTTCCAAATCCCTGGACCTGCGTTGCAACCATTTAACTTTAAATCGTTATGAGACAGTCAATTGAACGTTTTTTAGAGTTCAACGGAAAAACTCTGCTTTTTTTGGCAAAAGATGGCACCTTTTGGATTGCCATAAAGCCTGTATGTGAGGCGCTTGGTATTGAATATACCAGGACATTTAAGAACATAACATCCGATCCAATTTTAGGACCTGCGTTGGCTAAACAGCCAATGCAGGTCCCCGGAGAACAGACCCGAAACATGGTTTGTTTACCTGAAAATTGGAGGGCTTTTTTATCATCCTATTACAAATCGCCGCAGGCCAGCAATGTATCGGAACCCATGAATACCCTCACCACCCGCGACCGGCACCAGTTAATCACCAGTTTTGATCATGATGTGAAGATCGAGGACTGCTATTTCCGTATGCTGAAACCCCATGAGGTAAAACTAGGTATGGCCTTCGATTCGGATTACATCGTCTTGGGCGACAGTCGCGCTCAGGTGAGGCAGTTAGGGAATGCTGTAACTCCGCCGGTGATGGAATTCATTATTGATAAGGTAATTGATAGCCTTTGCTGAGCCATGAATGATTTTCGTCAACTTTTCCAAACTCCTTTAGAGGTTGCAAAATACATGGCCGATATGATTCCATACGGAACAAATACTGTACTAGAACCAACAGCCGGTTGCGGAAACATGCTTAGATTTCTGAGTTCCTATAGCGTTACTGCCCCTCATAATTATTTTGACCTGCAGCATCAGAAATTCGATTGCATAATTATGAATCCCCCTTTCAGCTCTAAATATGTATACGGAATCCCTGATCATATCAAAGAAAACGGAATGAAAATCGGTTACCGCATCTTATTCGAATGCATGGATATGTCGGATCATGTAATTGCCTTAATGCCTTGGTTTCTATTACTTGATTCATCGGTCCGTATGAAAAAATTGATTGATTATGGTATTAAATCAATTACAGCCCTACCTCGTAGCACTTTTGATTATGCTAGAATTCAATGCGCAATTTTCGAATTGGAAAGGGGTTTTGAAGGAATTACCGCATTTAGGGATTTCAAATTTTCTAAGGCAGAAAGACTCTTATTGTCTGGACAAAAAACGCTGTTCTAATCTATATGAGAATGAAAACATACGTGTTAATGATTGCAAAGCAGTTCCCGGTAACTCACAAACGGAAAGGTGAGGAAACAGACTTCAGGAAAAAACTCTTTTACAATGTGAAAAAGCATACCATCCGGGCAAATTATGAACTCTGGAAGTATCGAATTGATCAGATTAACTCGGGTAAGGCAATACTTTCTGTTAGGCAATGGGAAGGTAAACCCTATAGAAGTAAGCAGATTGAATTATTTAACCAAAGTAAAGTAGGGATCCAAAAACTAGATTGGACTGCATTAGGATGGTTTATCGACGATATGGACTCAGATTTAAATACTAAAACTCTGGCAAAAAACGATGGATTATCCCCTCAGGACTTTGCGGATTGGTTTAAAAAATATCCAAAAGAAACAATGGCAATCATTCAACTCAGTAAACTTCGCTACTAAACCCATTTTCCACCATGGAATCCCGCAAACTTACCCCTTTAAAAAACAATAATCCTTCTGGCAAATTTCTTTCGCAGATCCAGGAGATCATCAACTTTCTGAACGAGAATTACGATATCCGGGTAAACTGTTTCGATCCCTCCCGGTCAGTGATCACCAGTAAGAAAAAACAATACCTGTTTCCCCCCTCTTTCGACGATATCAGCCTGCATTGTACCGATTCGGGGATGAGCGTTTCCGATACCATCCTCCGGAAGATCCTCCGGAGCCCCAACCAGGTGAAAACCTATAACCCGATAACCGAATACTTTGAGGGCCTCCGTAAGCAATATAAAGGGGTTAGCCATATCGATCTGCTCTTAAGCCACCTCACGGCCCGTGATTTCGGCGATAAAGAGGAAGGATACTATCAGGCCCGCATGTGCAGGATCGTTCGAAAATGGCTGGTTGCTACCGTTGCCTGTGCCCTGGGTAAGCATCCGAATGAAGCTGCCCTCGGATTCATCCAGCGTGAGGAAGGCGTGGGGAAAACATACCTCACCCGGTTTCTGGTGCCCGATCCGTTAAAGGAATTTTACGTGGTAAGCCAGAACCCGAATCATAACTTTCTCCTCGAGGATGCTTTTGCCAAAAATCTGATCGTGAATTTCGATGAGATGGTCGGGATATCCAACCGCACCTCCGATGAATTCAAAAAGGTGATATCCGATCGCCTGGTGGTGGTTAAACATTATCGCGATCCGTTCCCGATGACGGTGCCCCGTATTGCCAGCGCCATGTTTACCACCAACCGCACGGAGGAACTGGGTGGATTCATCTCCTCCAACATGGGAACCCGCCGTTTCGCCTGTATTGAGCTCGATGGAATTAACCAGGCGTATTCAACCAAGGTGGATCTGAATCAATTATGGGCCGAGGCGGTGATGCTGATGGACCAGGAGGCGTTCGAATATAAATTCATGATGGAAGATTATACGGAATTCAAATGGTACAATGAGCGGTACAGGGAGCAAACCACGGCTCTCCGGTTAATTGAAACCTATTATACCAAGCCAGCCACTGAAGATGAAGGAGAATTTCAGCAACCCCAGCAGATTCTCCAGGAGATGACCAAGAGCCGGTTAATCCCGTCCGGAGATAAACCTTTTGTAACTTCTCAAAAAATTGGTGAAGCTCTCAAACAATTAAAATTCGAACGCAAGGGGATCCGTTTGGCCGGCATCGGCGTGAGGTATGCCTATCACGTCATGAGAGTATAATATCTTAATAATCAATATCTTAATTTTATTATATTTTTTTAAACTAATAGTGAAACGAACGGCGAAACAGCCTACAACACTTACAACAAAATAAAATGAAGCCTGCAAATATCAATCAATCAAATATATACAAGGGTCAAAATGTTGTAGGCTACTGTTTTTGGGCAGCCTACAACAGCCTACAACAGCTTACAACATGGCACTTTTGCAAAAGGCCAACAACACACCAACAACACAGATAGTCAAGGCGTTAAGCCCTAAACTTGTGTTGTAAGTACACAACGGTTTCGTTTCCAGTATAATTTTCGAAAGTTAACTGATAATTCACCACTAAATAGTCCTAAAAATGAGTACATTGGCTGTTGTATCCCAAGTAAAGTTCCGCCTAAAAACCGACGGAAATGAGTGAAACCATCAAACTGATAATCCGAAAAGAAGAGCACGAAGACTTCCTGCGATTTATATTCGGATCCCCAAAAAAAGGACCCATCCCCATCGACCGGTGCCGGGATGTGGGTAAATACATCTGTTCTAGGGTCAGGTATTCCGATAAACCCCAGTCGGTACAAACTTGCAAGGGCGATTTTCCGGTCGATCTGATCTTACCCGAGCGCGGTCTCCGAACCGCTACCTCCCATTACGTACATTTCACCCGGGAGGATATCGATAAAATAAACGATTATCTGTCTGCAGAGTTTAATCAGTTTTTTCGCGGATATATGTTGGCGGGTGAAGATTTGAATATGGATTACCAGGATCTGATCGAAGCATTTATGGCCGGCATCGGAATACGAAATCCGGGCACAAAATTCGACACGCTGAAGAAAAAAGACTACCGTCACCGCGAAAAAATACATAAAATCCTGTCGGAAAACCTGCAAAGAGTTGGATATCAGTAAGTAAAAATATTTATTAACGATTTGTCCCGTAGCAGGGGACAAACAGTACTAAAAATGAGGACAAAACCATGCCAAAACAATATGCCGATTACATCCGGATTGTTCCCCGTGAAGATGTTGAATCGATAACCGATGGGGTAGTGACCCTGAAAGATGGAAAAACCTGGGACCTGATTTTGGCAACCAATAATCTGATCCCCGATGAAGAGCCTGCCGAGGTAATGGGTAATCCATGCTTTAAACAGACCTTAAAGCTGATTGCTGAAAAATTGAGCTCCGAAATGTCATTGCGGTACCGGTTCAACCGGCCAGCGGTGGTTCTCTTGTATGGATCGGACGACTCTGTTTTGATATGGGGTAGTATTTCTACCCCGGTAAGGGTATCACTGGCTCCGAAACCGAATGCCGATGTGCTCGATTTTATCCGTACATCCCCGATTTCCTTGTTTTAAAGTCCTTTCCACGGGGCGCGCGCCACCGTTACTTCACAAGAAAAATGAAGTGGCGCGCAAGTTTATCCATCCTTCGTATCGTAGTTTCTTTTCCGGCAACCTTTTGATAACCGGCGAAGCGGCCAATGCCTTCCTCGCTGAAATCTTCCTGAAAGATCAAATGATGGACGATGAGGAATACACGTACACCCGTCAGGTACAGGATCTCGTCAAAATACTAAACCTGACGTATCGGGCTCGTGTGAATCAGAACCACATGCTGGCAAAAGCAAATGTTTCTCTTACCAGCGAGTTCGACGACATGCAGATCCCGGATAACTCGATCGCCCTTCACATGATCCATGGTACAATCTTCGCCGATTATGATCCCTGGGACTTTTACTTTTCAACCAAAAAGTTTGTTGATGATATCCGGACAGCTGACGCCAACCCAAAAATTATCGGGCACCTGTTACATGTTAATTCCGGCGGGGGCGATGCCTGGTATCTGGATGTGGCTGCCGAAGCGGTTAAGAATCTAACGAAACCGGCTATCGGTTTGGTGGAAAGTGTGGCCGCGAGTGCGGGTCTGTACCTGATTATTAATAGCAATAAAATCTACGCCACTACCGGATTCGATATCCTCGGATCCATTGGTACCATGACTTCCTTTTTGGATATCATTCCGTATTATGAGAAGCTCGGTGCCAAATTCATCGAGGAATATGCCGATCAATCCAAACGTAAAAACAAAAAATATAATGACTTACGTAAAGGCAAACCCGACCAGTTCCGGAAAGAAGTCCTCAACCCGCTCGCCGAAGAGTTCATCAACACCGTTAAAAACGCACGTCCCGATATCCCCGACAACGATAGGGGAGTCTTCGAGGGGGAGACATTCTTCACTGAAGATGCCACGAGTCTTGGGCTGATCGACGGACGGAAAACGCTGGAGGATGTTCTGTCCGAGATTTACAATCTCAGCATGAGCTACGGCGTACCCAATAAGGCCACACAAAAAGCAATTTTAAATTTAATCTCTTGATTCATGAACTTTAAAGAACGATTCCGGAAAATCCTCAAATCCTTGGGCCTTTTGGCCAAAGTCGAGGCTAAAGAAGAACCGTCGGCGGAAGAATGGAAGTTGATTGTTGCTGAGTACAAAAAGCAATACAGTTCCGAATTGTACACCGACCTGGCTGCTGATGTAGAAAACGTCCGCAAAGCCGAAGCCCACGATAAAGCTCTTGAACTGGTGAGGTCTACTATCGGGCAGGATGCGAATACTGCCGATGGTGCCGCTGCCAGTACTGAAGCTGCTCCTGAAAAGCCTGCCGACCTGGTTGGACAGGTTACCACGCTGGCCAACGAAAACAAAACCCTGAAAAGTGAGGTTGAAGACTTAAAGGGTAAAGTTGGTAAGCTTTCTGCAACCACTGAAGATGACAAACCCAAAGAAGTGAAACTCACACTCATTATCGGAGCTGGCCGTCACACGGCTACTCATGCATTCGGCATCGAACACCCGTTGTTTGACGGTACCAAACGTTGGAACAAAATTCTCATGAAAGGTAAAGCGATCGACGACGATCCCGATGCCGAACTGGAAGACTCCTTCCGCAAGGAAGTGAAGAATTACGGTCACTCCTTATCGGTCCGTATGCAGGATTTAAACAGGCTAGGGCTGTTGGATCCGAAGTCGTTAGATCCTAAATCTGATCTGGTCACCTATACCGATCTCGAATCGGCCGGGTTGGGTAATCAGTATGTGGTCCGCCGTCAGGACGCCCTGATCGCCCGGATCCTCGAGCTGCCGAGTGTGAAAGATATCTTCCCCCTGCGCTATGGAGTGCAGGATAAGGAACTCATCACCAATGCCTTCTTTGGTGAATTCTCCCAGGCCTATCAGGAAGGTGAAGTGTTTAAAGGTGGGGTCAGCCTGCAGCCCGAAATGGGTTATGTGGATGATGCAATGATGAAAACCCGCTTCCAGAGCCTGAAATGGATCGAGCGGCAGTACATTGGCTATCTGAACACGAGTGGTTCCGATCCGATCAAGTGGAACCAGATCGAGTGGATGTTGCTGAACATCGCCAAAAGGCTGATCACTGAGCAGAACGAACGTAATGTGATGGGGATTTTCCGCAAGCCTACCACCAGTGAAGCCGGTCATTACCTGCATGCAGGTACCGGGGTTGTGTATACGCTGCTGCGCTACTACCACGAACTGAAGGTTATGCCTTTGGTTGATTCTGCTTATGGCTCATACGATTCAACCACGATGCTGGCCGTTGTGGAATCATTCGTGGAAAAAGTAAAAGAAGGTTTGCCTACCCTTATGGGTAAAACTATTTACCTCAATAAAAACCACAAAAAGTGGTATGCCAACGGATACCGGTCTAAGTACGGTAAGGATTTCGACTTTAATGGCATTCCACTCGATAAAGTGCAGGATGAGGATATGCCGATCATCTGGGTTCCGAACATGGGTCAGCTTAACCTGATGTGGATCACCGATCCGGGTAACATCCAGCTGCTGGAGTATGTTCCGGGTGAGATGCTTAAGACCGCTTTTGAACAGCGTCTGGAGAGTGTATTTGCCTGGTCAACCTGGAAAGAAGGAACCTCGGCTGCTTATGCCGGAAAACGTTTCGCCACCCGTGCGTTACTCATTGCCAATAACTTTGCTGATCAGGTTATCTTCATGAATCACCCGGTAACGGAACTGGCTGATGATGTCACTACCTGCGACGGTACGGTTAACGTATGGTTCAAGTCGGTGGCCAACACCACTCCGGCAAAAGCCATCACCGATATCACCGGTGCTGTAGCCGGAAAGGCTTATGTGATTGAGGCAGGACATTTAACGAACCCGCAGAGGGTGGCTAAGGCGGATAAGTTCTCCACCATAACCGCCAACTGGACCCCAACCGATGTTGGTGATTACCTGATGGTAGTTTATACCAAAGTTGGCGAAGACGATAAGTTCCTCGAGCTCGAGCGTTGCGTTGCCGGTGTACGCACTATCAATGCGACTTATCAGCCAAACATGCCGGCTTAATCAACTCAATCCAACAGCATACGAAAATGAAAATGAATAAGAAGCAAATTGCCTGGTCCGATCGTAAGGTCGGCCAGGCTTTGGGTAAAGCCCGCGTCAGACTCTTTATGATTCTGCTCATGGCATTCGCGGTTCCCGCGGTAACTTTTGCGGTTAATGATCCTTCGCGTGATAATATCAAGGTTGCCGCTGAGGTAACCGGATCAGGAGCAGTACTGGCCGGAATGGGATTGATTGGCAACATCAGTGCCGTTTCTGACAGGGAATCAGCCGGTAACCAGATTGGCTACATTGTTTGGCTGATCGCCCGTGACCAGATTGATACCACAGTGCCTTTTCCTGCCCCAAACGCTGACCGGGAGGTAGGCACGATCACCCTCAAGGCGGGGGAATATATGCACTCCTTTGAGGCAATCAAGAATACACTGAAGGATACCGGAACGGGTGAGAAAGGGGAGATCACCACTGATCACACCAATACTTTCACCTTCATCATGGGTGGTAATCCTGTTAAGTTGATGGACTTCCTCGAAGAGTACAGCGGATCTGAATTTATTATCATTTACCGGGAGTGCGAATCCACTGATTATTATATCCTGGGCAACCCCTGTAAATCGATGACACTCAAATCCTATGAGCGGAAAAAAGACAATGAAGCAAAAGCGGTGACTCTCACATTCGAAGGCAAAAGCTACCGTCAGTCGCTCAAATATGTTGGGAACCTTGTTACCGCTGAACCCGATACAGTTGCGGCAGCCGCAACCAACATACCGGTAACGGATAATCCGCAGTATCGTCTTTCTCCTAATGCTGCACCAGCTGCCATTGCAACCGTAAGCGGGATTGCTTCGGCTGATTATGGACGGGTGATTGACATTCTTGGAATCACTACAGGGGCTAATCCTCCGACTATTCCCGACAGTGCTGTATTTGTTCTCATTGATGCCGCCACCTTTACCGGTCGGACAGGCAGTAAAATCTCCTTCCGGATTCTCGACGATGCTACCCTGGTGGAAGTTGCCGGCACCCGTTACCAGACATAGTTTTTCTCCTATCTCGATAGAAGCCGCTTCTGGGTATGAAAACCTCGGGGGCGGCTTTTTCTTTGTAGGACTGTCCTTTCCCGTTGTTGCAATGCAAAATACTTTTCATCTGGTATTAAAAGCGTTATAACATGGAATTTAAAAACAAACATTCCCACTATTTTCAGATGAAAGATGTGGGGCACCTCGAGGCTGACATTGCTTTGCTCAAGCAGCATAAACCTGATGCGAAATCACTCCGCCGTTTATTTGATCCCGATAAGGCAAAGCTTCAGCAGGACGTGCTTTGGGAACTTTTAGACGTGGCAACTGTAGCAGAGATCAATGCCAACCGGGGACATGTGGAAGTTGAGGTGTTAAAAGCCAAACCCGGTAAAATTGACCGGCCCGGGAAACCTAAAAAGATGGCAAAATCCTCACAGAAAAATGCACCTGAGCCCACTCCTGAAACCATTTCAGAAGATGGGGAAAAAAAAGATACCCAGGCTGACGAAGGAGCAGGAATATCCGCTGATCAACTGGGAGAATCTGGAGAACCCGGACATACAGAAGGCGACCATCCTATACAATGACAGGATCTATACTTATCGGAAGATGGTTGAACTCGACCGGCTCATCGATCAGGAACCGTCTTCCGATAAAGTGTCAGGTCTGGCGGAATTACGAATCAGGAATCTGCAGTGTTTCTCAGAACTACAGACATACAACGATACCGGGAAGTTTCGCCTGGAGCATCCGCTGATCCGGCAGTACAGCATCCGGTACGAGCTGCAGGCCATGCTGAAACGCAATCCGGAACAGTTTCTCGAAGAATACCGGAACGTAAGTAACAATGTTGCCCGGTATAAAAGTTTTCTGAATCGTGATAAAAAGGATCAAAAGGCATCGGAAAACTGGAAAACCCGGCTCATTGACCACCAGGAAAAGGAACAGTTGATGAAAGAGATACTTAGCGAACAAACTCATGCGTGATATTACCATTTATAACCTTTCGAATTTGGCAACCGCACCGCTCGAGGCCTTCCGCGAACTTCAAGAGGATTTCAAATTATATGATTCGGAGCGGAATCTGAAGCTGCAGATGCTCATTATCAGCCGGGGTTTTAAGTATTCCTTTAAAGCCTGGCAGGATTCGAACGGGCAATTGTGGATCATCGATGCGCATCAGCGCAAAAGAGCCCTTCAGGAACTCAGGAAGCGCGGTTTCTTCATTCCGGAAATCCCCTTTGAACTCATACAGGCTCAGGATAAAAAAGAGGCAGTTGAAGAGATTGCAGCCTATAATTCGGAGTTCGCCAAAAGGAACCCCGATACACATCTGTTTGAGAAATACAATATCGGGTTGGATTCGCTCGAACAGTTCAGTTTGAACATGGTTCCCGAGTTCATCGACGGACGTTTCGAGAAGGAGAATATTTTTCAGGAGCGTTATGAAATTCAGGAAGATGATGTTCCGGCCACCCGCAAAGATCAGGTTTTCACTCGGCCCGGTGACCTGTTCCTGCTCGGTCGTCATCGACTGGTTTGCGGGGATGCCACCCGCAAAGAAGATCTGAACCGGCTGATGGGTGGCCGGCCGGCTGATCTTATCATCACCGATCCCCCTTACAATGTCAATTATGAAGGAGGTACCGATGACCAGCTCACCATTGCCAACGATAACATGAGCGATCCGGCCTTTCAGGAGTTTCTCCGGAAGTCGTTTTACCTCATGTTTCAGGCGGCCCGGGATGGGGCAAGCATCTATGTTTTCCATTCCGATTCCGAAGGATATGCCTTCCGGAAGGGATTTAAGGAGGCTGGATTCAAACTGGCCCAATGCTGTATCTGGATTAAGAACTCCCTGGTTATGGGTCGCCAGGATTATCAGTGGCAGCATGAACCGGTGCTCTATGGATGGAAACCTACCGGGTCTCATCTTTGGCATTCCGACCGCCGGCAGACCACCCTCTGGAACTTCGACCGGCCCACCCGCAACGATCTGCACCCGACCATGAAGCCGGTGGCTCTCGTGGCTTATCCCATGCAGAATTCATCGCGAAAAGGGGAGATCGTCCTCGACTGTTATGGTGGATCCGGCAGTACGCTCATGGCTGCCGAACAGACTGATCGGTCGGGTTACCTCTTAGAACTGGATCCAGTCTATTGTGACGTAATTGTCCGCCGGTACCATGTTTATAAATTGAGTGAGGACATTTCGCTCGAGCGTGACGGTAGAAGGTTTGAGTGGAACGAAATAAAGAGTCAAATACAATGCTGATCGATCAAAACACCCTGATCAAGATCCGGAATTACGGTGCACTGAAGTACACTTCCGACCGTATTATCGTGCTTTTAGGGTTGGATCCCGACGAAGCTCGCCGGTTTAACGAGGAATTCCGGGACGATCAGAGTCAGGTTCGCAGATTTTATGAGCAGGGAGTCGCGATAGGCGAGTACAATATCGATGTTGAACTAGCCAAACAGGGCGAAAAAGGGGATGTTTTCGCCATCATGGAGATCAATAAACAGCACGAAAACCGCAGGATTGACCAACTCCGTAACGAATTGTTTGGTGTATGAGCTCCTATCTCGCAAAATTGGAAGTCCTTCCAGCCGATGTTATAGCGGAGTTCCGGCGCACCCACCAATCAATGTCCATCCCGGTAAAGATTCAGGAGTATTTGCTTGATCTGGAAGCCGTCATTGAAATCCGGGATTCAGAAAAGCATAACAACCTCTCCCGGATCGCACGCATCCTGGTCAGCCGACGTCCGCAGCTGGATTACTGGACCGCCATGGAAAGGGTTTATGATGCCCTCACCTTTTTCCATGTAAACGATAATGTCAGCAACGAAGTCTGGAATAAAATCTATGCCGATAAACTGGAGGACCTGGCCCGGCTCTGCATCTTAAAAGGCGACAACGCTATCGCCTTTAAATCGATCGTGAAAGCTCACGAACTGCGTACAAAATCAGAATCCCGTATTAAACTGGAGGATCTCAAGCAGCCGGTGTTCCTGATCACACCCGATATCAGGCCCGAGGATCTCGGTTATGAGAAATCTTCACTCATGGAGATATCCAAAAAGTACTCCGATGGGGAATACATCAAGCTTATTGACAAGCTCCCGGTATCGGATGAAGAAAAAAAGAGAATGTACAAGGATGCCGGAATTGATATTGAGGATGTAAATCCAGTTGAAAATGAGTGATATACTGGACATCAGCGAAAAGTATAAGGAGATCGAACGCATCTACAATAACAGCATGCAGATCCTGGCATCGGTGATCGATACCAATACCATGCTCCTGGAAGCGGGCCGTGCAGCGGGTAAAACTGAGTGGTTTGGGAAGCGCATGATGAATGTGGCTTACGATATGCCCGGGGAGCTTTCCTTTTTTGGTCACAAAACATACATGGCTTTGGTATCCAACATTGTGCCCAACCTGATCACCTTTTACAATACCCCGCGAGGCGACAACCAACGGCCATTACTCCGGCAGGGAATTGATTTTGTAGTTGGTGAAAAAGACCTCCCGAGCCATTTTGCAAAGCCACGTTTTCCTATCCTTAACCCCAATCATAGCATGGTGTACTCCAATGGGCACCACGTCCGGCTGGTGGCAACCGATCAACAGGAGAGTGTGGCTGGTGCCAACGGGGTACATTTTTTCAATGAGGAAATGAAGCACAACTCTGGTGAGAAATTGGCGAGCCGGGTATTCCCCGCCCTCAGGGGAGGAATGGCTCAGACCCGCGCCTCGCATTACTATCTGGGAATAACTGGTTTATCTGACTCCGCCCGGGTGGACCTCGGTGAGGATAACTGGTTCGAGAAATATGAGAAGCAGGTCGATCATAAACTGATCCGGGAGATAGTAACCGTTTCCCTGCAGGTGAACAGGCTCCTCTATAACATCGAAACCCTGAAAAACAAGAAGTTGGTGGAGAAGGACTTGTCAAAAAGGGTGGCGATGGATAAACAGATTGCCAGTAATATCCGTAAACTGATGAAGTGGAAGCCCATCCTGAGACACATGCGTTCTTCAGCGGTGTTTTATTTGCGTGCCAGCTCGTTTGTAAACAAAGATTTCCTGGGCCTGAGCTACTTTAAAACACAAATTGAATCCCTCACGATGGAAGAATTTCTGTCGGCGATCGGCGGGATCCGGGTAACGCGGATTGTCGATATGTTTTTTGGGGGATTTGATGACAAGGTTCATGCCTGCGATGATGATTATACCTATAAATCCATCCATGATTTCAACCTGAAAGACACGTTCCGTCTGACTTCTGAATATCTGAAGTATTATAATACGAAGGATCCGCTGGTGTTGGGATATGATCCCGGCCATTTCTCATCCGTAGTGGTGGCCCAGGAGAAACCCCGGCAGAATGAACTCAGGATACTGAAAGAATTCTTTTGCTGGCATCCCCTTCAGCAGGATGAACTGGCTAAGCAAATATTCATGTTTTTCGGGGCCAACCGGCAGAACAAAAAGATCATTCTATACCACGACCGGGCCGGTAACAAAAAGAAAGGCGATCAGGAACGGATTACCACAGATGCCAGAATACTGAAGCGGGAACTGGAAAGTTATGGCTTCAATGTTGAACTCAAGAACGAGAAGCAGCGAACCATCTTTTACTATGAACATTACAAACTGCTCACTATGCTTCTTGCAGAGAAGATGAGACACCTTCCCAGAATCCGGATTGGCTCCAACGAGTGCCCAAACCTGATATCGTCTATCCACTTAAGCCCGATCAAGCGCACCGATGGCCGTATTGAGATGGATAAATCGAGTGAAACCACTATCCCGCTGCAACATCAGGCTGCTTTGTCCACCCAGATATCATCAGCTGCGATGTATCTTATTTACGGTTTATATGGGAATCGGTTACCGAAGGAAATAAACCGAAGTGCTGGTATGGGACACATTGAAAATATGGTAACTTAGGTGAACTTTATAATAATGAGTTTGTTATATATGGGGAGAGGCACTCCCTACAAGTGCCCCTCCTTATCGCTCAGGATTATTTTCTCCTGCGGACCTTAAACTTGAAAAACTTGGCAGTTTTCGGGTAAATACGTTTTCCCTTGCGGGTGACGTATTTACAGTAGATCCATTCATAGCGATCGTCATTGAGAATATCTGACATACTATAAGTGTTTGCCCCAACTTACTATAGGCGAGGGGTACGCCCTCTTCACATCGCCGGGGATCCCTCCCGTTTCTATGTGAAGATTTTTTAATCTTTTCAAAAAAAAATCCCGGCATTAGGGTTACCGGGATAAATTCTTGCGCTGAGGTTGCCATAGCGTAGGTGTTTACCGAGCGACTATTTACACTTCTAGCATCTGATATTCTCATTGCAAATATATGGTAATTACTTTTTTATAAACAAATGTTTTTTTAATAAAAAATTTAATTGCACCAGTATACCCCCGTAAATTCCTGTCAGTTTGGGGAGTTTGAATACACAAAAGGCACTCCATGAAGCTTTTGACCTTCCAAAATTCAAAATTTCAAAAAACAAAAGACAGTTAAAACCGCAGCGCTAATTCTCCGGGCCGCATGGCAGGGGTTCCGGTTGCGGGAAATGTGACAGAATGTATTGATTGATAAATAATTCTGACATTCAGGCATAGGATGCATGCCAGGGCGATCGATCAAGGTCAGGTGGTGCCCATCCTTACTCGTTCAAAACTGCATTGCAACCTGTGAAAGGTTATGCTTGTCCTTTGTCAGCCATGCCCCGGCATTGATCTTTGGTAGCATGAATACGATCAATGGATTGGATGCTATCAGGCTCGCTCACGAGATCAGCAAGGTGCCCGACGGTACCTTTACCATAGCATTCTATCCATACAACAGGACCAAGGGAGAGGCATCGCCAGTGCTCCGAACTATCCAGGGATGCAAGACGCGCAAGCAACTACCACAGGACAGGTGGTCAGTGGACAGCGCCAATTACTTTCTGTTTGAGGATGATAAAGGTAAGCCCAAGACCTGCTACCGTGTTCTCTTTAGGTTTGTAGGATTCCCACAGGATGGTAACCAACTGCGTAAACTAATCTGGTTTAATGAATAATCAAATGGAAACAGGTAACCTGGGTCGGTTAGGCTGGGTTAAGGAGGCAGGGTCAGTATTCACCTATCAGATAGGCGATACCCTTGATACAAACGGGATACTCAACATAGACCAGTTCCCAGGGTTGCGCACCCCACCGGTGCTGAATTTTATGGGGTATAAAGTATACCTCATGGGTAATGATAATAACCTGCCTGCTGAGGTACAGCAGATGATTGGTGGTAATCGACTACTGCCTGAGCTCATTGAGAAGCAGGTCAGGATGTTGTATGGTCAGGGACCGATGATTTACCGCTTGGAATACGAGGATAAGAAACCCCTTAGGAACTGGCAGGAACAAAAGCTCATCGAGGAATGGCTCGATAGCTGGCCTTCCCGTGGTTTACGCGATGATTATAAGGAGTACTGCAATAAGGTAATCCGCGAATTTTACCACATGGAGAGTTACTGGGTAAAATGGCGCACCACAAAAGCGCGGCAGATTAAAGGACCATTGCCTATTGCCGGGCTCGAATTCATCTCCAACAAACGTGCAAGGCTGGCTACCACCAAAGCAGTGGATATCTTTGCCGATGACCTTGAAGAACGTGACTTTGATATGGCATTGGTAGGCAACTGGCTAAGTGCGAATGAGTCAACATTCAAACAATACCCTGTTTTGCTCCAGTCAGATCCGCTCAAGTTCCCGGTGGCGATCAGCTATCATAAAAACCCATCGTTTGGCGAGGAAGTATACGGGTATAATTCTTTCTACAAAGGCATCAAGGAATGGATAGTGGGAGCCAACCTCACTCCACGCTATATCAATTCATTTCTGCACCACAGCCTTTCTGCAAAAACTCATGTGATCATCCCCTGGGCATGGGTGGAGTCAAAAGAGCAAATGCTCGAGAACTATTGCGACACCAATAAAACGCTGGAATCAGAAAACAAAACACTCCTCACAGTTAACGGAATTGAGCTGGGCACCGATTATAACAAGGATCTGCTCACCAAATACATCCAATCAGAGCTGCAGAAACTGAGTCAATTCCTGAGCGGGTCAATCAACCAGGGCAAATTCTTCAGCTCCTACTCATTCCAGGGCGAAAAGGAAGAGCAGCGCTGGAGATTTGAGGAGATCCCGCTGAAATATAAAGAATACATAGAGGCGCTTAAAACTTACGACGAACGGGCCGATCAGGTGATCCTTTCCGCAAAAGGGGTGGATTCCTCCATATCCAACGTATCAAAAGACGGAATTATCTCAAAATCAGGTGCCGATGTTTTTTATAATTACCTGATTTACCTGCATAATTTGCCATGGGCCGAGGAAGTGTGCACAAAAGCCATCAATCAAGCTATCCGGATCAACTTTCCGGTTCTTTATCAGCAGGGTTACCGGCTTGGATTCTACAACCCAGCACCGCCGCGTCAGGCTGAAATATCACCCAAGGATCGCCTTGATAAAACCCCACAATAATGGCAGCAATCGACTTTTTTACAGACACCAAGGAATTCAGAAGATTCGTTAAAGGCTGGGATGCAGCTCAACCACTCGATGAATTATTGCCCAGTTTTTGGGCTGTCAGTCGGGAAATCATCAACATGATCGGCCAGAGCACCTGGAACACATTAAAGGAATACCACGATGAATCCCCTGTTCAGGAAGATAGTGATGAAGTGAAAGCCCGGGCAGTTGAGTTTGTACAATTTGCCCTGGCTAACCTCATGATGAATCAGCATTTTGTTTTTATAGCTGTTTCCCGCAATAAAACCGACGGGGATATCTACAAATACCAGCTGGATAAGATTGAGGAGCGATATATTACCGCAGCCTGGGCCGCCATGAATAACCTCCTGGCACATCTCGATACTAATGCACTTTCCTTTCCCGGATATACTGAATTGCCCTCTTACATAGAGCGTCAAAGTCTCATTATCAGTAGCTATATTGAATTTGAGAAGTACTTTGGAATCGATAACAGCCCATGGTTTTTTACCCGAATGGTTTTCCTGATCAAGGAGGTCACTGCTGATGATATTATGCCCCGGATTGGAACCTGGGACCGGATCAAAGAAAAGCCGGTTATTGTGGATAAAGTAAAGCGTGCCCTGGCTTATAAAACGATGTTCCTTGCACTCGACCGGTTTGATTTCCTGAGTTTGCCGGCAACCATCCGCAGTCAGGCAGGCAATGAAGGCAGTAAAACTTTGCAAAGTCGTTATTCCGATGAACAGGCCAAACAAAAGCTCGCCGACAAACTCCTGGTTAAAGCAAAAGAATATTTTGATGATATTGAAATGCTCATTAAGCAGCTCACCACCGCCGGAATCACCTCCCCTGTTAACCCTAACAGTGAATATTTCGGTTTTTATCAAATGACCTGATTATGCTCACACTTCGCTTTGCAACCCATACCTATCAACTTCCAGATCGCTGGGAAGAGCTGTCATCCGACCAGTTTATTCATCTCGTTGGATTTCTGACCGCCCATTCCACCGGTGCACTTACCGCCGATATGGTTAAAACCCTTTATTTTCTGGACGTGGCCGGAATTCATAAACGCAAGGTTCACAACACCAATCAGGCCAATACATTCAGTGAAAACGTGTACCGGATATCCCGCAACCTGAATTTCATGTTCCGGGTAGTGTATGAGAATAATCAGGCCATCCGGACCATGCCGTCCGAATTTACCAATCTCCTGGAGCGTTGGCTGCCTGAAGATCTCGAAGGCGACGAACCCGAGCTCAGGGTTGCCCGGAAACTCAAAAAGCATGTGGAGATTGATTGCACCTTTGCCAGGAACCTGGTTCCATACCTTAAGATCAAGAAGATGCAATATCCCGGTTACCGCATGGATCTCACCGGCGAGATTTTAAACACCGATCTGCCGGCAGGCGATTTTATCGATGCCAGTACCCTGCATGACCAATACATGAAAACCGGATCCGATCAGATCCTCGATCAAATGGTTACCCGGTTGTACAAACTCCCGGATGGAACAGCTGCAGGTATCCCTTTGAATACTAAAATCGCCATCCTGTTCAACTTTAGGGCAATCCTGCTCTTTCTCACCCATCGCACCCAATACGGCATACTTTGGAATAGTGGCACCAATCAGGATGGGAAAATCAGCATTGGATTCGTCGATAGCTTGTATTCGCTCGCCAAAGCCGGATACGGCGATACCACCCGCCTCAAAACCGTGAGCGTGGTGGAATTCCTCGATCTTCTGCTCAAAGAGGTGATTGATACCGTAAAATCCCTGCACGATATGAAGATGGACCTCGTTAAGATTGCCGAAGCCACCAAACTGAGCATCAACCAAATCAACAGCATCCTATGAATACCCTCAATGAAATATTGGTGTATTTTGCCAAATTTCCACTAAAAAGTGGTGTACAGAGTTTATTTCAGGCAGCAGCTTCCGAACGGTCCGCGTATGCAGCACTCAAATCTCAGATCGATGCACTAACCCCACACAGTCTGGTGCCCGGAATCACCGATTTTATTATGGGTTTGGATGAGAAAACCATTAAAGATCAGATTTCAGCCATTACCGGATCCTACCTGTTTGTGGATTACGGACACATCTCCAGCGACAGCGATAACTACCAGCGGCAAAACGACCGCATACTCATCGCCATCACCGTGGCCACACCCCTCATTAAAGGATCCATGGATCTGGTAGAACAGGTATTACTATCAGACGAAAATTTGAATCTGCTCCTGCAGATACGCGATATCATGAAAGCCGATAGCAGCTGCTCCCCTTTCGTCAGGCAGCTCTCCTTCCCCCATGAAATCACGCCGTTCTTTGCCCGTGAACTATCGGATTCCACCGGTTGGACCATGGTTTTCCAGAAGACGGGGATACAACTGGTATGACAATTGTTTTACTTTCGTTGTAGTTTCGTTGTAGTTTCGTTCAAGTTTTATTCTACTTTTGTTCCATGTTTACGGAACAATTAAGCAAGTAAAGCGTAATTTTTCCGATAATCATATACACAGATCCGGATTTGACCACCGGATATTTGAAAAGAATTATTACATAACTTATTAAATTTATGACAGTTGCAACGGCTAAAAAATCGGTTGAACACTTTGGTGCTATCGATGTCGTTTGGAAAAAGCCGGTCGGTGTTAGCAAGAATGCCATCTTTAATGCCTACATGCAAGGCCGTATAGATGGCCGGTCTGAAGTTGATACTGAGCGGAAGAAGCAGTTTTTTGAAAACCTAACCAAAGCTCAGAAAATTGGGGTAGGTCTTTATAACGATATTAAAACCAACTTAAACATAAAGCCCTACCGGATATATTTGCGTCCTGATAGCATGATCTCTTTTGATTTTCTTTTGGTATTTGATCTTTCTGACTACATTTCTTCCAAGCTGTTTGAAGCCTACGAAGTCATGCGTAAAATTAAGTTTCAAGTGTCAGATGATAAATTCCGGATTTTTTGTCAGAGCATGCCCATGACTGAAAATTTAGAAGAATCATGTCTGGTTGCCGATGGCTATTACTTCTACTATGAAGAAAAATCATCTTGATCATGGACTGCATAATGAAAAGGTATGCAAATACCTGAATAATAAGCCTGAATTCGCGGATTGGATTATCACAACAGCTTTCTATGCCTCCATGCATTTGATTTATGGCAAGATATTGCCGGTGGTCATTCGTAGTGGAAATGGAAAGGCCCGGATACTGACGTTCGAGGACTTGTATAATTACCACATGGCCGGTAAGCCAAGCATGTCAAAGCATAAATTCTCACTGAATTATATTGAGGAGAATCATCCAAACATGGCGAATCAATATCAATTCCTTTTGGATAATTGTAATATGGCCAGATATCATAAATACGATTTCCCTCGTGATATCTCCAAATTGGCCTACCAGTACATGCAGGAAATAAAGAAGTTCTGCACTACTGACGATACAGTAAAATAGGTTCTGAAGAAGAGCTGCACTCAATCGTATATTCATAGATCCCTCCCCATTCCTCTATTCCCCTTTCTTTATTACCTTTGGGGTACCACCCTAATACTAAACAGGCATGAATTTCATTGCTATTGATTTTGAAACCGCCAATCCCGACAGGTCAAGCATTTGCCAGATTGGTATTGTTTTTTTTAAAGATGGGCAGATCTTCGATAAATTTGAAGCGCTGGTCAATCCTCAGGATTATTTCGATCCATTTATCTGTATGGTTCATGGAATCCGACGTCAGGATCTGGTAGGGAAACCTACGTTTCCGGAATTCTATGACTACTTAAGGAAAGTTTTGATCAACCAGGTAGTCCTCTGCCATACCGCTTTTGACCGGGTAGCGTTTTCACAGGCCTGTGGAAAATACCAATTGGAAGAATTTCCGATTACATGGCTCGACAATTCAAAAGTTGTCCGGAGAACTTGGAGTGAGTTTGCCAGACGCGGTTACGGTTTGCCCGAGATAGCGGATTTTCTAAATATTCAGTATAAGTCTCATAACGCTTGCGAGGATGCAAAAGCAACCGGTCTGGTGTTTATTGAGGCTTGCGTTAAGTCAGGATTAGATATTCAAGGATGGCTTGATAGAGTGAGGAAGCGAATAACCCTCCGGAAATATTCAGCCGAACATAAATTTATTCCCACAGTTGCAGAAGATGGGCCACTTCACGGAGAAACCATTGTCATTACCGGAACCCTCCCGATTCTTAGGGATGTTGCGAGACAGATGGCTGCTGATTTAGGGGCAATAGTGCCTGATAATATGATTGATAGTACAACCATGTTGGTTTTGGGAGTGCAAGACAAGAGACATTTTCACGGAAAAGAAAAAAGTAACAAACATCGCAGGGCGGAGGAATTAATCCAAAAAGGTCACGATATTGAAATTGTGTATGGCACTGATTTCATGGCTCTATTGAAAACAATCTCGAATTGACCCCATTTTATTACCTTTACCAGCATAACCTTTACACCTTACAATTATGATTATTATTCTTTGGATCATTTTCACTATTATCCTTGCCTGGTACGGTGGATACCGTAAAATCGGTTTCTGGGGTGCTTTCTTCCTAAGTTTGTTATTATCTCCTGTAATTGGCTTGATTGCAGTGATGCTTTCTAAACCCCTCCCAACAAAAGAGGAATTAGAAGCCGCTGCGATAGCAAAAGAGAGTGCTGCAGCAAGAGATACATTGGGTATTGCCGATGAAATTCAAAAACTAAAAGGCCTGAAAGATCAGGGAATCATCTCCGATCAAGAGTATGAAAAGCAACGTGCACGGCTTTTAGGATAATTGCCTACACTATTTTATTAATTATTTGGTGGTTTCATTTCTCCTGTATAGCTTTGCTCCTGTCAAATGTTAAACAATATAAATGAATACCCCAATCACTTTCGGAATGGCATTGCAGGAGTCTGGTAGCGGTAACGCCCAGAGGCCCTCTCAACTTTATTGTTTAGCAGCCTGACAGCTCCTGCATCCGCCGGAAGGGGGACCAGGAATATTTCAGCGTCTTAACACTAAATTGTTATGTATATGTCAAATGCTAAACAAAACGCCGCTTATTCAGTGGCAAAAATCAATGGAATCGATCTAACGCTGATCGAACAAAACGGGAAGAAAATGGTCCCGGTGAAAACCATTTGTGACATCCTCGGAGTCGATTCAAAGGCTCAGTTGGATAAGATTAAAACCGATCCAATTTTAAAATCAACTTGGGGGATGAGCACCTCGGTTGGAGCAGATGAAAAGGATCGGGAAATGTTCTGTCTTCCGCTTAAATTTGTATTCGGATGGCTCTTTACCATTCACCCCGATGAAAAAGAACAACTGGCCACCGCTTGAGGGGGATATCCCCGGCCATCAGGAGCCTGCTAATTCAGGTTACCTCAATGAGGTGATGGAAAAGTTCCGGAGCCGGTTTGCTCCCTGTTCCGATATTGCCCTGGCAACTAACCTTCTATCTACCCACGAGGTTCACAGCGCGCTCAATCGGCATAATCCCGGATCAAATGTTACAGTGGAGCAGGTATATACCCTGCTGATCAGCGAGGGATACACCTGGCAGGTTGACGACAGCCGGTTTACCTTCGATTTAAAATGGATGTTGAAACAGGTTTAGCAACGGCCTGAATCCCGTAAACCCCGGTGGAGCAATCTGCCGGGGTTTTTTTATGTCCTTTCCACGATAGGCGTGTGGTTATTCCTTTGGATCATGGACATAGGGGTATCACAAACGAAGGCTCAAACGGGCAAAGGAACCGGCGGGTTTGCTGTAGGACTTGGTATTAAGTATCAAAAAGAACTAGGTTTTAATGATTATGCTAAACAGGTGTACAACAAAGGAGCAAAGGCGCTTTTCGCAGAACAGTTAGGAATTGCCCATTATTACTTAAACACCCGAACCGGAGGATTGGAGCAACACCTGGCCTCTTTCCCATTTAATATTAAAATTTCCAACGGATCATACGAACTTGAACTCTTGTATCAACTTAAAGTTCGGTTTTTGGATTTAAAAAAGTCAAAAAAAGGTAAACCCAAAAACTTCTACGAGCCTATCTATAACCGGGAAGTTTGGGGGTTTGTATATGGTAGAATTTATAAGCAGTTACGATATGGATTCTCTCAGGAACTCCGGAATAAGTACACTGAAAAGCTAAGGGAAATCTATAAACAACCTATCTGATGAGTATATCTAAAGACATTCTCGAAACGGAAGTTCGATTCACCACCAACCAGGCAATGAAAGAACTCACTCAACTGGAGGGCGCTACCGCAGGGCTCAGGCTTGAAAATCAACGTTTACGTGATTTGAAGGCGGAAATGAAAATTCAAGGGAAAGAGGAAACGAAAGAATATAAAGCAATAACAGCCGCAATCACCAGTAACAACAAGGCCATTAAAGAGAATGAGGAAGAGATGGTTGCCTACAGGCGTGTTGCAGGATTGGCGGCTTTGTCCCACAAGGATCTTACTAAGGTTGCTAAGGACCTGGAAAAACAGTTGAAGGCCACAAGTAAGGCAACGAACCCAGCTGAATACGCTCGTCTCGAGAAAGAATTAGGCCGGGTACACAGCCAGATGGACAAAGTTCAAACTGGAACAAAAAAAACCGGTGGCATCCTCAAGGGTCTTGGGAAACTCTTGCCAGCTATGGGAATAGCGGCAGTTGCTGCAGCTGCAGGTGCAGCGGTAGTTGGGTTGGTGAAAAACATCATTGCGGTACGATCAGAATACGAAAAGTATGAAGCCGTTTTAAGAACCTCACTGGGTTCAGCTCGCGATGCCAGAATTGAAATGGGCATGCTCAGGCAATTTTCGGAAGAAACTCCTTTTCAATTAGAGCAACTCACCGGAGCTTATGTAAAACTAGTTAACCAAGGATTCAAACCCACCAAGGAGGAATTAACAAAATTAGGCGATTTGAGTTCCTCAACGGGTAAAGATTTTGACCAATTGGCTGAAGCTTTGCTGGATGCTCAAACCGGCGAATTCGAGCGATTAAAGGAATTCGGTATAAAAGCATCAAAAAACGGAGATATTGTAAAGTTTACTTTCAAAGGGGTAACTACTGAGGTTGCGAACTCTGATAAGGCTATTCAGCAATATATTATAGGACTGGGGAGTATGGAAGGGGTTACAGGATCAATGGCTGCAATTAGTGGTACGTTAGGGGGGAGGATATCAAATTTAGGTGATGCCTGGTCAAACTTTTTAAACACCTTGGGATCCCGATCAAATGGTATTTTTGCCACAGCCATTTATTGGACAACTCAGTTAGCGAAGGCGCTGAATTGGATGTTTACCACCCTTGATACACTGAGGCAGGAGGGGGCAGACGCAAATTATGCCGATCAGTTGAAAGAAGAAATCGCACAGACCGACGAACTGGCCAACAAAATCGCATCCAGGGGAGTTGAACGCGGCGAAGCATTGAAACGTGCGGTTAAACTGCAAGCCGATAATATGAGGGCAACAATCCAAGTCTATACCGATGAAATGAATGCTGCCAATACGGCTGATGACCGCAAGGAATATCTGAAAGAGCAGGTTACCTTTCTGCAGGAGCAATTAAAATCCTATGAGGTTCATTATGCAAAAAAAACCAAGGCTGATCAGGATGATTCTGCAAAAAAAGCCAAGGCTGATCAGGAATCAAACAGCAAAAAGAAAATGGCAGAGAAAGACTTTACACAAATTGTCCAGGAAGCTGCAGATCAGCGATTATTAGTGCTGAAAGACCAATATTATAAGGGTGAGATTACCCAAAAGGAGTATGAAGACCGTCAACTGATCGAGGAGCAACGATTTCTATCGGATCTCATTGCCTTAAAGAAAAAATACGGCGTAGATGCCACTGCTGAGGAGCTAAAGCTAAAAGATTCACTGATTAAAAATGCTGAATCCTCCCGCGAGGAATTTAAGCAAATGCTGGAAGATGGGAAAAAGCTTACGGGGAGCGCATGGGATAAAGCGTTGAACCCCAATGCTGAAAATCCGATCATCGATCCTACAAACAATCAGGAATTGATTGCACATAAAATGCTGGTCAACGCTAAATCCAATATGGATTTAGAATATGCTGAAATGCAAAAAGCTACTGATGCTAAGATGCTGGAGATCCGACTTAATAATGTGGACAAGTATGGTCAGCAGGCAATGGGTGCAATGGATGTTATATCAAAGTTCCAGGATGCAGCCATGAATCGAGAATTAAAAGCAGCCGGGAACAACACCAAAAAGAAAGAAGAAATAGAGAAAAAGTACCAGGAAAAGAAGCGTAAATGGGCTATAGCACAGGTAATTATTGAAGGTATTATGGAGGTTGCTAAAATATGGGCAAATGTGGGATCCACGGGTGTGGGAATTCCAATAGCAATCGCAATGACAGCGATTGCAGTGGGTAGAACTGCTGGTGAAATTGCTGTGTTAAACTCCCAAAAATTTGACCAAGGAGGCTTTACCGCCCCCGGCCCCTGGGATCAACCGCAAGGGGTGGTGCACTCCGATGAGTTTGTGGCCAACCGGTATGCGGTTCGTAACAAATCGGTACGGCCGTTTCTCGATGTAATCAATATGGCCCAGCGCACGGGTCAAATCAGCAGCCTCAATACCGATACCATCCTCCGGGCAGTGGAATCCAGGCGGGGAGGGTATGCCAGTGGTGGATACGCACCGCCTTCCACATCCTCATCACCAGCGGTTATCAGTATCGACCCGGAATTAAAGGTGATTATTGCTGAAAATGCCCGGGCCATGTTCGAAATGAGGGCCCAGCTTGCAAAAGGATTCCGGGGCGATATTGTGCTAACGGAATTCGAACGGAAGCAGAATGAGCTCAACAACATCCGCAAAAAAACCACGATCAGTTAATAAGGGTACAAAAAGCCCCGCCCACCAGCGGGGCTTTTTTTGTCCTTTATCCCACCAATTTCTGGCGTTAACATTGATTTATCGAATTATTGAATCATTGAATCAAAATCAATTTGTCATGAAAAAACTATTTTTATTGCTTGCAGTACTGATGCCACTGATCACATTTGGTCAGATCACCATTACAAAATCCGGAGACCAGGTCAAATTTACCGGCTTAGGCATCGGAAACGGAGTGGTCACCAACTCCAGGGGTTATAGTGAAATCTACTCGGCAGCCGTCGATCAGGTGATGATCCAGGGAACAAACCTCTATTTTGTCAATTTAGGTTCAAAGGGGATAGTAGCTACCGTACCATTTGCCAAAATCTCCAATAAGCAGGGCACTGTTACCCCGGCCGCATACGTGGAAAAGCTGATCGCCCTGGGCTACCTCGATAAATCGAGCAACAAAGAGGCTATAGAAACCATCTTCTCCGGAACAAACCAAAACGGGCTCAAATATTGGCCCGATACGGTGGGCCTTTGCATGGATGGATTCAAAAACTTGTCGGTATCGGGCTATTTCACCGAGCCGCAAGCGGTTAATGATTCAATCTACTTGCAGGTAACCAACGATTACGGCATCAACTGGGTAACCGCGTATGGATACAACTGGTTTACCAATAGCACACTCAACCAGTTGAAACAAACCGGAGCCGGAACCACCAAAGTGGCCTGGTCATTTCCAAACCTCAACTTCAAATACTTCCGGGTGGTGTGGGGTGGGGGCGATGCAACCAATACGATCTATTTACAGGCACGTAAAACCAATTGATAATGAGTGTTATCACACAGGATTGGATGTTGAAACTGATGGTTTCAATATTCTTGCTGTTGCTGGGTGCAAATGGATGGTGGGTCAAACAATTCATCTCCGAGATGCGAAGTTTTCGCAAAGAATTCTCCGATGCTCAACAGGTATCCGCGGCGCAAAACCAAGGTTTTAAGGATTGTCGCGAACGCTGCGATAACCATACCACCACAGTTAATGTACGGCTCAATGAGCATTCAAAAACGCTAAAAGTGCATGGCGAGGATATCCGGGAAATCAAAACCAAACTAAAAATCAAATCTCATGATGAAGGTTAGCAAAGATTTCAGCCTCGCAGAATTCATTCCACCCGATATTTATGAAATGTCGCCGGTAAATGGCACCTGGTTTCTGGATCCCCGCATCATTACCATAGCACAGTTCCTGCGCGACCGGTACAAATTACCGGTAGTCATTAATAATTACCTGACAGGTGGACAGTATCAGAATTCAGGATACCGGGATCCACTAAGCTCGGTTGGTGCCATGTTTTCCCAGCACAAATTCGGACGCGCAATCGATGTTAAAGTGGAAGGGATGTTCCCGGAAGAAATTCGCCAGGATGTGATCCGGAACTGGAATATATTTAAGGCGGTCGGAGTGACCACGCTGGAAATCAACACCCCCACCTGGGTGCATCTCGATTGCCGGTATACCGGCCTGGATACGCTTTTCATTGTTAAACCAAAATAAAATATCATGGGAACAGAAATTAAGTATGGTGTGGAAAACATCAAAAAAGTTGTCAGCTTCGGGCTTGGAATCGCAAAAGATGTATCCACCGCACAGGCTGATGGAAAAATCAACGTTAAGGATTCACTCCTTTTTGTGGATGACGTGATCAAAATCCCTAGTGTGATTGCCGCTGCCGCACAGGTGAAAAATGAATACCTCGATATGGATTCCGCCGAACGCAGTGAAATCGATCAATTTGTAAGGGATTCGATCGACAATCCGGATGCGGACGTGGCAGATTTGATCGCGGATGCATTCCGTGTGGCTATTGATGCCAGTGTGCTGGTTCAGGATATCATCGATCTGGCAAAATCGATTGCTAAACTCAAAGAGGCCTGATCATGGGTACTGTAATTGTGCGGCTGCTCCGATATATCCCGATAGCACTAAAATATGCGGTACAAGTTGGTCCTCTCTTGTACGAAGGAAGCGTTTGGGCAATCAAAATAGTTAAAGAGTGGCGGAAAAAGAAACCGGAGAAAAAGGATACCTCCGGAGCATCACGGGTTGAACCACTGGTGGATGCTAAACCTGATCCTGGTTAATTGGCTCTTAGGTGTTTTTTCATAGGTTTAGATTGCGAACGGCGTCTCGAAAGGGATGCCGTTTTGTCCTTTAGCAGAGAACCTGAATCCGGTAATATTGTTCAATTAATATCGGATAATGCCTATTAATGTAATATCATCACCGCCGCTGGTAGCACTAAACGGGAATCCGGTTAGGTTT
>CAIXKO010000601.1 GCA_903919925.1 uncultured Bacteroidota bacterium | reverse complement strand
CGGCTATGGGGCAGGGCCCTATCCGGAGGAGGCTTGATCGGAGCCAGCTCCGGGGCCTGGGGCAGGTCCCTATCCGGAGGAGGCTTGATCGGAGCCAGGTCCGGGGCCTGGGGCAGGTCCTTATCCGGAGGAGGCTTGATAGGAGCCAGCTCCGGGGCCTGGGGCAGGTCCTTGCCCGGGGCTGAAGCCCACAGGATACAATATCGGTCATGCCTCCGGCATTAAGTCCGTACTGGCCTGATAGTTCCGGAGGAACGGCCGATATTGTAACTCCGGGATTTATCCCGGTGGTGGTACACCACTACCTCTAATGATGCCTCCCACAGTGGGACACCACTACCTCTAATGATGCCTCCCATAGAGGTACACCACTACCTCTAATGATGCCTCCCATAGTGGTACACTACAACCTCTAATGATGCCTCCCATAGTGGTACACCACTACCTCTAATGATGCCTCCCACAGTGGTACACCACCATCTCTGGTAAAGGCCCCTGTGATGGTGCCCCACTAAGCCATGGTGCAGCACCCAATGATCGAGCTAGTTACCTGTGCCGGTGTGAGTGCCCGGCGATTCGGTGGATGAAACCAACATTACCCGGCCGCATAATCCGGAAGGGGTATAATCCCAGCCCGATGCATCAAAAGGTTTGTATTTAATATCGACAAAATTGATATTGTAGAACTTTTTCCATGGAACTTGTTCGGTATCAATCTCTTTTATCAAATTAGCTGAAAGATTCTGAACTACTATTTCAATAGTATTATCACTCTTTAAAGCATTTGATGGTATTTCCAGGCTCCATGGTAAAGACCAGACTGTTCCGCAATAGATTCCATTTATAGTAACGGAGGCTGTTTCATGAATTTCATCAAAAAATAGTTTGTAGCGCTTTCGGGGATCGAAATCTTTTAGTGAAAATGACTGCACGTAGCGCGCCTTTCCGCAAAACGATTTCAAATTATCATCGCTCCATTCCGCCCATGACTTCAATGAATCTATTTTATATTCCGATTTTAGTTTCTGAACATTTCCCGAAGTAAAATTAACGACCCAGCTATTAGCCAGACAGATAGTATCAGCGGATTTAAAATATTGCCATAAGGGTGATTCCGGCTTTTTAGATACTAATTGAATAAAACAGGATCTCCCGGGAGGCAACTGCAAAAACATTTTACCGGTTGATTTAATATAGCCTTTGAGTTTACTAACCGGATCAAATATTTCGAAATATTTTGACTTCGATGAAAGGAAAACAGAGTCCTCATAAAACCGGTTGCTTTGATTGGTTACAAAATATATAATCCCTTTACCGTTTCGTTTGCGAATAAAATCGAGGCTTTTAGTTTTTATTTCTTCCTGACGGATTTTTCGCAGCTTAAGGTCTGTCAACAAGTTACCGGAAACCTTGCATGAATTAAATAGTCTCTTTTGCAGATCCGTTAATTCATTCTCCGGAAGTTTATTAGCAGATAATCCAGCGAAATGATCCGGAAGTTTATCAACAAAAATGATTCGAGCACCCTCTTGAGCGAGGGAATCGAGTTTATTTAATGTGGCTTTATTAATATAGGTTACCGATGGAACAATGATCACAGAATAGTGAGAACGGGGACCGGTTAGCAGCTTGCCGCCAGATTCCACCTTTAATTGTCCAATCTGTTTATCTGAAATGTAATCAAAAGCAAAACCGTTATCCCACAATAATTTAGCTGTCTTTCCAAATTCAGTTTTCCCAAACCAGTTTGAATATTTATGTACATCGAGTAAAAGCAATAAATCGCCGGGAAATTTTGTCCAAAGTTCGTCTATCGGAAAATAGAGTAAAATATCATTATCAGGATCAGATTTCTGAAGAATTGATTGACAATCCGATATGTATGAAGTTAATAATGGCAATTCATCCCAAAAATGGGAAGATGGTCCATAATTAGTTGAAGCATAAAACAGCCATCCCGGGAACTTTTCATCCTGAGGGGAGTAATTAATACCGTGAAAAAAAACATGATTAATTCCTGAAACAAATAGTTCATCGATCTGCGGTTTTAGCTTACTCAGGGAAACCTTAAAATGATTGGCCAGCCAGGTACCAGTTTCTGAGCTCACCAACGGTTTATTGAGCAGATGTGCCGGAGAGGAAGCAAATTTCATCATCAGTGGGCTTGGACGGCCAAACCGATCTTCCTCGTAATCGGGATCGCATTGCAGTTTGGGGATCGGGAAATTGCTGCATCCAAATGATTCCGTTTCCGGGATATCGGCTAATGCATACAGATCGAGCAAATTCCCAGGAGATCCGTGAGCCTGATAACGAGTGATTGCGCCCTGGCCTGTGCACCAATTCGTCCAACTCGTTGCAAACTCAGTGAACAGGAGGTTCGACAGGGTTTCGCGATAATCGTGGACCACCAGGGGGCGATCGGGATTTAGAGTATCGGACAAAACCTGCAAAACATCCGTAAGATTATAGCCATGCAACTCATTGAATCGCTCCTTAAATTTCAATGACCAGTTAGCCTGATAAACCTCATAAGAATCATGATACCATGCTCTGGGTTTAATTGGAAATTTGGAATTTGAAAAGATGGAATCAAAACGATGCAAATAATTCTGAACAAACGTTTTATCGAAATAATCGATCACCAAACCTTCACCGCCTGGTGCTGCTCTCTTAACTAATTGCTTTGTATTACCGGTAACAAATCTCCCATTCCTTTGTGCATCAACCTGAATTTGAATTCGTTTAGCGGCATTCAGGCTGTCAACCCATGGTCCCCCGTAAGGCCAGCCGGTGCCGAGTGAAATATCCACTCCCAAATTCAACAAATTTGCCTGATTAATGGTGAATTGAACCATTTCGAGCCATTTCTCACTTAAAAATGGAATAAATTGATTTTCGAATCCTTTGGCTCCATAGATCGGAATGATGTGAACACCGCCTAATCCAGCCTGGGAAAAATCCATCAGCTGCTTTTTAATATCGTTTTGATTAACAGCACTTCCCATCCACCACCAATACGTCCAGGGTTTACTCGTACTTATTTGAGTTTGTGTAAAAGCGATTGTTGAACAAAGCAAAAAGAGGACGAGCAGTATTACCGGAGATTTTTTATTCCAATTCATCATCAGGATATTGAAGTTGTAAACTGCGGGTAACTTGTTCACACAATAAACCCGAAGCGATCATCGACAAACGCTGGTGATTAAGCGGTGCAGAGCTATAACAAACTACCGGAAGTATCCATTCGAGCAAAGCCATACAATACGGAACCGGGTTGGGATCGCCATTTACACCCACTAAAGCATACGATCTCATTTTCAAAATAAGTGCTGTAATCCGCTCGATTATATCAGGATGCGCGCCATGATAATTTATTTCCGGAGCCTCATTCAGTTGAACCGTACCATAAAACCGAGTTAAGAATAAAACATATTCCTCCATATCCTTATCGTTCTCAACCGGTGCATGTTCCACTATAAAAATTGCTTCCAGCCGGGCAAAATCAGAGATCAGCGACCTCGGCTTTGTTTCCGAAAAATCGATAAGGTAAACATTCATATCCTCATCGAGCAAAATGTTTTGCATATTGAGATCGCCATGGCAGATGGCGGTAAAATATTCAATACCCGTATCGTTCAGCCGGGCATACTCCTGTTGGAGAAACCAGTAGGGATTGATAATTTTCCGTCCCGTTTCCTCAATAGTTAAAAACTGATTGCCGGAGGATATGGAAAACAACTGTTCAGCAGTTTGGCATAGTTGCGGAAAGAAAGTCAACCTGGGGTCATGTTCGCGAAAGGGGTATATTGTTTCCTGAACTGGTTGGCCATACCAGGGTTTCAGAATTTGCAAAAAGATTTTATCAAACAGAGGTTCTAGCTGATTTAATGGCCAATGATGAAAATAATAGGCCAACCATTTAAGTTGAGTTTGTTCGCCGCCGATTCCCACAAAATTATACCGCAAAGCTCCGGTATCTCCAAAGAATTCTGTACCAAGTACTATCGCGCTATTGTTCAAAATAAACGGAAGTGCATATTGCTGACACCTGTCGGACTCGCGGGTAATCATAGCCCTGTTGCCAATTTTAAGAACGGTGGGCCTGAGTTTCCTGCCTTTAGAGTCGAATGAGGCAACCTGAAATGTTTGGGCAGAGTATCCGCCGTGAAGGGGTTTTACAATTAAACGAGCAGAATCGGTATACAATCTGCGGGTAAGAAATGCTTTATGTGGCTCAAAAAGAAAATCACCTTCTTTTTCGATCTGCAAACGAGAGGAAGAAGCATCGGCTGCTCCCTGCGATAAAAACATCCAGCATATTGGATTTACCAGTGGTTTGGACGATTCAATGATCCCAACATCAATAATATTTTCAATAGTAAGGGTATTCTCCAGGAATTTCAGCAGTGAAATATCCGTTGGAACTGATGGTGCCTTATCCAGAATAAACCGGGCTCCCCATAGCCTTGCACCGGATCCTCCATCGTTAATAAATCCTGATAAATCATCGAGGCCTGAGTGCCGTAAAGTGCTAACTAATTCGCGGTCAATAATCAATCCAATCATAATCGAAGGAAACTCCGGGTTATAATCAGCAATTACTGCTGCCAGCAAATCATTGTTTCCGGAGGATAAAAGGCTTTTCATCTGATGCAAACCCTGAGCAAGCTGGCCAGGCAAGATAGATGAAAGTTCCGTTAGCCTTACCATTCCCGTTGGGCTTTTACCAAATGAGATTACTTGTCCGGTAAACACCCCTGCACGTGCGGGGTTTTGCGGAATCCGAAAATCAGAAGGGAATTCTGCATCGAGGGGAACAAATCCACTGCAACGGCCATCCGATATAAAAAGTCCTTCCGATTGTTCTAATTCCGAATGGTTTTCGCAGGGCCATCCAGTTCCAATAGCCACATCCAATTCATTATACCCGGCAATTCCCTGATCCTTCCAAAGCAAAGCAGCGTTTCGTTCAATACCGATCTGATGAAACTGAAAGGAAAAATTACCATCCGACCATTCGCAGTTACCGCGTGATTTAATCAGTTTGCGGTCAATTTCCATCCGGGCGGCATCCGGACTTTCAAAAAGGCGAAAAACCTGATGCAGACCAGCCATCTCAAGAATCTGAAATACTTCCGGTTTTACTCCGGATAAAAATAAACCACCTCCTTTGGCTAACAATTTCTTTTCCGATAATAATAGAATCCGGATACCGGCACTGGACAAGTAATTACATCCGGCAAGATTAATAATCAAACAGTTAAACTGATCTATCAGTG
>CAIXKO010000600.1 GCA_903919925.1 uncultured Bacteroidota bacterium | reverse complement strand
CCCGATCAGGCAAAGAACGACGGGCCTTTCCGAACCATTGAGCGTGCGCAAAAGGCAGTGCGGGAGCTGAAATCAAGAGTTTACTTTCCAAAAGATACACCGGTCGAGAAACGATGGATTGGTTCGCCGCACCCATTTGGGCGGGGTAGAGATATCCTGGTTTATATACGGCAGGGCAATTATTCATTGAACCAGCCCCTGATTTTTGAGCCCGCCGATGGTGGTGAAAGGGTTGAAACCAATCTGCCCACCGGAGCTTTCGAGTATCACAAGCTTCGCGATCACTATGTAACTTATGCGGCTTATCCGAATGAGAAACCAGTGATATCAGGTGGATCACAGGTTGCGGGCTGGAAAAAGTCGGGGAAATTCTGGACCGCCCCCTTCCATGCCGATACGGCTGCCATGTTGCTGATTAACGGAAAGAGCCAGATGCTTGCCCGAACTCCGAATGATGGGTACCTGGTACCACCGGCAATTTCCAAAACCACGGGAGAGCTTTATTTCAGCAAAGGCGATATCAAAGCCTGGAGCGGAATGGGCAATAACCGGGTGATCATGCTTTTGCGTTGGCATACCGGTATAAACACCATCACAAAAGTGGATGAGAAAAATGGAATCGCCTATTTCAAGTCCCCTCAGGAAGGGGTTGTGATTGTTCCACCACGTTATTATATCGAAAACGTTAAGGCATTGCTTGATGCTCCGGGTGAATGGTTTTTTGATAAGAACAGCAAGGAAATCAGCTATATCCCTGCGCCGGGAATTACCGATCCAAATGAAGTTAATGCGGTGGTTCCGGTTATCAATCAATTAATTATTGTTCGGGGAAAAATGGGGCAGCCGGTCCGGAATTTGCGGATTTACGGTCTGACTTTTCAGGGAGCAACCACCGGAAACAGTGCCATCAGCTATGAATTTGCGCATGCCTGCGAATTCATCGGCGGAGGGGTACGTTCCTGCCAGGGTACCGGTATCTCCATTAAGCAGGGGTGTTATCAAACCCGGATACTGGAGAATGATTTTGAAACATTGGATAATGGCGGTGTTTATGTTGTAGGACCGGCAAAGCCAGCCGATGGCAGGGAAATAACCAGGGAAACCCTGGTATCGTTCAACAAATTTCAGGATTGCGGTGGGATCAATATATATGGCAGTTATACCCTCCTCACCACCATCTCGCATAATTACATCACTAAAACCCGGGGAAGGTACGGTATTGATATCGGCGGATGGGCCAACCTGGAGGAGGCTATCGACGGGGGTTACCTGGTGGAATACAATCATCTTGATGATGTTCAGCGTGATGCCGACGATTCAGGGGCGATTAAAACCGCTGGAATCACTTTCAATTCGGTGGTCAGGAGGAACCTCATCCATGAGGTTCGTGCCGGCTTTTTTAACGATAATGTCGGATTCTGGTTCGATAACATGTCATCAGGATGGACCTCGGAAGAGAATATTTTCTATAATCTCGAACAGGGCGAAATGAAACTATGTGCCGCTTTAATCGAGGATAATACTTACCGTAATAATTTCAAAATTGAGGCCCCGGCAAACGCTCCTGAAACGATTATTTCCGGCGATCCTGCCTTTGAGGTCAGCAACCTGAATATTGAATCCCCTTCAAAAACAGCATCAGACGCTGTTATTGCCGGAAGCGTTATTCGCCTTTCCGCTAATGTTTTTAATAGCGGGGCCACTGGAATTGCACCGGTCGATCTTTATTTGGATGGCAAAATTTATGAGAAAAAGCTTTTCCCGGTGATCAAAAATAATTCCCGTAAAATTGATTTTGAGATCCGGATTTATGATGCGGGCAATCATCAGTTGGCAATCGGCTCTACTTTTGCTCAAACGATTAAAATTGAAGGAGTTAAACCCACCATCGTTTTCGAGGACTTTGAGATTTCCGACAACCGGGTGATAAAAGGAGGCAAAATCAGGGCAACTGCCCATGCTAAAAATCTTACTGGACTATCGCAAAAAATGACAGCCGGGCTTTTTCTTGACCGATCGCAGGTGGCCAATCAGACCATTGAACTAAAAGGAAATGAGACCATTAAAATTGCTTTCGAAGCAGAACCTCCAGCCGGTACCCATCAGTTAAGGATCGAAAACAGTGCAGAAAAGAGTGTGACCGTATTTGAACCGGTTGCCATTGATTTTTCAAAGATGACCATGCATGAATATGCGTCGGCAAAAGCAAAGCCATCAGTTATTGAAGCAGATGCAAAAGCCAACCGGTATAAAATCACCGCAGGTGGTTCCGATTTTTTCCATGCTGAAGATTCGTATGCGGCTGTTTACGTGAAAGGGATCAAGGGTGATTTTGTGGCTACGGTCACTATCAGTCAATTTGGCAACCGTACGCACGAGTGGTTCCGGTCCGGGCTTTTTGTACGAAACGATATTTCTCAAAGCTTTGATGTACAACCCGGTAGCAAAGGATCGGTACTGGTTTTTGGCACCCCCGGTCGTGCAGGAATTGAGTATGATGAATTCGCAAACGGATGCATGCATAAAGCCAGCTCCACCAATCT
>CAIXKO010000599.1 GCA_903919925.1 uncultured Bacteroidota bacterium | reverse complement strand
CAGGAGTATGTAAACGGGAATTTTGTTTAGTTCCGATAAGAATGGTACGATTCAGGCTGTTTTGGCTTTACCCCGGCACTCGTCACTCCTCCCCTCAGGAACTTTATTTTCGCTAACTTTGGCATGGAAATATCAGATCAGAAATGAAAAACTTAATCAGGTTCGACTGGGCGGTAAAAAGGCTTCTGCGAAATAAGGCGAATTTCGGCATTCTGGAAGGATTTTTATCGGAATTACTCGGAGAGGATGTAATCATTGAACATATATTGGAAGGTGAGAGTAACAAGGAAGATAAATATCAGAAATTCAATCGGGTGGATGTGCTGGTGCAGAATAGTAAAGGTGAATTGATCATTATCGAAATACAAAACAATCAGGAACACGACTATTTATTACGTATTTTATTCGGCACCTCTATTTTGTTGGTGAATAATATAGATGAGGGAATGGATTATGCTCAGATTAAAAAAATCATATCGGTAAATATTGTTTATTTCGATCTGGGTGAGGGTGATGATTATATTTATCATGGCACTACTGAGTTTATCGGTATTCATAAACACGACATTCTAAAACTGTCGAAAGGCCAGGAAAGTATTTATCACACGGAAAGCATTTCGAAAATCTATCCGGAATATTATGTAATTAAAGTCAATCAGTTCAATGATATAGCCAGGGACACCCTGGATGAGTGGATCTATTTCTTAAAAAAAGATGAAATAAAAGACGAATTTAATGCCAAAGGGCTCAAAGAGGCAAAAAAGCAACTGGATATTCTGAAACTCAGTGAAGAAGAAAGAAAAGAATACGGTGAATATATTGAGCAACAACGCTATGAAAGAAGTCTGATATTATCTAATTACAAAGTTGGTGAGATGGATGGGAAGCTTAATAAGGCTCACGAAATCGCTATAAATCTCATTCGGTCAGGGGTTAATATGGAAATAATCTCTCAGGCAACAGGGCTTTCAAAGGAGGAGCTTTTGGGATTGGTATAGCCGGACCACTTTTTTAATGGTATCTCCGTTAGATTCCAAGTGACAATTTGTCTAAGATATATCTGTTTCTAAAACGTTAAATCAATAATATGAAACGAAGAAAATTCCTGGTAAACAGTATGGAGGGCGCACTGGGCGGCCTGATTCTCTCGCAGATACCCGGATTGGGCTTTGGCGCAGTCGGCGGGCAGTCCGCAACCTGGAATTCCCTTTTCAAATCCGACAATCCTGAGTTGGTTGCCCTGGCCGGGGATATTTTTGAGAAGTGCGTGATCGACAAAATAAAACCCCCGGAAGGGACACTTGCACACCGGTGGATTCAGGCCGGAACAGGCGAGGCTTTTTATGGACAGTGGATTTGGGACGCCATGTTTGTGGTGGAGTTGCTTGCCATTCTCCCGGATAAGAAGGAGTTGATCCGTGAGGTGTTCCAAAATTACTGGGATTTTCAGGAACGATGGAACCTGAAACGTCCTGAGTATGCTCACAACATGGTCCCTTGCATGATCGAACCCCGGAATACCACCACCTGGAATGAATATCCCGCCTACTCGCAGATTCCTATTTTGGGCTGGGGGCTCGAGCGGGTTTACAACCTGAATAAGGACCGGGAACTTTTACGTCAGAGTCTCGTACCGCTCGAAAAGTTTCACGAATGGTACTGGAGGGAACGCGATGTATTGGATACCGGCCTGATTGCGGTTGGGTCATACAGCGAAAATATCCAGCACGGAAGGTACGAAACGTTCGACAATGAATGCAACCTGGATGACCTGAAACTCACTGCCCATCCTATACGGAAGGGTGCAGGCGAGGGCCTCTGGTACGGCGATATCTGCCTGCCGGGCAACACCGGTTACCTGATTAGCTCGGAGCAGAGCCTGGAACGGCTGGCCAAAGAAATCGGCGACCATGAAATGGCTGCCAGGCGAAGGAAGCGGATCGAAAAATCCGTGGAAGCGGTGCGGAAACACATGTGGGACGAGGAGAGTGGCTGCTTTCTGGCCGTAAACCGCGACACGCTGGAAAAAATACGTGTTGCCACTATCGGCAGCTGGATGCCTTTGATGGCGGAGGTTCCAACACGCAAAATGGCCCGGAGAATGGCCGAGGCTATCATGACCGACCACTGGCAGACGCCTCTGCCGATACCCACCGTTGACCGTAAAGATAAGCGGTGGATTTCCAACAGTTATTGGCGCGGTGATGTTTGGCCGGCTCCCAATTATCAGGCAGCCATTGGATTCGCGCGATACGGATATCACGATGTTGCCGCCGATATTTGCGATAAAACGATTGCCAACGTGTTGAAGAACGGCGTCAACGAACACTATGATTCAATAACCGGACAGCCGCTGGGAGTTGCCTATCTCGGTATGACCTGCACCATAGTATCCATGATGATCAATAATTTATCGGGAAAATACAAACTGTCCATTGCGAAAAATGCCATCTGAAAAAGCTGACCGGCGCAGCAGAACCAGATTAAGCGCAAGTACGGGATGTTCATCCATTTT
>CAIXKO010000598.1 GCA_903919925.1 uncultured Bacteroidota bacterium | reverse complement strand
GTACTGAAATGGCCCTGCCTGAACACCCACCATACATTGCCACTGGCCCATATCACGCTCATTGAAGATACAGGTGCCGGGCACACTGCTCAACTCCAGGGATTCATAATAATTCAGGCCGCTTGATTCATTATCGCTCCAATAGGTGACGAGTAATTTTGCAGGACCGGCAGTATTGTCCGGAGGATCAGGATCGATAACCTCACTTTTGCAGGAAATAAAGCCGGCAGCGATCAGCGCAAGCGGAATAAGGCTCACAATCTGACTCCAATTCCATTTCATTGTATAATTAGTTTTCATTCAATAAAAATATACAGATGGTTTTCAATAAGAATCAGGGTTTACCCTGATTTTTTGCTGCGATTGTTTTCGGAAAATTTGGACATGCCCAGGTACGTGTCTGGCTCTTTGACTAAAAGAAATTCAGAATTATAAACCAACCCAATCAAAATGAAAAAACTTACTCTTTATTTGATCCTTATTCTGGCAGCCGTTTTATGCAGTCAGCAGCAAACCACAGCCCAGGAACTCTGGGGAATGACCCCTAAAGGAGGGGCAAACGGCAGTGGGGTAATTTTCAAATACGATGCGAGCCTTGGAATCCAGACCGTTGTATATTCCTTTGAGGAAGCTACCGGCACCGAACCCAACGGCGACCTCCTGCAGGCTTCCAATGGCAAATTGTACGGGCTGGCCAGTCGCGGGGGTATCAATGGGATGGGCGTTTTGTTTGAATTCAACCCCCAGACAGGGACTTACACAAAGATGGTTGACTTTGATGGAACCGAAAGGGGGGGCTATCCGAATGCCAACCTGATCGAGGCATCCAACCATAAGCTGTACGGGATGACCGGTGACGGGGGGCTCAATGGTGGAGGCGTTCTCTTCGAGTATGACCTGTCAGGGACTTTCCAGAAGCTATATGATTTTAATCAAGTTGACGGCATGCAGCCGCGTGGGAGCCTTAAAGAATTTCAGGGAGCCCTGTATGGGGTCACCTGGAACGGCGGGGAGGCTGATTGGGGAACCCTGTTTAAATATGATCTCGCAGCCGGGACTGTTTCAAAGCTGCACGATTTTAGTGGAGAAGCAGCTGGCAAGCATGCTGTGGGCAATTTAACCGAGGTAAACGGCAAATTATATGGGATGACCCATGAAGGTGGTGCTGTTGATTATGGTATTATTTACGAATTCGATCCTGCACCCGGAGCTGACCCAAATTTCACACTTATTAGCAACTTTACACAAACCGACAACATTGGATACGCTCCATTTGGAAGCCTCATCATTGCTGCCAATGGAAATTTCTATGGGCTAACCTGCTTTGGCGGCACAACCGGGAGAGGGTCTGTTTTTGAATTCAATCTTTTGAATGCCACCTTTGTTGCAAAATACAATTTTAAGCCTTTGGATGCTGGTTATGAGGATGGTTACAATCCTTACGGCAGCCTTTTCCAGGCTTCCAACGGGAGCCTTTATGGGATGACATCCGAAGGGGGCCAGATGGATGACCTTAATAATAATGTCTCCTATGGCGTCTTCTTTGAATATAACCTGACTGCCGGTACATACAATCTGAAGGTTGACTTTGACGGCACCAACGGCGCCCAGCCAACTTCAGGCGCACTGATTCAGCCTACCATTGAATATTTACCCGTGGCTGTTTGCAAGAACACTACCCTCTTTCTGGATGCCAGTGGTCACGCCACATTAGCGCCGTCGGCCATTGATGGAGGAAGCACCGGAACCGGGATTATCCTTTCGGCCGGAAAAACTGACTTTTCCTGCGGGGATGTAGGCGAACAGGTTGTTGCCCTTATTGTTACAGATCATAACGAAAATTTCTCCACCTGCAACGCCACCGTAACCGTTCAGGAAAACATCGCTCCGGCTGCTGTTTGCCGCGATGCCTCCGTTGTTCTCGATGCATCGGGAAATGGAACGCTTACCGTAGAACAGGTCAACAACGGCTCATCCGATAATTGCGGAATTCAGTCGATGGTCCTCAGCAAGACGGCCTTCACCTGTGCCAATATAGCCGGCAACCCCAACAAGGTGATTCTGACCGTAACTGACACGCATGGAAATGTTTCTGCCTGTGAAGCCAATGTAACGGTGTTGGGTGAAAACAGCGCAGCCTGCATGGGTACCCCCTATTACGCCTATACAATTCTGGGGGTCAAGGAAGTAAAACTGAGTGAGAACAATTATGTGAAGTCCGGCAATGTCGGAGCCACAGCCGCTAATGGCCAGGTAATTATTGGGAAGAATAGCGAAGTAAATCCGGGCTTTGTAAAAGCCAAAAAAATAACGGTTCACCCATCTGCAGAGGTTCCGAACAAGTTCTACGAACCGGTTGTGGTAACCTTGCCCGGGATGCAATTCAACACCACCCATACGAAGAGACTTCAGAACCTTACTATCAGGAACCACACCACTGTCACTAAAAGGGACAACTATAAGGAGGTTAACATTGGTGAGAACTGTAATGTGACCTTTACTAATGGAACCATCTTTGGCAAAGTAAAAATTGGCAAGGGCAGCAAGGTTACCTTCAACGCCGACGATACCGGCACTTTGAATATTGAGAGCATTGAACTGGAAGAAGGAACAAACACCCGTCAGACCCAACTGATTTTTGCATCTGATATGTCGGTAAAGGTAAAAGATAATGTTACGATAGGTAAATCATCGGTCCTGAATCCGGCAGGTTATACTGTCGTTTTCTATATCGGAAACGACGAACATGGTGATGATGGCCATGGTAATGAGTTCCTGGTGAATGGTGGTAATGTAATCGTGAATGCAAGCGTTTATTCCCCGGAAGGAACAATAAAAGTGGAAGGCGATAAGGATAAGGTAACCCGTATGACAGGTACTTATATTGCTTACAAGATCGAATCCGGGGGGGAGCGGGTATACTGGAATTCGTCAGCTGCTCCATTTAAAACCGGCGCCATTTCAGGTGATCAGAGAGAGATAACCAAAGTTATCGAACCAACAGTAACCGATCTTCTCGTCTACCCGAATCCGGCTTCCGGTCCGGTTACTTTTAAATTTATTGCGGACCAGAATGGAATGACAACCATCGATATCTATTCCTCTACCGGGCAGATCGTACAACGGGCCTGGGAAGGTTATGTAAAAGGAGGAGAATCCCAAATTGTAACGGTTGAAAACCAGTTGGTCAAGGGCCTTTACTTTATCAGAATGCGTTCAGGCAGCCAGACCAAATCTGCAAGGCTGGTTGTTACAGACAGGTTCTGAATGGTTATCGGAAATAACCATTCCCGGCTCCCGGCATTGCGGTGCCGATATGGCGGTATGATACTTAATAGGATAAAAAATGAAAGAAAAAACTTTAAAAACACTCTGAATGGCAAAGCTTGAACGGAGCGCCAGCGCAGTGAGCGCGGGAAAGGGGCCGGGGGTGAGGTGGATCGCAAGTAGCAGGCAGCAGATCATTAACAAAAAATTAATATTTACTGCTGCATGTGTACTGGTTGTCATGGGTATTAATGCATCCTTCAAAACTCATCAGCCTGCTATTTCTAATTTATCCTACGATAATATTACACAAACCGGGGTTACCTTATCCTGGTTTACTGATCTACCTTCCGATTCAAAACTCTGGTGGATGGCTACGGATTCAAATGAGCAGCCTCTCATTTTTACGGACTCAATCGATCTGTCTGCTCTGGT
>CAIXKO010000597.1 GCA_903919925.1 uncultured Bacteroidota bacterium | reverse complement strand
TGCTGTTCTCCCCGGGAACATCGGATATAAACAAAAGCCAGACAACATCCATCTGGTTCAACCTGATCGGCTATAACGGTGCCTGCTGGCAAAGCTTTGGCCCGATTGTAGCTTACAAAAGTTTCGAACCGGATGACATCTTTTTTTTCGCAACCGAGCTTGACCGGAGAATTACCACGGAAGAAGACATTGTCCAAAACCTCGAAAAGAATCCCGTACCCTATATGATGTTATTGTCAGGGGCAAATTTCCCGATTACGGTCTTTAGACAAGACCAGATGATACAGGCTTATGCAGAACACTCTGTGGAAAAGGTTGACACGGTAGCTTTAAAAAAAAGTTTCACGTCGGAGTTCAGTCATGGAGTTTACCGGCTATCACTGAAGAGATGGGGCGACCACCCTCATTTCGCCCAGATTTATTATGACGAGGCTAAAAAAATTGTTCTGCTTACCGCTTCCACCGATCGCGGATTTCTGACTTTGGTGAACACCATCAACCCATTCGGTTTCGAGTTTTCGGAAGAGCCTGACATCCGCGTAAATATGTCCATGCTGATCACATCAGAAAAGATCCTCAGGAAAAAGATCAGATTGAATGAATACGATAACCTGTTCCATATTGAAAGTTCACCAAAGGACAAAAAAATGGTGGATAATCTGAATGTCTTTATGAGTCTGATACTACCGGATATCAACGCGGGCGTCACACCAAATATTGAAAAATATGCAGCCATAGCCGGCTTGGATGTCAAAGAGGCCCGGGATTTGGTTAAAAATCTTTTGAAAATATTCGGTTAATGAAACCCGGATGCTTAATTATGCGGCAAGACGGGGGAAAAAGCAGGATCTGGCTGCGTTTATTGAACGACTATCCATTCATTCGAACGGCTTAAAGGACTATGAGGTGACTAAGTCAGTAACTAAGTCAGTAACTAAGTCGGGCTCATAATTAACGGTAATTGCTGAGCAACTGATTTACATTAAGCATTGATTATCATGCTTAAAAAATATTTTTATAGGAAATACTCAAACGAAATTCTTGACCAGATTTGGGATATCAGTAACTAATTCGATAAGCGCCAGTAACTAAGTCAGGGACTATGACGGGGACTATGACAGGGACTATGATAGGGAATATGACAGGGACCAAGTCAAACAACCCAAATGCATACCTTTTCTGGTGAGATTGGATAATCTTGGCTAGTTTTACTAACAAAAAGGAATGATAATCAGGGCCACACAACAGCTAATGCGACTATCCGGAATTCCATCGGTTAAAAATACCGACGAACCCGCCTCACCATTTCCAGGTGAATGGTACGCCAGCCAGGTGACACGATTCGATGGAAGCTTTACTGCCATTCATTTTCTTCACAACCCGACGAGAATTTCAGTGCTGGTCCCCGGCCCCTTTCTGGATCAATCCATTGCAGGTTTGAGGGATCGGGCCGCCGCGCTGCTGATGAGAAAAGGTTACGGACAGTTGCTGTTTCAGTATGGGTTGTTAAGCCCCACGGAGTTTTATTCAACAAACAGCCGGAGCGTAATTGCTTCCATAAATCAGATGAGGTATGAAATTGAATTCCAACTTGCCTTGCCGGAAACAATTGAAGATATCGATTTAGCCCGGATGGAGGACTTGCAATTTGAGAACACGTTTAGAACAGGGAGCAAAACCAGAGATTTTACAACCCCGGGCAGAATCCTGCTCGAACTCATGTCGAAACTATAATGAAAAACAGAAGAACACTCAAGCTGAACAAGGACTTCATACCTTGCGAGGCCTATGAAAATGAAGAAATCTATCCGAATGGCATTTTTCATTTCAATATTTCGAGAATCCTGGAACATATTATCTCCGGTCAGCTTATTGTGGAGCAGGAAGATATTCGAATCCCTGATTGGTTTAAATCGCATGGGGCTGGTTGTATTAATGAGGAACATCTGAAGACAGTAACTCTTGATAAGCCTGTCCTTGTGGCTGAGATAAGTCCGGGAAGGTTTAATCTCATCGACGGCCACCACCGGATGGAGAAAGCCCATAGAGAAAAAGTCGAGACAGTAAAATCATATAAGCTAAAAGGGGAGCAACTGATCCCCTATTTTATCGCCGTAAAGGGCTATGAGGCATTTGTGGGATACTGGAACAACAAACTGTCTGTGCAGGAATCTGAGAAGAAAGCCAGGGAGAAATTTTTAAAAAAGTATCCATTATACTCCGATGATTCAAGCAGTCAGTAATTACCAACCCCTTGCAAGTTTGCAAGGATACAGTAAGTCTGAAATCAATACTTTGCATTTGAACCCCCTCTCGCCGGATTCCCCAATTGGAATCAGTCCCGGCCTGCGCCTGGAGCAAGTCGAACAAATGCCGCTATTTTGATGCATTTCCAGGTGCTATGGCAGAGTTGGAGTATGAGCTTGATTCAGATCCCTGGGAAACAGGTTACCAGTGTTTCCAAAACCGGGTTATCACGAATTTCCTGGAAATTTTCGGATTGATCATTCAGGAAACTGACAATTCATTTTTAAGCCCGGAAGTTTTCATTAGGCCTGCTCCCCAGTTCCACGAGGTCTTTCAGATTAAGAAGCCCAGATATTGACAGTATTTTGGTATAGATGGAAAGTCCAACAGTAAGCTGTTGTCGTGATCTTTCCGGATAAATTATTATTTGTATCATTTCAGTCAGGTTTAACCTGACATAGTTACTATGATTAATAAGCATATCTCCACTCAATCCCATTACCTCCTGAACCATTTTATCCGGTCGGGAAGGGATTGCTTTGATTTTACTGAAGCTTTATCGGTATTACCGGCTTCAAACATCAATGCCGTTAAGGAGTTACTTAGCGATATGGTCAGGCGAGGCCTTTTAATTCGTCTTAACAAGGGTCTCTATTGTTTAATCCCCTTTGAAAAGGATGCTGAATCGTTTATGCCTGATTGGCACCAGGTGGCCGGATATCTGGTCCGGGGTGCCCTGCATTACATCGGGTATTACTCGGCCTTGCAAATTCACAACCTGATCACCCAGCCTTCGCTTAAAGAGCAAATTGTAGTATCTCAGCAGGTTCGTCCCTCGATAGTAACGATCAAGGCGGTCGACTTTCAGTTCATTTACCATAATGAGAATCACTTTTTCGGATACCAGGATGCCTGGATCGATTCCTTCCATAAGGTGTCTTGCTCAGACCTTGAAAAAACTCTGATAGACTGCCTGTTCCGACCGGATTATGCCGGAGGAATAGTGGAAATTGCCAGGGCGCTTTACCAATCCAAGGGAATGATCAAATTTGACAAATTGCTGGATTACGCCCAGCGGTTCAATTCACAGGCCGTCATTAAGAGGTTGGGATTTCTTCTCGAGTTATTGGGAATTGAAACTGCCACCACTGAAAAACTCCGCCAAATCAAGACTGCATCCTATGTTCTCCTGGACACGGAATTACCCAAAAGCGGAATACTGATCAGCCGTTGGAGTATCCAACAGAACCTTGAATCCGAAACCATTACATCCGCACTCTATACATGATCAAACCCAGTATTTGCTGGCAGTTAATGAGATGGACCTTGGTTAGCTGATTCCTGAATTCATCGGTTCAAGCCAAAGCGGCCCTGGCTGTGAATAGCTCTTTAATTCAGCTTTATTGGAACATGGGCAGGATGATTGCGGAAAACCAGGAACTCTTTGAAGGAAAAAACAGCTATGTTGCCCAACTGGAAAGGGATCTTCGTGCCGAGTACTTCAGTGCAGCAACTTGTTGCACTCAACCCGAAAGGCTCAGTCCAGCAACCTGCTGGACTCTCAATTATATTGCTTTCATTACCATGGGGACATCACATGCTCTTATTGGATAAAATCAAAGAAG
>CAIXKO010000596.1 GCA_903919925.1 uncultured Bacteroidota bacterium | reverse complement strand
TATCCGACCAACAAAGGAAAAGCGATGATAACTTATTCCAGATATATTTTTATTGGTATAGGCGTTTAGACCGCCCGTTATTTTTGTAAAGCTACCTTTGTAGCATGAATGATCGAAATAAATTTAAAGGCGTGAACTCAATTAAGTTTTATAACACATTTTCGACAGATGAAGACTGTTGCCGCTACTTGGCTGATATCAAGTGGAGCGTAACGGGTTTTCTATGCAAAAAGTGTGGCCATTTAAAATATTACAAAGGCGTAAAACCTTTTTCAAGAAGATGTATGAAATGCAAATATGATGAAAGCCCGACAGCAGGCACTATGTTCGACAAATGCAAGTTTCCTTTGCACCTGGCTTTTCATATAGCATTCAAAATAAGTACAAAGAAGAAAGGAATGTCTTCATTAGAGTTATCTCAAGAATTTGAATTACGTCAAAAGACTTGTTGGGAGTTCAAATGGAAAATACAACAAGCCATGCAAAGCAGTAAACTAAATCCAATCAGCGGTATAGTTCATGTTGATGAATTTTATATTGGCGGAGAGGAAGAAGGCAAACAAGGTCGAAGCAAAGGAGATAAAAAACTCGTCGTTATCGCTCTTGAAATTGTAAAAGGCGGTGTTGGACGTGCTTACGCTCAATGTATCAACGATGCGTCTTCTGCTTCGTTCAAACCATTTTTTGAAACATACATCAGCAAGGACACAAAAGTCATTACTGATAAGTGGAAAGGATATATTCCTCTGAAAAAGACCTATCCGAATCTGGAGCAACTCAAATCTGAAAATGGAAAGAGTTTTCAGGATATCCATATCCACATTATGAATCTGAAAGGTTGGCTAAGAGGGATTCATCATCATTGCAACAAAGATCGCCTTCAAGGATACCTTGATGAGTACCATTTCAGGTACAATCGGCGGTCTAATATGGACACAATATTCGATTCACTCATAAATAAAATGGTTTTAAATAACCCTATTCGTTTACAATCTGTTAATTAACATGGGCGGCTTATGCGCCTATACCAATTTATTTATTCTTATTCGCTTAAGAAGATATAGCGGGTTACCACAATGGCAAAAAGGAGATACATCATCCAATGCACCTGTTTGGCTTTTCCGGTTCCAACTTTTAAGAGGGTATAGAAAATGATACCGCCGGCAATACCATTGGCAATACTATAAGTAAATGGCATCAGCGTAAAGGTGATAAAAGCAGGAAAACCTTCAGTAAAGTCATTGAAATCAATGCTCAGGATCGAAGAGACCATCAATACTCCGACAATAATCAAAGCCGGTGCAGTTGCTGCATCTGGAATCATATGGGCTAACGGAGAGATTAAAAGCGCCAGCAGGAAAAGAACTCCCGTGGTAACGGCAGTTAACCCTGTTCTACCACCTTCACTGATCCCGGCTGCACTCTCAACATATGCCGTGACAGTTGAGGTTCCCATAAAAGCGCCAAAAGAGACACCCACTGCATCCACAAGCATCGCTTTGCCGATCATGGGTGAATTGCCATCTTTATCGATAAGTCCTGCTTTGGTAGCAGTTCCCACCAGGGTTCCGAATGTATCAAAAAGCTCGACAAAAGTGAAGGTAAAAACGACAGTCCAGATGCCCATCTTCAGGGCGCCCATAATGTCGAGTT
>CAIXKO010000595.1 GCA_903919925.1 uncultured Bacteroidota bacterium | reverse complement strand
GTAAAGGGTGAAGGAAGGGGGGAAAGGATTAAGGAGGAAGGGGAGGGTTTGGCGGTCACTAGTCACTCGTCACTCGTCACTTCTTCAGTCACTCGTCACTTCTCCAGTCACTCGTCACTTCTCCAGTCACTCGTCACTTCTTCCTAAATCAGCCCCTTTTCCAAACAGTACCTCGTTAAGTCGGTATTCTTTTTAAAACCCATTTTATCCATCAGGCGGCTCCTGTAGGTGCTGACAGTTTTATAGGAAATAAACAGATCATCACTGATTTCCTTAAGTGATTTCCCGCCGGCCAGTTTGATCATGATCTCCATTTCACGTTGGGAAAGGAGTTCTTCTTTTTGAACAGCTTTTTCATCAACAACGTGTAAAGCAAGAACAGCAGCTAATGATTTTGACAGGTATTTCGCCCCCTCTCCGATCTTTTTAATAGCAATAACCAGTTCTTCCGCGGCAGTATCTTTTGTCAGGTATCCCCAGGCGCCCAGTGAGAATGCGCGCATAGCATATTGCTCCTCCTGGTGCATGCTCAAAATCAGGACCCTGGTTAATGGCCAGCTGGCTTTAATCAATTGCAGAACGTCGAGCCCATTTTTGTCGGGCAGAGAAATATCAAGGATAACAATATCAAAAGCCTCCATACTTAACAGGCTCAGCGCTTCATTTCCATTACCGGCATCCATGATTACTGCTTCCTCCTCCAGTTGCTGAAGTATCAATTTCAGGCCATTACGGACGATAGGGTGGTCATCACAAATCAGGATTTTCATAGTTTTCATATATCCGCCGGAAAAATAATCTTAATAATCGTACCTTGTTCATGGCCACGGCAAATATTAAAAGTACCACCTAATGAAGCTACCCGCTCCGCCATACCCATAATTCCAAAAGAATTTGATGCTTGAATTTGAGTTTCTGTGATGCCTGTACCGTTATCGGAAATCACTAAACATAAATCATTGCCCGCCAGGTTCAGTGTGAGATTGACGCGTGTAGCACCGGAGTGCCGGGCAATATTGGTCATGGCTTCCTGCATGATCCTGTAAATTGTGAGGGAATGATCGGGAGATATGACGATCTCAGAATCGATTTCCAGGAAGATTTCTATACCGGTCCTTTTTGAAAATTCGCCGGTATACCATTCAATTGCTGCTTCAAGCCCAAGGTCTTTAATGATTTCCGGCCGCAGATTAGAAGTAATCCGTTGAACCGTTTTGATTGTGTCAGTAACGAGATCCATGGTTTTACTGATTTTAACGGCTAATTTATCATTGGGAACCTCTTTACGGATCATTCCAAGATCGATTTTTGCTGCAGTAAGTAACTGACCCAGATCATCATGCAATTCCCTTGCAATAGATTTCCGTTCATTCTCACGCGCCTTCTCAGTATATTGACCTAATTGCCGGATCTGATCCAGTGCACTTTTCCCCTTTTCCACCAGCTTGCGATCGGTAATGTCGTGAAAAACGGTAAAAAGATATGTTCTATCCTGGACCACAATGGTCTCGGCTGATAACAGAACTTGCTTAATATCGCCATTCTTTGTTTTTAATGAGGCCTCAGCATTAGTTACCTTTCCATTCTGATCTGTATTCCTGATTATCGCATCCGCTTCTTCCTCTCCAATAATACCCAGATCTGCTACTGTTTTACCAATGACCTCCTCTTTGTGGAATCCAAGTAAAGTGTAAAAGGCATGATTCAATTCCACGTACTTGCCAGATACCAAATCACTCAGTCCGCATGCTGAAGGATTCAGATAAAACACTTTCGAAAACTTTTCTTCCGATAGCCTGACTTTGGAAATATCCTCAGTAACTCCAAAAATCGCAGGTTTACCATCCCAAAAGCCATGAAAAACCCTGGTTTCAACTGGAATCTGAGTACCCGCTTTGGTTATAAGGGGAACCGGACAAAAGGTTTTCGCGCCGTTGAGCATTTCATTCACAATCCTACCTGCTTCATCGCGGCGTTCAACAGGATGGAGCAAAAGAATTGATTTCCCATAAAGCTCATCTTTCGTGAAACCCAACCGGTCAATAACAGTGGGATTGGTATAAACGATGTTCCCGTCTTCATCAAGCACGATTAGAAATTGATCAATGGCATTAAAAAAAGTCTCATAATTCTGGCGGATCTGATCTAACCGCTCACGGGTCTGCCTTCGCTCGGTGATATCCCTCGCAATCCCAAGAAAACGGGTTGGTGCACCGGATTCATCATAAACAGGAACTGAATTGGTGGTATACCAGTACCAGGTTCCGTTCAGATGTTGCACACGGTACTCAAGGCCCTCCTGCCGTTGCCCGGTGTCAATCACCAGTTGTATCCAGTCAAAACACGCCGCAACATCATCAGGATGAACAAAAAGCCGGAACGGCTTTCCAACAACCTGACTTAACGGATGTCCCAATAATGCAGTCCACATGGGAGATACGTATGTAAAAACTCCTGCTTGATTAATAGAAAAAATGATATCGTGACTGTTTTCTACCAGCAAACGATAATTCTCTTCGCTCTTTTTCAGGGCAGAGACCGTTACGGCCAGTTTATCAGCCAACTCCACCAATTGATGAATATCACCTGCAGCTCTGGTAATGGTCCGTTTTTGATTGAACAAGTCAATAAATACGCGGATTTTACTCAGCAGGATCCGATTATCCACCGGTTTTACAATGTAATCCACCGCACCACACTCATATCCCTTAATTACCTCAGTTGATTTGGGGTAATTAGCGGTCAGAAAAATTATTGGCACCTTTTCAGATTGCCGGTCAACATTAAGCCTGACTGCCAGTTCATATCCATCCATACCCGGCATGCGAACATCAACAATGGCAAGTGCCGGATGGATTCCATGTGTTTTCTCCAGAGCTTCTGCACCGGAAAGCGCCATGATCAGGTTAGCGGGAACATTTTGAAGAAGCTTTTCCAGGAAAGAAAGGTTTACTTCGTTATCGTCGACGATGAGAATATCAGGTTGATGATGCATTGGATTCTTGTGTATGTTTTCTGTACTATTCAACCGGATAATCCTAACTGCGCGGTATCCTGCCTGATATATTCCCGCATAAGGTCCGGTAGGATTGCAAATTTAATAATGATCGGGACCCCTAACTAATAGCGTGCATTTGTTTTTACTTAACTTTGCACCCGCATTAATGGCAAAAAATGTTTATAGAAGTCTGTAAATCAAAGATTCACAAAGTTACCATCACCGAGGCTAACCTTCAGTACGTTGGAAGTATTACCATCGATGAAGATTTGATGGATGCTGCCAATCTCATTGAAAATGAAAAGGTTCAGGTGGTAAATATAAATAATGGCGAGCGGCTGGAAACCTATGTGATCAAAGGTGTTCGCGGTTCGGGCACCATTTGTATGAATGGACCGGCTGCCCGGAAGGCACAGGTTGGCGATGTGGTAATCATCATTTCTTATGCCACAATGGACTTTGAGGAAGCTAAAAGTTTTAAGCCGTGGTTGGTTTTTCCGGATACGGGGACGAATAGGATAGTTCGCTTCGCTCAATAAGAGGCTCCCTTCGGTCGCTAAAAGGCTCGCTGCGCTCGCTAATTGGTTCGCTGCGCTCACTAATTAAGAAAGAGGAGAAAAGATGGGGGTAAAGACGGTGTTTGCGTGTAGTAATTGTGGGGCCAGTTCATCGAAATGGATAGGGCGTTGTGCGAGTTGCGGGGAGTGGAACACTTATGTAGAGG
>CAIXKO010000594.1 GCA_903919925.1 uncultured Bacteroidota bacterium | reverse complement strand
GGTTATGATGGTTTTGCTAGGATCGGCAGGGGGAGTGATGGGCCAGAAAGTTTTTGAACAGGATACCATTAAAACAACTTCGGGCGATTTGGTCATTACTTCGATCGGTCATGGTTCACTGCTATTTAAGTTTCAGGACCGGAATTTCTATATCGATCCGGTTATGCAGATTGCAGATTATTCGCTGCTTCCAAAGGCTGATGTGATTCTGGTAACTCACGATCATGGAGATCACCTTGATCCTGTTGCTATTGAAAACATTTCAAAGCCTGAAACGGAAATCTTTTTAACTAAACTATGCTTCGATAAACTAAAGAAGGGGAAGGTTTGTGAAAACGGATCCTATTTTATCGCGGCAGGAGTACCGGTAGAAACCGTAGCCGCCTATAATATTGTCGCTGTACGAGGAAATGGAAAACCCTATCATGCAAAAGGTGAGGGCAATGGCTATGTTTTAGCATTTGGACCACTGAAAGTTTATGTTGCCGGGGATACTGAACTTACTCCTGAAATGGCAAAGCTAAAAGGCATTGACATTGCCTTTCTTCCCATCGGATTACCCTATACCATGGAGCCAGCCATGGCAGCTAATGCGGCAAAGATCCTGAAATTGAAAATTCTGTATCCCTATCATTTCAATAATTCGAATCCCGAAGAAGTGGTCAGGGCTTTGATCGGATCGCCTACCGAAGTCAGGGTCCGATTGCTCAAATAGAATTGCGTTTTAAGCCAAACCGATCAACCCAAGCTAAATCAGACCTAATTGAATCAGACCTAATTGAATCAAACCTTATTGAATCAACAATATGAAAGTCTTGTTTTGTTTTTTTGTTGCCTCTTTATCATTATTTGGATGTAAATCGCAGAATAATATTCCGGTTACTGAATCCAGAAATCTGGTTGATTTGGTTAATCCTTTAGTTGGCACCGAATCAAGCTACAGCCTCTCGCACGGCAATACCTATCCAGCCATTGCGGTTCCGTGGGGAATGAATTTCTGGACTCCGCAAACCGGTAAAATGGGCGATGGCTGGGGTTATACCTATCAGTCGGATTCGATCAGGGGGATCAAGCAAACACATCAGCCGAGCCCCTGGATCAATGATTACGGTGCTTTTAGTTTGATGGCGATCACCGGAGATTTACATACCGACCAGTATAAAAGAGCATCAAAATTCTCTCACAAAAAGGAAATTTCAAAGCCCAATTATTACTTTGTGTTTCTCGACGATTATGAGGTGAGCGTAGAGGTTACGCCTACTGACAGGGCTGCTATGTTCCGCTTTACTTTCCCGGAAAATAATCAGTCGTGGATTATACTCGATGCATTTAATAAAGGCTCGTCGGTAACTATTTTCCCTGAAAAACAACGAATTATCGGTTACGCAAAAAACAATTCAGGAGGAGTTCCGGACAATTTTGCAAACTATTTTATTCTTGAATTTGATCAGCCTTTTGAAGAGTTTGGAACAACATTAGAAGGAGTTAATAAAACAGGTTCTCCAACTGCAGAAGGCAAACATACCGGTGCATTTATCCGTTTCAAAACCAAGGCCGGACAAGCAATTCATGTTAAGGTTGCTTCCTCATTTATTAGTGCTGATCAGGCCGAATTAAACCTGAAAAGGGAAATTGCTGATCGGAATTTTGAGCAAATCAAACAAATTGCTGCCGATTGGTGGAACAAGCAAATGAACCGCATTTTGATCGATGGAGGAACTGACAGCCAGCAGATTACATTTTATACGGCACTATATCGCACCCTCCTTTTTCCGAGAAAGTTTTATGAACAGGATCAAAACGGAAATATCATGCATTACAGTCCCTACAATGGTCAGGTGTTACCCGGCTATATGTATACCGACAATGGTTTCTGGGATACTTTCAGGGCAGTATTTCCTTTCTTTACCTTGATTTATCCGGATCATGATGCCATGGTGATGGAGGGACTGGTCAACACTTACAAGGAAAGTGGCTGGTTACCCGAATGGGCCTCGCCTGGTCATCGCAATTGCATGATAGGCAGTAATTCCGCTTCACTGGTAGCTGATGCCTATATTAAAGGTATAAGGGGTTTCGATATTAATACCCTCTATGAGGCTATTCTGAAGAATTCAGAAAATGAGGGGCCCATGCATTCGGTTGGGCGTTACGGTGTTTCCTTTTATAACAAGCTTGGTTATGTACCTTATGATGTTAAGGTTAATGAAAATGCTGCCCGAACGCTTGAATATGCATATGCTGATTTTACGATATGGAAACTGGCTCAGGAATTGAAAAGACCGAAAGAGGAAATTGATCGTTTTAAGTTGCGTGCCGGTAATTACCGGAACCTGTTTGATAAATCCACCAATTTCATGAGGGGAAAAAATCAGGATGGCAGCTGGCAATCACCTTTTGTTCCGGAAGCGTGGGGTGGGGCCTTTACCGAAGGAAGCTCCTGGCACTACACCTGGTCGGTTTTTCAGGATCCAAAAGGGCTTGCCGATCTAATGGGTGGGGATAAAGCTCTCGTTGCCAAGTTGGATTCAGTATTTACTACTCCTCCAATTTTTGATTGTTCCTATTATGGGTTTGAGATTCATGAAATTACTGAAATGGTAAATGGAAAAATGGGACAGTATGCTCATGGAAATCAGCCAATTCAACACGCAATCTACCTGTATAACTGGGCAGGCGAACCTTGGAAAGCGCAATTCCATTTACGTGATGTCATGAATAAATTCTATTCTCCCAACCCCGATGGACTATGTGGAGATGAGGATAACGGACAAACTTCTGCCTGGTATGTTTTTTCCGCTATGGGAATGTATCCGGTTTGTCCGGGACAACCCGAATATGCTATTGGATCACCTTTGTTTGACAAAGTCACCTTAAATCTCGATAATGGAAAGCAGTTCGTGATCAAGGCCAACAGCAACCTTCCGGAAAACGTTTATATCGATAAAGCTACATTAAACGGAAAATCCTACACCAGGAATTACCTGAAACACGAGGATATCCGTAAAGGTGGCGAATTGATTTATGACATGAGCAAACTACCCAACACCAAACGCGGAACAGGTATTAAGGACAAGCCTTACAGCATGTCGGACAAGTAGTTGGGCGTACTGCCCACTATTCATCCGTCCTAATCTTAATGTAGTCGATTCCAACCATATACCGTTCGATGGCTTTGGGTTGTTTGCCTACAATCTCCAGCTGAATGGTATTAATTCCTTGTTTGAGGTGGAATTTTCCCAGTTTGGCGAATTCAGTAATAACAGGTTTTCCTTTTTTATCATTAAAACCCTTAAAAGTCATGTTAACGGGCTGATCATTAATCATCATTTTGAAATCTCCATAATCTACTGCCTTGGTGAAGTTCAGGGAGATGGAATATTCCCCTTCCTTAGCCATTTCAAATTCGGCTTTCAGAGAGCCATTAATTCCACCATCCATCCACCAAAGCTGTGCATTATTACTCCAGCCCCAATCACTGGAATTTTGAACTTCCCAATTGCCTGCAGAAACGCTGATTATGCGCAGATGCTCACCCTGCAAGTAACCAGCCAAATCGGCAACCGGAGGGTAGAGATTCTCGCGTTTTAAAGAAACAGGAATTTTAACAATTGCAGGATCAGGCTCCACCAGGCACTTTCCACCGGGTTTCAGGTACCAATAGGAAACAATTCCATAATTGATTTTTGTTTTTGCCCAATGCCAAAGTTCCATATCAAAATTAAGCTTTTGAGTAAAGGGAACTGCATCAAGCATTCGACGGCGCATATTTATGGTCATCCCGGTATGGAAATTGCCGGATCCGTCAGGCTGAGCAATCAGAAAATGAGAGAAAATTTCGGGCCTGCACCATGCATATCCTATGTAATCCTCAGTTCCCGTACCAATATGCGAGGGTAGTTTTTCGCCATCAACATAAACCTTTTCATCCCCTTCTCCCCACCAGGCATCCGCTGTATTAAAAATGGTAATGGCATCACCGGCATATTGTCCCTGGCCCACAAGCTTAACAAAGTTGATGTCCTCATGCATGCCATTTACCCAATCACCTGAGTAGCCTTTGCTCTCGATGCCATTGTATTCATGCCAGATTGCACCAAAATGCATACTGTTATCGCTCCATTTATAATTGCCGGTTGCCACTTCCGCAATTTCAGTGATCACGGGTTGGTCACCATAATTGATCAGTTCAACAACTGCTGATTTTTGAAAAGGCATTACCCAGAAAGCTTTCATCAAGCCGCTGCTGTCCACCTGTGAATACCAGGTGAGTGATGGTTTTATCTGATAGCCGGTACCAAAAAAATCACCTATAGGGCTCCAAACCGTTTTTTCGCCGTCAAAGGTGATGCTCAGCACGGTAGACCGCAAAGCCTGGGGTAAATTTTCAGCCTTGATCTTCATGGAGATTGAATAAATCGCCTGCCTTCCTTTGATCTCCAGTCGGATGTTTTTGCCAGCGCCAATCACATTGTCCACGCCAATTTTTTGCTGTTTCATGTCTGATTTATCGGCAAACTGATGATCAGCCTTTAATAATTTAGCTTGTAATTCGCTGATCTGTGTTGCATTCGTTTTCAGATCCGCGAGAGAAAATGTAGTTACAGCCGAACCGGCTGAATATGTACGATAATTAATATTGTAATAAACAGAAGGACTGTGCTTTTCCGGGTTCAGTGCCGGGCATTCATAGGTGATCTTTATTTGTTTTGAGTAGGGTATAGGCAGGTACAAATTATGACCGCGCTGTGCGTAAATCGTCAATGGTGAAACTGAGGAACTCAGCGGCTCGCCAACGAGTTGACCGCCACTGATTATTTTCAATACGGGACCTTCGATTTCCGGCGTTGAATTTCCATCGAGGTAAATCCTTAGGGTACCGGTATAGGCCTTTTCATTGCCAAAGGTCATCCAAAATCTAACTACTGCACCAGGGCCGGCTGCATCCATCATAACAAATTCGCGTCGGCCCCCATTGGTTTCTTCCCTCACAAACCAGGAAGCATCACCATTGGCAAACCATCCATCCTGATCAGGTGCAATAGTTCGGCGGTCATAGCTGCTGAATTGTTTGCATATAAAAGCTGGATCAGGATACTCACTCAAAAGGCGGGGATTGGACATGTCTGAAATGAGTGTACCAAATGTTACGGTTTGAGGGGCACGTGTACATTGAAACAACAGGAGAGCCAGCAAGCAAATAATGACAATTCGGAAGGTTTGTGCTTTCATTTTTTCAGGGTTTAAGGTGTTAAATTTATGAATTATATTTGCAAACTATGAAACTGATCACCATTGCTGCTATATCTGTTTTTTTTGTTGTCGCAGATATTCAGGCCCAAACCAAAATGTTTGTCAGCAACCCGGCTGCCCTGCAAATTTTGAAAGGAAATTATAATCCTGTCCGGTACAAATCATCGGCAATTATTGATCATCCGGATTCTGTGAGGATGGGGATTATCAGGAGCGTGAACTCCACCAGGATGATGAATCTTCTGGCCAGACTCGAAACTTTTTACAACCGGAATTCCGGTTCAGATACGTTAAGCAAAACCACCGGAATAGGCGCCTGCAGAACTTGGATACTATCCTATTTCGATCAGGTAAGTAAAGATAATGATAACCGGCTGGTTACAGGTTACCTGGAATTCGATGCTGATATATGCGGAAAAGGGCATCACAAGAATCCCTTTGCATTGCTGCCTGGATCTGATACCTCCAATAATGAAATCCTGGTGATCGAAGGCCATTTCGATACCCGCAATGAAGGCCGCTGCGATACCACGGGATACACTCCGGGAATGGATGACAATGGTTCAGGAACAGTTTTAGTGATGGAACTTTCCAAAGTTATGTCGCGGTATTCTTTTAAAAATACCATCCTTTTTACTACCCCAACCGGTGAGGATGAGGGCCTCTTTGGCGCAAAAGCATGGGCTTCATTTCTATCGGATCAGGGCGTGAAAATCAAATCGGTGCTGAACAACGATATTGTCGGCGGTATTTACTGCGGTCAGACTTCTTCACCACCCTCCTGTCCCTGTTTTGGCTGTGCCGATAGTACTCATGTAAGGATTTTTTCCTACTCCCCAGCTAAAACCCCCTTTGCAAACTCAGCTCACAAACAGCTTGCCCGATATATGAAATATGTTCAGGATGTGCTGATTAATCCTTACCTGGCAACCCCTATGGTTATTAACATCATGCAGGGTGAAGATCGAACGGGCAGGGGAGGCGATCATACACCTTTCCGGCAGAAAGGATACACTGCTGTTAGGATTATTTCAGCCAATGAGCACGGAAATGGCACTGGAAAAGCACCCGACAGGAACCATACTATCAAGGATGTTATTGGCAAGGATCTTAATGGCGACGGACAACCCGACAGCCTGTATGTGAATCCGGGATATTTAGCTCGTAACACTATTCTTAATGGCGTGGTAACGGGTTTACTGGCTTCGGCCCCTGCTAAATTACCGATAACAGCAGAAGTCAGATATCCTGGTGCCAGAATAATGCTGCCAAAAGGATACACCGGCGCCGATGGATTTATTATTGGAATTCGAAAATTCAGCAGCAATAGCCTGGAGTTTGATTCCGTTTATCGGATCAGGCAGACCAAGTGCATCAAAATAAAACTGGAAAAGGGACAAAAGTATTTTGTTTCGTTTGCACCGATTTCCAGGGGCGCACCTGGCTTATTCTCGGATGAATTTGAGGTAAACTGATTAAGAACCGCAGAGGAGTGTGTTGTTCGTTGAACTGGCGAGCCTTTCCCTTCCATTGGAATTCTAATAATTGAATTACTTTTGTAACTTTTGTTACAAATTCTATTATTGCATGAAAAAGCTTATTATTCTTTTGTTGGTTTCTTTACCGGTATTTGTGAATGCTCAGGACACAGTGTTTAATAAGGTTCCTAAGCAAATTAGCATCGAAGCAGGATATCGCAGGATAACGAGTTCAGAATTAACAAACAAGGCATCCAACGGATTTTCATTTTTATTGGATTATGCCTGGCAATTATCTGGTTTCCACGGCGGCAGAGCTTCATTTATTTCGGTGCCATTAGGGTATACTTTTATGTTGTCCGATATGGAGCCTTCAGTTTCGGCCCGGGTAATGAGTTACGGATGGACCGTGCGGCATGAGTTACGTGTACAAAAAGGTTGGGTACCATACATTGGATACGGGCTGATGCTTAATAATTATGCTGAGCATGGCGTTGATGGGCATCAGTTTGCCCATCAAACCAGGTTTTCACTGGGTTTGAACCAGTACAATTCATCAGGTATACAACCTTATGCTCAACTCGATTACAGCATGACTTACTATCCGCAGTTAGGCGTTAAAGGATCGCTTGCTTATAAGTTTGTTGAAGTAAAAATTGGCGCCAGGTTTATGAAAAGAAAAACCTGATTTTTCTTTTTTCCTGCTTTTAATCATACCTCATTGTTGCCAATTGATCTAATTTCGTTGCGTTCAACAATCTAAATATCTAACCGATATGGCAACAATAAAAAAAGAGGCAGCCCTGGAGTATCATTCCAAAGGCCGTCCAGGGAAAATTGAAGTGGTGCCAACTGTTCCTTACAGCACCCAATATGACCTTGCATTAGCCTACACGCCAGGCGTGGCATTCCCTTGCAAAGAGATTGAAGCAAACCCGGATGATGCCTATTTATATACGGCAAAAAGTAACCTGGTTGCAGTTATCAGTAATGGTACCGCAGTTCTGGGATTAGGGGATATCGGAGCCCTCGCAGGAAAACCGGTGATGGAAGGAAAAGGGTTGTTGTTTAAGATTTTTGCAGATGTTGATGTTTTCGACATTGAAGTAAATGAAAAGGATCCTGAGAAGTTGATTCAGGTAGTAAAGGCAATTTCGCCGACCTTTGGAGGTATCAACCTGGAGGATATCAAGGCTCCAGAATGTTTTGAAATCGAGCAGCGGTTGATTAAAGAGTTGAATATTCCGGTTTTTCATGATGATCAACATGGCACCGCAATTATTTCAGCCGCAGGTTTGATGAATGCACTTGTGGTTAACGGCAAAAATATCGAGGATATAAAGGTAGTTGTCAACGGAGCTGGTGCAGCCGCTGTTTCCTGCATCAAGCTTTACCTCACCATGGGTGTAAAAAAAGAGAACGTGGTAATGGTTGATAGCAAAGGCGTTCTTAACAGAAAACGCACCGATCTGAATTCTTCAAAATTGGAGTTTGTTACCGATCGAGATATCAGCACCTTGACAGAAGCATTTGTGGATGCTGATGTGTTTCTTGGTTTATCAGTAGCCAATGTGGTTAATAAAGAGATGGTACGTTCGATGGCAAAAGATCCGATCGTTTTTGCAATGGCTAATCCAAATCCGGAGATACCTTATGAGGATGCCAAGGCAAGTAGGGAAGATATCATTTTTGCCACTGGCCGGTCAGACTATCCCAATCAGATTAACAATGTTCTGGGGTTTCCTTTCATTTTCCGCGGTGCACTGGACGTGAGGGCTTCAACTATTAATGAGGAAATGAAAATAGCTGCTGCCATGGCCCTTGCAAAGCTGGCAAAAGAGGATGTTCCTGAAATGGTGAACCTTGCCTACAATATGCAGAATCTAAAGTTTGGCAGGGAGTATCTCATTCCTAAACCGCTTGATCCCCGTTTGATTACCACCGTAGCGCCGGCAGTTGCCCAGGCAGCTATGGAT
>CAIXKO010000593.1 GCA_903919925.1 uncultured Bacteroidota bacterium | reverse complement strand
TCAATCTGCCGGAATACATCGGGCAGCGTGATTTCTCGGGTACCATCTTGCCGTTCTTTTCACTAAGAACGTAATCCTGCCTGGAGCGGATGGTGGCAAGGATATGAACCGGAGATTGAAGAATTTTCTGAATAAATGCATTATGCCGGGGAGTAATCTTTGACCAGTTGGTGAAAGAATTGCCGGTCATGGCTCCATGAATATCCACCCAGATGGGAATACAAATGAGCGGAGTGATTTTCGGAGTCGATCACCACCAGCTTCTTCCAGTTGCCGGTTAAACCGTAGGCGAACAGAAGGGCACTGTAGGTTTTGCCAGATCCGCTGGGACCTTGCAAGCCCATCTTGATCCGGAGGGGAATACCGAACGCAGGACACGCTCAGCATCACTGGAACTGCGGATCTTTACCCGGTCTTCGGATTTGACCATCGGGCTGTAGGAGATCGAAATCTCCGCCACTTGAAGTGTGTTGTTTCCTTCCATAGTTAAGGAGGTTTTTACGCACGAAAAAATGGGGGCAGATGAAGTACTCCCATCAACAATTCAGGTTTTGCATACCAAAAAACCATATAAGCCTACACAAAAGGATTATATATAAATGGTGCCGCGATGAACAGCTTAGTAACAGGGCGAAAATCCAGGGTTGACTGTCCCCGCTACGAGAAAGCCCCCTGGATCAGATGATTCAGGGGGTTATGTTTTTGCCAGTGTCGGATTCGGCTTTAACAGATTATCTTTGTTTGCGCACTGAAGAGTATACCGCCGCAAAGCTTAAAATTGTTAATGAATTGAAAGAATGTCTGATCCAGGGTTTGCAATAGATTTAGCCAGGCGATTCTTGTCCGAATTGCGGGCATTTGGGTACCAGCCCCAGAAGGCCTATCTATTCGGATCATTTGCAAAAAACAAGCAGAATGAGTATTCGGATATTGACTTAGCCGTATGGGATTCTAATTTTTCGGGCTGCATGGCAATCGATTACGAAGGTTTTAAAACTTTGCTCGTCAGGTTCCCTCGCATTGAGCTGCACACATTCAATCCTGCTGACCGGAATGATCCGTTTATTTCAGTGATCGAGAAAGAGGGTATTAATCTTCTATAATACAATTGCCTTTCGATGCCGGCAATCAAAGTGTCCGTGTAACCAATATCCGTACCCTTGGTTCGAAGGTCAGCTGTCACCCCCCTTTTCATTCAGATAAGCGGAGGTAAATAAGATGTAACAATCGCCGGTAATGCAATAAAAGAATTGGCATTAATATAGATTTGCAATTTCCAACGACTTACAAACCGATGAAAAAACTTCTCCTGAATACCCGCTTCATCAACTTCCTGATCATCCTGAATGCACTGATCATCTTTACAAACGCTTTTGATGCGTTGCCCAAAATCTGGCACGAGCTACTGTTTATCCTGGATTCTTGTATTACCCTGATTTTTGCGCTGGAGATCATTTTAAGGCTCTATCATACTCCATTCCGGGTTTTCATTAAGGATGGCTGGAATCAGTTTGATTTTATAATCATCTCATTATCGGTTATTTCGATGGTTGCTTCCTTTGTGTATGCCGATATCAACAATCTCAATTTCATTTTGGTATTAAGAGCCGCGAGAGTGTTCAAAGCGTTTCGATTTCTGCGGACGATACCCAATATCAATCACCTGATTGCGGGAATCAGGCGGGCGTTAAAAACTTCGGTTTTGTTTATTGTGGCTCTCCTTTTA
>CAIXKO010000592.1 GCA_903919925.1 uncultured Bacteroidota bacterium | reverse complement strand
CAGATTATTGCAGGTACAAATCTTGACGAAAAGTATGATTGCTTTGATCAATACTTGAAACTTCCGTCATCAATATTTAAAATCGCTGGGAGAGACCCCTTCCGCTTTTTTAAAAGCCCTGTAAAAAGTGGTACGACTTGAAAAACCCGACAAGTTTCCTATTGCTTCGAGGGTAATATCTTTAGTTTTTCCTTCCTGAATCAGGCGTTTCGCATATTCCACCCTACATTCGTTACAGTAGTCGTTGAACGATTGTTTTTTAACTTCCCTGAAATAGTACCCCAGATGGTGCGCCGGTATTTGTAAAAGTTCAGAAAACTTAGCAATATTAAGCTGCGGCTGCAGATAAGGTTTTAACTCTGACATGGACTTATCTGTTTTATTTTCAATCAGCAAAATATACTCAGATTCAAAATTGTGTTTTTGTTTTGATTCTGTGGTTTCAGGCTCTGTGGTGGAATCAACAGATGGCGTTACATCAGGCAAGGCCTTGACTACAGGATCGGAAAATAGCGGAAGGCCATAGAGGATCGGCGGGAAAAAGAAAGGAGACAGCAATAATCCAATCAATCCGGCTGCGGATAGAATTTGCAGCAAATTGATCGTAAAAAACACATCGGAATTGTGAATAAAGGAGTTAAAAACCGATATCAGATGAGCAACCACCATCAGCAGAGTAAATCCCAATAAAAAAAAGAGCCATTTTATCATGAAAAGCTGCCCGGTAAAAACATGCCCAACCGACCTGCCTCTTAAATATCGTATTAAATAACCGATAGACCAGAGTGTATATACCATTACCAGAAAGGGCCTGCTCAGATAAACTGTTACATTTGAAAATGCCTCTGATAAAAATGTGAACTTAAAGGTTGCCAGGGATTCGGTATCATTAATCATCGCGTATGCAAGCCCGGTTTTATAAGACCAGGGGGTAAAAATATAGGGAATAGCGGCAGCCAGAAAGATCAGCGATGGCAGAAAATGTAAAAGGTCAGTTTTTCTCAGACGATGGTTGTCGGTCAGAATACTCCTGATATACCAAAATAGCATTGGACCAATGAGATAGGATGTAAAGGTGAGATTTGTAACAACAACTGCGAAGAAAATAACCGATTTTGTATAGATCGCTGCATATTCATTAATAACATACATGCTCACCGTTAAGAAGAAGATACTGAGGTAAATAGATGATTTGAATTCCCGACCGTTAAAAAACAGCAGTATAATGGAAACAATTATTCCTGTTATGGATAAATAAACCAGCACCTCATCAACTTTAGATCGCAAAATTAAGAAACGCTGGTTAAATCGCTAAAAATTTTTATGAACGAATTTTTGCACTCAAAACCTCGCTGTAATTGAGTAAATGCGGAGAATTGCCCTATTTTGAAAAATGAGTACCAGCCTGAAGTCACCTATCCCGATGGACGTGAAACCCGCAGAAAACACGGGGGGGCTAACAGCACCGACTATGGCAATATCCATATATTTGTACGCTAATAATAAACTGTAACCAGGCAACAATACATCCGTTAACCCAATGAATAAAGCTCTTTTTTCCATCCTCTTTTTATTAGCTATTCCTTGTATCACCTTAAATGCAAAGGTTTTTAATGACAGTATTCCTGCCGGGAAAAATTTTGAAAAGGCAGCTTTCCGGTTATGGTACCCCGATAATATAAAAGAGATCCGCACCATTGTGGTTCTGGTTCCGGGTTCAAATGGTGACGGGAGGGGTATGGTAACCGATTCCGCCTGGCAGAACTTTGCGTATCGGAATGGATTGGCTGTGTTGGGATGTTATTTTACCGATACTAAACATCCGGATCAGGACATTGAGTACTATGTAAAAACCAGCGAAGGAAGCGGCCAGGCGCTGCTTGATGTCATCAACAGATTCGCTGCGGGCTCCGTTCATCCTGAACTGGCCAACGCACCTCTTCTGCTGTGGGGGCACTCAGCCGGAGGACAGTTCAACTATGAGTTTGCCTGCTGGAAACCCGGTCGCGTAATGGCATTTGTAGTAAATAAGGGAGGTATTTACTACACGGCTATTGCATCTGCAGCCACCAGGCAGGTGCCGGGAATATTCTTTACAGGTGAAAAAGACATTGAATTCCGCATCGACATCATTAATGGGATATTTGCTGTAAACCGCAGATTTGGCGCACTCTGGGCCATTGCCAAAGAACCTGGTGCCGGGCATGAACCCGGATTAACTCAAAAGCTGACTATCGAATTTTTTCAGGAAATTCTGGCACTCCGATTCCTCCAAACCAATGCGGAATCACGGCAGGATCCAGGAATGCGTGAACTTCGCGAAGATTCAGGATTTATCGGAGATCCCAAAACCCATAAGATCACTCCCTTTAACCAATGGAAGAAAACCAGCTATCCCACGGCGTGGCTTCCAACCTCCTGGTTTTCGGAAAAGTGGAGGGCTTTTGTGGAGGGGAAATTTTAGGCGGATTGGCTGCATCGGCCATTCGCACTGAGAATCTGTAGGCGATAAGGCCGATCATCGTGCAACTTTCGTTTATTCAGTGATCCATGAATATACAAACCATCCTGACAGCGATATAGATGTTGCAATTGTTTTTGAATCAGTGGATGATGTAGTGGAACTGCAAATAGAATTATTGTGTTTACGCGGTGATGATGATTTATTAATAGAACCCTTTGGTACGGATTCTCATCCTTTATCACATGTCCCGTTTTCTGGCGGGACTTTTTCAGAAGACGTGGCACCGGCGGGCGATAACTATTATCATGGTAATCATTGCCGGATTTCTGTCTATTCAGATCGGGAAAGGGATATTATCCTCCTGATTTGCGAGGGTAAAACCAATAAAGAGATTGCCTCGGATCTGTTCATCTCACCGGTCACCGTAAGGGATCATCTTTCCAGAATCTTCGAAAAAACCAATACAAAAAGCCGGCTCCAGCTGGCTAATCTGTTTCATGAGAATTCAGATAAGCAACCAGAAGCTAAGCAAAATTAGATCTTGTTTATTTTTCTAGCAGTTTGTATGCTCCCAGCCGGTTTGAGTACAACCCCGGAATGATCAGCATTTTTTTCTCCGGGATCCATTCGAAATCGGCCAGATTGGTTTGAACGGTAATCGTATTCAAAATCTCCGTATAACTACCTGATTTTTCAAGCATAAACAGATGACCGTTGAAATCGCTGAACAGGATGCGGCCATCGCCCACTGGCTGCAAACCATCCATTATGGCACCCGGATACAGTTTGGCCAATAGGGTAACCTGCTTCGATTTCAGGTTAATCGATTTCAAGGCTGCATCGCCCGAACATCCTGTCAGCAGGCAATCTCCGTTGATATGAAGGCCATTTGGCTTGTTCAGTTCTCCTCCTTCCATCCATACTGAAGCCATACCATTTTTGATTTCGTAAATCCGGTTAACTTCACTATCGCTGATATACAATGTTCCATCGGAGGTGGCGGTGATATCGTTGGGAAAAGCGCATCCTTCCAATGGAATCCTGCTGATTACCACACCTTTTATGGGATCCATCACTACAACTCCGTTACGCTCAGCGGCATACAATTTGCCATTAGCCAGGCAAAGTCCGGTTGGCTTGTTCAGGCCGGTAATCCATTCACGATTAACAACTTTACCTTCCAGAGAAACCTGAGAAATAAATTCCTGAGCTCCCTGCAGGAAATTGGAAACATAAACCAATCCGTTAGCAGGATCATATACCGCAGATTCAGGATAGTTTAACCCAGTCTTTAGTTCCCACAATCTATTTAGGGAAGGATCAGTTTTAACCGCTTCACCATCGCGCATCATAAATCCCCATCCGCCAAACTGTTCCCCCACCAGCAGTGCAATCTCGTTCTCCCCTTTCTTCAGGGGAAGCATCAGTTCATCAAAAAACCCGATCAGTCCCTGGAATCCGGGATCCCGGCTCAGGTAAGCATTGGTGCTGTTGAAAACGGGCGTTCCGTTGATAAAAACCGTAACAAAATCGCTGTATCCCAAATGGTAACGGTGAATTCCACCTGCCTCACTGTGAACCGTGGTACGGGCAAAAATCCATCCCGGCTGAACCGGATTCCGGACCACTTCACGATCGAGGTTCACCAGGCCGGTAGGTTTG
>CAIXKO010000591.1 GCA_903919925.1 uncultured Bacteroidota bacterium | reverse complement strand
GCATCGGAGCCTAACACTCTGCCACCGAAACGATTGGTTAAAACATCCAGATGATTCATCGTCTGATTATCGGTTTGACCGATTTCGATGATTTTATCAACGATCTTGTTTTTCTGAGCCTGTACCTGGCTAAAGGTCAGCATTGTGCAAAGAGTAATTGCCAATAAATAAATCCGTTTCATTATTTTTCTTTTAATTTAGGTTTCAGTTTATGCGAAAGTTAACCGATTGCAAGTTAATTTTATTGAGGAATAGTTGACAACGGATATGCCGTAAAACATAATACGATCAGGTAAAATATGAAAGACGAAATCAGGACCAAAGGGCTGGATATTGAAGAAATCATGGAAAGGGCGCGGATTTCAGGTGATAAGTTCAGCACGTATTCGCAGGAGCGTGTTGACCGTATTGTTAAGGCGGTATACGTAGCCGGATTCAACCAACGGGTTTATCTGGCAAAATTGGCGCATGAAGAAACGGGTATCGGGAAGTGGCAGGATAAGGTATCGAAAAATGTAATTGCCACACGCTATGTATACAAGGATATCAAGGATCTGAAAACGGCCGGAATACTAAAAGAGGACGCCGAAACCGGTATCACTGAGGTAGCAAAACCGATCGGACCGATATTTGCGATGACTCCGATAACCAATCCTACCTCAACGGCATTGTTTAAGATCCTGATTTCGATGAAAACCAGGAACCCAATCATTATAAGGCCTCACGGTTCGGCTAGAAAATGTACTTGCGAGGCTGCGCGGATCTGTTATGAAGCTGCGGTGGCCGAAGGAGCCCCGGAGGATTGCATCCAATGGATCAAGCGCTCCACACCTGAAGAAACCATTGAAATGATGGGGCATAAGCACGTAGCACTTGTGCTGGCAACCGGATCGGTTAGTCTGGTAAAGGCGGCCTACCAGTCAGGAAACCCGGCTATTGGAGTGGGCCCGGGTAATGTGCCTGTATATATTGGTTCCAGCGCCGATCTTTCGTTTGCCGTTGAACAGATTATTTTATCCAAAACATTTGATTACGGCACCGTTTGCGCGAGTGAACAATCGGTGGTTTTAAAGTTTAACATTGCCGAGGGGGTGATTGCGGAATTCAAAAAGCGTAAGGCATATTTTCTGAATGAAGTCGAAAAACACCGACTGGAAGAGGTAGCCTTTAATCAAACGCAGAAGTCGATGAGCATAAACGTGATCGGTCAATCGGCTTATAAAATTGCAAAAATGGCCGGGATCGATGTTCCCGAGGATACCTCTGTTTTGATTGTACGGTATGCAACACATGAAGTTGGCATCAAGTATCCCCTCTCACTGGAGATTCTTGCCCCGATACTGGCGATGTATGTGGTGGATGATTTTATTGAGGCTATCAACATGTGCAAGAGGATTGTGAGTTACGGCGGCATGGGGCACACCATCAGCATATTTTCGAATGAGGAAGATAAAATCATGTACTTTGCCGAGGTTACCAATGCCGGTCGGTTGCTGGTAAATACCCCCGCCTCGCAGGGAGCATTGGGAGGAACCTATAACGGGTTACAGCCATCGCTCACCCTGGCAACCGGATCGGGCGGGAAAAACATTACCACCGATAATATTACAGCCAAGCATCTGCTCAATATTCAGAGATTGGCACGGCGGACATTTATTCCCTGCAATCCCGATTTCACCGATATTTATCTGGATGAAACCATCGATGCCGGACGAATCGATTATGAATGCGGGAGGTAATCAATCAATGATTTGAAAGCAATTATTATTCTATCGATATGGAATTCAAAAACAGTATAAAACTTTAATTCATGAAAAAAACACTTATACTTCCTGTAATCTGCCTTTTAACTTTCTGTTCTTCACCCAGGACAGCTCCTTCAACGGCTGATTCTCAGATTAAAAATGAAACATTCAGTCTTCAGGGGAAAAAGGTGATTGTTTACACTACAGCCGATAGTACTGCCTACCGGCTAACTGCCACCGATACTTTGAGTTTTGCTGCTTTTGGGCAGCCGCTGGAATCACAGCCCAGCATTTTTGTTGATCCGGGGCATCGGTTCCAATCGTTTTTGGGCATTGGAGGAGCCTTTACGGATGCTGCGGCTGAAACTTTCGCTAAACTGCCGGCCGATAAGCAATCGGAGTTCCTTACTGCCTGTTTTGATTCGGTCAGCGGAATTGGCTATACCTTTGCGCGGACCCCCATGAACAGTTGCGATTTCTCGAGCGATATGTTTACTTATGTTGAAGATGGGGATAAAGAATTGGCCACTTTCAATATCGCGCATGATGAAAAGTTTAAGATTCCTTTGATGAAAAGGGCTTTGAAAATTGCAGGGAAACTCGATCTCTTTGTAAGCTCATGGAGCCCTCCGGTATGGATGAAGGACAATAACGACAGATTACACGGAGGCAAGCTGAAGCCGGAATTTTATCAAACCTGGGCAAACTATTATGTGAAATATATAAACGCACTCGAAAAAGCGGGTATTCCGGTTTGGGGGCTTACCGTACAGAATGAGCCAATGGCAAAGCAGATATGGGAAAGCTGCATGTATACCGCTGAGGAAGAGCGCGATTTTATCAAGAATTTCCTGGGCCCCACCTTGCACAGCAGCAACTTAGGGAGCAAGAAACTGGTTGCCTGGGACCATAACCGCGACCTTTTATACCAGCGGGCCTCCACTTTGCTGAGCGATCCGGAGGCGGCAAAATATATTTGGGGCATCGGATTTCACTGGTATGAAATCTGGAATGGCGGTCGCCAGTATGAAAACGTAAAACGCACAGCCGAGGCCTTTCCCGGAACCAATCTGCTTCTGACTGAGGCCTGCAATTATCCCTTTAGCTGGGATACGTTTGGTCAGTGGAAGTGGGGTGAGCAATATGGTGAAAACATGATCAATGATTTCAATAATGGTGCCGTTGCATGGACCGATTGGAACCTGTTGCTCGATGAAACCGGTGGTCCTAATCATGTTAAAGGATTCTGCTTTGCACCCATCCATGCCAAAACACAGGAAGGAACGTTGCACTATATGAACTCCTTTTATTACATCGGTCATTTCTCGAAATTTATACGGCCGGGCGCCAAACGCGTGATCAGTTCATCGAGCCGGGTGCAGTTGCTGACCACTGCCTTTATTAATCCGAACGGCAAGCTTACCGTAGTGGTGATGAATGAAACGAAAGAAAAATTGACTTACCGGATGTATATCGGCGGACAGGCGGTAGTAACCACGAGTTTGCCTCATTCTATTCAAACCCTGGTGGTTTTGTAGGGGATGTTTAAACGTTAATCAAGATTTATCCTTAAAAATTTGGATTATTCATCGCAGCGTCTATTTTTGTACCCGCTTAGAGCGAAAAAATGAAAAACGATCAACTGACAAACAACTTGGCTAATTGGTGCTGGCGCAACCCCTCAGGGTGGCGGTAGGCAGCATTGTCGAATTGTACTCAGTTCAAAGCGGGCATGTTGTTTACAGCATGCCCGCTTTGTATTTAGTAAACTCTTAATTTAAACCGATATGACACAGATTCG
>CAIXKO010000590.1 GCA_903919925.1 uncultured Bacteroidota bacterium | reverse complement strand
CCTATTCTGATCCAACCGGATGCAATCACGACGCGTTTAGTGAAGGGCTCCGTAAGTCACTGTTCAACTATATGCATGGTATAGGCTTTGATTTGCCTCTCAGCGAGTGGTTCGATTTTGAAGTACCCGAAACTACAGTGGATGAGGACTTTATTGAAATAATTGTGGCAGGCTGATTAAGGTCAAAGTATTCAAATTTTAAGCTTTGATGTTAGGGTATTCTATTTCCCGATCCGCATAGCAAACGAACCTCAAGAACCGGTTTAAAGTATTGGTTTTGAACCACTTTTACTAATCAATTGATTATTTGCGGGGATCCCCCAAAAAAAATCTTCCGGCATGATTATATTGATTATTTTTCGGTTTAGAAAAATTAAACCCATGGCACTGAACTTTTTTCCGAAGGTTGTTAAGTTTTTCGTTTTATTCAAACAGCAGAATGATATTGTGTTGGATACGGTGGAGGTTTTGCATGAATTATTTGATGATTACACCAACATTGCGGAGAAGTGTAATAAAATCATTCAAAACGAATATGCCGGCAATGCCATTTCAAAAGAAATTGCGAGGCAGCTTTTCCTCACCTTTATAACACCGATCGACCGGGAGGACATCCATGCCATTAATATGGCACAAGAGAATTTTCTGAACTCCATGCGTGCCATTTCTACCCGCATCGGGCTTTATCATTTTACTGAAATTACACCGGGAACAAAGGATTTGATTCTTAAACTTAAATTAATGACCGGGTCGATTTCCCTGATGCTTGAGCAATTAAGCAAAAGGAAAGAGGTTGAACAGCAAGCTGAAAAGGTACGGGAATTAAAGATCGAAGCTGATATGCTCCTGTTGCTGCTGCTTGGGGAAACTTATGAACGCCAGATTAACCACACCAGTGATCTGCTTGAAATAGTTAAATGGTCGCATATATACGATCGCATTGAAGAATCTTTCGTCTGCGCTGAATTATTGTCCAACATCATTGAAGGAATCACTCTGAAAAATGCCTGACATACCTATACTTCTGCTACTGATCATTGTTATCGCCATTGTTTTCGATTACACCAATGGGGTGCATGATAGTGCGAATGCCATTGCCACTATCGTTTCCACTAAAGTAGTATCGCCGGTGCAGGCTGTTACCATGGCGGCCGCATTGAACCTGATCGGCGCGTTTATTGGCACCCACGTGGCATCGACCATTGGAAAGGGCATTGTTAACCCGGAGATCATTGCCGGTTGTCAAACCATTATCCTGGCTGCCCTTTTGGGAGCTATCCTATGGAACCTGATCACATGGTATTTCGGGCTGCCGTCCTCTTCATCCCATGCGCTGATCGGAGGGTTGATCGGCGCAGCAGTTGCCTATAAAGGATGGGATACCCTGCAATTCAGCTCAATAGTTGAAAAAGTTATTCTGCCTTTGTTCCTTTCTCCTTTAGCCGGTTTTATCGGGGGTTACCTCCTGATGGTTGCATTGGCCTGGGGCACCTGCAAGCTGAAACCCAAAAAGATGAATAAGCTGTTCCGTCGATTGCAGGTTTTGGCTTCAGCCTTTATGGCCCTGACCCATGGCAGCAACGACGGCCAAAAAACCATGGGTATTATTACACTCGCTCTTTTCCTTTTCCACAAGATTCCCTCCATTGAGGTCCCATTCTGGGTTAAGCTGATTTGCGCCCTGGCCATGGCCATTGGTACTGCAAGCGGTGGTTGGAAAATCATTAAAACCATGGGAAAAAAGATTTTTAAGATGGAGCCGGTGCACGGATTTGCTGCTGAAACTTCTTCCTCACTGGTTATCATGTCCGCCTCACTGATTGGCGCTCCAATCAGCACCACTCACGTATTTTCTTCCTCTATCCTGGGTGTGGGATCGTCAAAAAGGTTTTCAGCCGTGCGCTGGGGTGTGGCCGGTCAAATGGTTATCGCCTGGGTTCTTACCCTTCCTGCATCAGCAGTTGTTGGCGCCATCTGCTTTTACATTATCCATTTTTTAATCGGCTGATTCCTGATTTTTCCCTAAACGTCTAGATTTTAATGAATAAACGGTTTTTATACATATAGTAACACAAATACCACATAGCCGCCCAGGTTGCTAAACTGGTAATAATGGCTACAGTAAGCTCTCCCGTCCAGGAAAAAAACAAGCTACTGAAAGGTCCGGTAATCTTGCTGATCAGATTTGCTCCTCCAATTTCAAAAAACAAATAAATAAAAATGCTGTTCATCCCAACAATAATAAACATTTGGGATCCTTTTATGAATAGTTTTTTTACATCGATCAGCCAATAACAGAAAGTCAAAGCTAAAATTGCCCAACCCCCGCTTGCGAAAACAAAGGATGAGGTTGCGATTTTTTTAATAATCGGGGTCACATTTAACAGATCAAGAGAGAATCCAATAATCAATGCAGATATCCCTGCGATAAGTAATGTTCTGATTTTCTTTTGCGCTGATTGATCGCTCATGAGAAGTTTGCCGCAAAGCACTCCCCAAACGGTGTGAGCAGTAGTGGAAACAACATTCAAGGATGCCCAGGTACTGGCTTTGTCTACCCCTTCGATCTTATTGTTAACCCATGCTCCCAGATTTTCAAAATTCACCCAGGGATGATTAAAACCCTCAACAGGGAAATACCGATAAGCGAGATCGATCAGAAGGAGTATCACCAAAGTAAAAATCAATTGAAACCGGAAGCTTTTATTCCTGATCAGGAATGCCACCAGGTAAGTCACTGATAGTTGGGCAAGCACATTCTGAAACTGGAATACCAGGTGCCCTGCGGCAGCAAAATACAGTGCCCATCCAAAAAACAACAACAAAAAGGAACGTTTCAACGCATGACGGGTTATCGTTTTTTGGGTGTCGCCCTTTTTTGTCCGGTTTGCAACGGCAAATGGTATCGAAACTCCAACGATGAACATAAAAAAGGGCTGAATCAAATCCCAAAAATGCAACCCATGCCAATCATGGTGACTAAACTGATCGCCAAAAAACTGCACAATGCCATTGTCAACATCTGTTAGATG
>CAIXKO010000589.1 GCA_903919925.1 uncultured Bacteroidota bacterium | reverse complement strand
TTTAATTGGAGAAATCAGTGATAAATCGAGTTCAAAAACTTGCGCGGTTTTAATCGCGAAATCATGTACCGAAATCATTTTGGGACCACTAAGGTGATAAATCCCAGTTTTATTTCTTTCAATAATCTTAAAAATACCACCCACCAGATCATCCACCAGGGTAGGCATACGAAACTGGTCGTTAACAACCCTGATCGGTTTATTGCTATTGAGGGAATCTCTCACCCAGGTCACCAGGTTGCTCCGGTTCATTGAAGGGGTAATTCCATATACCAAAATGGTCCGTACAATTACCCATGGCACCTTCAATGATCTGGTAATATATTCACCTTGCAGCTTCGACCAGCCATAAACGCTTACCGGAACAGGTGGATCATCTTCGCTATAAGGCCCTTGTAATCCATCAAAGACAAAATCAGTGGATAAAAAAATAAACCTCGCACCACATTTCTCCGCTGCTTTCGCTACAAAACGGGTTCCATCAATATTAATCTTGTCGCACAAATCCGGATCAACCTCACACGGATCTACCTGGGTCATTGCTGCGCAATGAATGACCACATGTGGACAATACCGCTCGAAAACAGCGTTAACATGGTCAGCTGAAGAAATATCCAATTCAGTAAAACAATTCGGATTCAGATTCTTGATTTTACACGATGAAGCTGAAGTTGCCAGGAATTCATATCCGGGCATTGATTGAATAAAGTGAACAATCGTTTGCCCGACAAGTCCATTAGCACCGGTAATCAGGATTTTTAACATGAAGTAAAGTTAGCAGAAATCATTCATTTACCCTTCCCCTTGATCAAAAATTGCCCGATGTGGCACGTCAGACATTGCCTGCTGTGACAGTACTTTGTAAAAAGCTGGAGGAATGCCTGTGAATAAAATGCATTTGGGATGCGATATTCATAACCTTCCCATATTCTGGTGATTCTGTTGTTCTCAGCAGGCAGGCTTTCGAGATTATTCATCCAGTTTTCCCATGCACTCGAATCGCCGTTTCGATTATCATAGCAGGCACGAAAAGGAAGAACAGCATTAATCATAAACAGATTAACAGTTTCGTGACCAAATCCGGCAAACCTGCCAGCCCATTTCTTTTCAAAATTGTAATGCACCTTCCAATAAGACGAAACCGGATAATCAAATTTCAATTTAAATTTCTTACCAGGTCCATCAGTCACAGACTCCAGGCGATCTGGGTTACCTGCTAAAAACGCTGAAAGTTGAGCAATTCTTACTGTGGGAAAGTTGGATGGTCGCATTCTCAAAAACTTCCATCCAGGGTTCTTTAACGGAACCATATTGAACTTTTGGCGCACAAACCCATATTCTACCATCAATGCTCTGGAATAGGCATCTTTGCGAACAGGAAGAAGATCAGCCTGACCAAATAAAATCGCCTCCAGCCGAAATTGGTTTGATCCTGTTGAACGGATAGCTGAAATGGGGATAGACTGTCCGAGGATATCAAACGCGTCCTGATTGATTCCGAATCCAAAAGACCTGAAAATTAATTGAATCCATGTTTCATCCCAGCCTCCTTTATTACGTGCTAACCGTGCAAAGACCTCATTTGATTTGGCTTGCATGCGTTCGATGCCCATATTTATGATCCAATTTTCTACCTCGGTTGACTCCAGGCTCTTCCACGATGATTCACACGGCACCACAGAAAGTGTTGAAAGTATTTGGTGATAATTGTCCAGATAGGACGACTTTACCGGGAGAACGATAACCGGAATACTATCTCCGTTGGTTCGCTTTACCGTGCAATCAGCTTCATACACCACATGGAGAACCACCGGATCGTAAGCTGCGTCGGTATTATGATTGTGCCGGTACCAATCGGAGGCCTTAACATGGATTTCAACATGACCAGCCCAAACAGCCTCACCAATGCGAATCCGTGCCATTAAAAAATCCGGACCGGCATCAGTGTTAAGCTGACCTGGAGTCAATATCTCAACCCGCTGGTTATCTGGAGTAAACAACTTATCTGCCGGAAATAATCCATATTTCCAGAGATATTGGAGAAAATCTTCCTGCATCTGAATGTGTTTTCAGATATAGATGCAGAAAAAAGGGTCTATTGGAAATTTCTTGTCTCTTTTTTTTACAATTTGAATCCGGCACGCATTTCTAAAGCCGCTTTACGTGCTTTCTCAGCAAAATCCAAACCGTTGCCTGCATATAGAATTCCACGGGAATTGTTGATCAATAAACCACCGCCAGAAGATTTGGCATGATCAACAACCATATCCAAAGAACCTCCCTGGGCCCCAATCCCCGGAACCAATAGAAAATGCTCAGGTGCTATCCTCCTGATGTTGTGAAAATATTCAGGCCGGGTGGCTCCTACAACAAACATCAGATTATCAGTAGTGCCCCAGCTAACGGCTTGCATCAAAACATGCTCATACAAAGGTTGATCCTGATTAACATTCAACAGCTGAAAGTCCGATGCACCCACATTGGATGTCAATGCCAAAACTATTGCCCACTTTCCTTGAAATTGCAGGAATGGTTCAATCGAATCCCTTCCCATATAGGGAGAAAGTGTGATAGCATCAAAATCATAATGTATAAAAAAGGCTTTTGCATACTGTTCCGCCGTATTTCCGATATCTCCTCGTTTTGCGTCAGCAATAATAAAAAGGTTTGGATCCTTTGACCTGATGTAATCAACAGTCATTTCAAGCTGTTGCATACCAGGCGTTCCCATCGATTCGTAAAATGCCAGGTTTGGCTTGTACGCTACAGCAAGATCAGCAGTTGCATCAATGATTGCCCGGTTAAACGAAAAAACAGGATTGGGTTCCTTATGCAGATGAGCAGGAATTCGGGTGATATCAATATCCAGCCCCACACATAGGAAGGACTTTTTTTTCCTGATTTCCAGATTTAGTTCTGATGCGGTCATTATCGGGCTGCGTCGGCAGTTTTTAGTCGTTCAGCATTTTCAGCGATCTGCAATTTATCAATAATCTCCTGTATATCACCATTCATAATAACAGGCAAATTGTACATGGTCAAAGATATCCGATGATCAGTCATACGGCCCTGAGGATAATTATAAGTTCGGATCTTTGCTGAACGATCCCCTGTGCTTACCATCGTCTTCCTCCTGGATGATATTTCGTCCATATACTTCTGATATTCCATATTATACAATCGGGTACGGAGTTCAATCATTGCTTTATCCTTATTCTTAATCTGCGATTTCTGATCCTGACAAGTCACCACAATTCCTGAAGGAATATGAGTAAGCCTGATCGCAGAATAAGTGGTATTAACGGACTGGCCACCCGGGCCTGACGAGCAATAGGTATCAACGCGAATATCAGAAGTAAGGAGCTCAACATCAAACTCTTCAGCCTCTGGTAAAACCGCCACTGTTGCAGCTGAAGTATGTATCCTTCCCTGAGTTTCGGTTTGCGGTACACGCTGCACTCGATGAACACCTGACTCATATTTCATAACCCCGTAAACACCCTCACCGGTTATTGCAAAAATAACCTCTTTATATCCACCGTTTGTGCCTTCAGTAAAGCTGTTCACGCTATATTTCCAGCCCTTAATATCACAAAATTTGCAGTACATCCGGAACAAATCGCCGGCAAAAATACTGGCCTCATCTCCGCCGGTACCTGCGCGAAGTTCAACTATCGCATTTTTTGCATCCTGGGGATCCACCGGAAGTAAAAGGACCTTAATTTCTTCTTCCATTTCATTCCACCGTAGAGTCAGGGCCTCAATCTCCTCTTTGGCCATTTCTCTCATTTCTTCGTCCTTCTCAACTTCAAGAAGCTTTTTGGCGGATTCTATATTTTCGGTAACGTTCCGGTACTCATTGTAAAATGCCACAACTTTGGTCAGCTCTTTATACTCCTTATTAAGCTGAACATAACGTTTCATATCATTAACCACATCGGGCTCTGTGATCAATCGGGCCACTTCATCAAATCGGGCCACTATACCTGCTAATTTATCTAACAACATGGGATTGAATTTTTGAATAAAAAAATGATTTCGGGTATCAGTTATCAGGTTTCGCCAGGTAGTGCACCTAATAAAAGAAATCACCGTAATCACTGCGGATAGTAAGCCTCGGTTTTTCGGATTTTTCGCAGAAGCCGATTATGCGGGCATCAAGCCCGAATTCAGCAGAGATCCTAATTATTTCCATGGCATATTGCTGGGGAAGGTAGATCTCGAAACGATGTCCCATATTAAAAACCTTATACATGTCGGACCAAGGAGTACCGGACTGCTCTTGAATTAACCGGAACAAAGCAGGCAGCTCGAACAGGTTATTTTTAACCACATGAATTTTATCAACAAAATGAAGGATTTTTGTTTGTCCCCCTCCTGAGCAATGCACCATACCGTGAACTACTCCTCTCAATTCATTTAAAATAGCTTTTACCACAGGAGCATAGGTTCGTGTTGGAGAAAGGACCAATTTCCCTGCATCCAGGCCAGTATCAGCTATCAGAGTGGTTAAGGAAGTTTTTCCGGAATAAACCAAATCATCGGGTACCAAGGGGTCAAAGGATTCAGGATACTTCGCAGCCAGATAATGATCAAAAACATCGTGCCGGGCTGAGGTAAGCCCGTTGCTCCCCATCCCACTGTTATATTCCGATTCATAATCCGCCTTTCCTGAGGAAGAAATTCCGACTATTACATCGCCATCAGTAATATGGTCATTGGAAATAACATCCGATCTTTTCAGACGCGCTGTAACGGTACTATCCACGATAATGGTACGTACCAGGTCTCCCACATCAGCCGTTTCTCCGCCGCAAAAAACAGTTTCCACTCCATTATTGGTTAAAAAATCGGCAACCTCACTGGTCCCTTCAATAATAGCGGTAATAACTTCACCAGGTATCAGGTTTTTATTTCTTCCGATGGTAGAACTCAGCAGAATCGGGCCAGTTGCACCAATGCACAATAAATCATCGATATTCATGATTACGGCATCCTGAGCAATTCCCTTCCAAACGGACAGGTCACCAGTTTCTCTCCAATATACATAAGCCAGTGATGATTTCGTTCCCGCACCATCCGCATGCATAACACAGCACCAGTCAGGATCGCCGGTAAGAATATCAGGAAGAATTTTACAAAACGCTTTAGGATACAAGCCTTTATCAAGCCGTCGTATCGCCTGATGTACGTCTTCCTTACCCGACGATACACCGCGTTTTGAATATCTGTTACCCTGCTCCATAACGAGGCGCAAAGGTAAGAAAATTAAGGAAGTTTGTCGATAACCCCTGTCTTACTATTGGTATTTGTTTTCTCAGGTAATTTGTCACCTGGAGCTTTCTCCAGGGTGACCCGTCTTTTCTTTCCTTGCTGAAGCTCTTCCATCCCGCGAATAAGTATCTGCTGCTGAGCATCTACTTCGGTACCTGGTTTGCCTCCGGGAACATAATCGTTTCTTAAAACACGGAATTCAGTACGCCGGTTCAGCTGATTGCTTATCTGCTTGTCAGAATCTTTTGTAAGCTTATCTATTACCGCTTTGGTAAGCGTATCGCCAACATTTAAGAAATTATATTGCTCAGCGATCTTTTTATCCACAACCCTTGGCACATCAGGACCATACCCCCGGGCTTTTAACCGATCAGAAGCGATCCCTTTACTGATGAGGTAATCCACAACTGACTGAGCACGGTTTTGTGACAATTCCAGGTTTGTCATTGCCCTGAATGGCGTGATATCAGTATGTGACATCAATTCTATGGTGATGTTTGAGTTGTCCTCGAGCGTTTCAACTAATCCGTCGAGCGCAACCATAGATTCCGGACGCAGGTCCCACTTCGCTACATCATAAAGTATATTTGGAAGCTCGATCGGCTTTTCATATGGTGCCAATATCAAAGTGGCATTAAAATCCCTGCTCACCTCGAGGCCCATGGTAGTTTCCCTGAGTTTTCCGTTGAGGAAACCACGCTTAAAAGCGACCAAAAGATAATCTGTTTCAGGCTTTAACTTAAATGAGAAATTACCGGTAGAATCGGTTTTATATTCAAAGCTGGTACCATCACTTCCAATCAAGCGAACATCTGCACCTCCTAAAGGCAACGTTGTACGTTCGTTAATAACCCGACCAGCCATATTAAACCTCTTTTCTGGAAGCACAAAGGAATAAATTTCATCCCCCCCCTTACTTTTATCTAAACGGCTGGAAGTGAAATAGCCCTTTTCTTCGTCCTTTTGAAAAACGATACCGAAGTCATCCGCGGTGCTGTTAATCGGTGCCTTCATATTCTCAACGGTCCACTTACCTTCCTGGCCAAGCTGAGCCTTAAAAAGATCCAGTCCGCCCATACCAGGATGGCCGTTTGATGAAAAATAGATTAAAGAATCCGATTTTGCAAAAGGGAACATTTCCTCCCTGGTTGTGTTTATTTCAGGACCAAGGTTTTCCGGTGCGCCAAAAGCTCCATCGGCTTTTTCTCTTTTAGCAACCCATATATCTTTACCCCCGATGCTACCCATCATGTCGCTGACAAAAAAGATAGTCAGTTGGTTATCGGTAAGACTTGGATGGGCAATCACGATAGAATCCTTTGAAATGGGCACTGCGATAGGATCTGCCCACTTATTACCAGATCGCTTTGCCAACATGATCTGGCATCCAAGTGACATTTGTTTATCAAAACGGCATCGGGTAAAGTACATGGTATTTCCATCCTCGGAAACCCATGGAGCTCCATCATCATAAATGCTGTTTATGGTTTTATCAATTGGAGCCGGTACCGCCCATTTTTGCTTATTATCAAGCCGCGTGTAAAAAATATCAGAAAAGCTCTGTCCGGTACCACCATGGATTTTATTACCCACGGAACCATCGCGCGAAGAAGAAAAATAAAGTTCCTTATAATCCTTTGATGCAAAAAACGGGCTGTAGTCGTTAAATTTGGTATTAAAATCTTTGACGTTTGCTACCTGATAGCGGGTCGGATTTTTGTTCCACGATAAAATGGAATCTATTGATTGATAGGCCATAAGGGCCATTAGATCACCTGGTTCCGATTTTAAATATTCCTCATATTCCGATTTTGCCAGAGCAAGCTTATCATTAATCTTTAGCACTTCAGCGTAATACAAGTGCACTTTGGGATCTGGAGCCTTCTGCTTAACCACCCTCGAATAATAAGATTCTGCCTTTCGGGTGTCATTAACCAACCGATAACAATTTGCAATCTTAACAGTGATGGCAATTCTCTTAAGTCGGTCTTTTTCTTTTGAATAGGCTTTTTTATACTTCTCGATTGCCTTAAAGTATTCACCCACGCTGAAAGTTTTATCAGCCTGAATAACCAGATCTCTTTTTTGACCCATGAGGGGACCCGCCACCAATAGGGCAATGGTCAAACCCGCAATAAAGCGTAATAATTTCATACCAGCCGATTTTCTACAATAACGTTCAAAAATAGGCAATATTTGCCTGTTTCCAACCTTATTTATCGGGCAAACAGCAATTCACGATATTTTGGAAGTGGCCACAGGTCATCATCCACTATAAGCTCGAGTTTATCTATGTGATACCTGATTTCATCAAGAAAGTGCTTAACATTAATATTATAGGCATCGGCAAGAAGGCGTACATCTTCAATTTTGTTGGCCTCTTTCCTTGCGTTCACCATCTCATCCACCATCTCCAGAATCAGTGCCTTATGCTTCGAAATCCGTCGGATCGCATTAAGTTGGTAGGAAGCAGCATCAGCAAACTCATTGGCAGGTAAAATATCTTTCAATCCTTTAACATTCTCGATCAAACGATTCTGATATTTTATAACGGTTGGTATGATATGATTTACAGCAAGATCACCTAAAACCCTTGATTCGATCTGTATTTTCTTGGTAAACATTTCCAGGCGAATATCATATCGTGCGTTCAATTCCCGTTCCGAAAGAACATTCAGCCGACCCAGCAATTCGATGCTTTTAGGATGAACATAGGCTTTCAAGGCTTCCGGTGCATCGTTAATATTTGACAATCCCCGTCGTTCTGCCTCCTGCTTCCATTCTTCACCATAACCATTACCCTCAAAGAAAATCTTTTTCGAGTGAATAATATACTTCCGAAGAATACGAAAGATGGCTTCATCTTTCTTCGCTCCCTTTTCAATGAGGCCATCTACTTCCACCTTAAACTCTCTGAGCTGACTGGCGACCGCTGCGTTCAAAATCGTCATGGGTGCTGCACAGTTCATGGATGAACCCACAGCCCTGAATTCAAACCGGTTACCGGTAAAGGCGAACGGGCTGGTTCTGTTTCTATCGGTATTATCAAGTAATATCTGTGGGATCTTCCCAATATCCAATTTAAGTTCTGTTTTCTGATCAGGGGTCATATCTACCGCAGGCACCTTATCTTCAATTTCCTGCAATATCCTGGTCAGGTGCTGCCCGATAAATACAGAAATGATAGCTGGAGGAGCTTCATGGGCACCCAAACGATGTTCGTTTCCTGCTGACATTACACTGGCTCTCAATAGATCAGCATAATCATGAACCGCTTTCACCGTGTTCACAATGAATGTCAGGAATTGCAAGTTTGATTTCGGGTTAACACCAGGAGCAAGTAAATTAACACCGGTATCAGTCAACATCGACCAGTTATTGTGCTTACCTGATCCATTAATTCCTTTGTAAGGTTTTTCGTGAAGCAGAGCTCTGAAATTATGCTTCCGGGCTACCTTTTTCATAATATCCATGAGCAGTTGGTTATGATCAACTGCCAGATTTGCCTCCTCAAAAACAGGAGCGCACTCAAACTGATTCGGAGCCACCTCGTTATGCCGTGTCCTTACTGGAATCCCAAGTTTATAACAGTCAAATTCCAGCTCCCGCATAAAGGCAGTTACCCGTTCCGGTATTGATCCAAAATAATGGTCGGCCAGCTGCTGATCCCGTGCAGATGCATGCCCCATCAATGTCCGGTCTGTCAGTAATAAATCAGGACGTGCATAGAACAAAGCTTCATCAACCAAAAAATATTCCTGTTCCCAGCCAAGGGTTGCGATAACTTTACTAACATCCTTGTCAAAAAGCTGACAAACAGCGACTGCAGCCTGATCGAGGGCAAAAAGTGATTTTAGCAAGGGAGTCTTAAAGTCGAGTGCTTCGCCTGTATAAGCAACAAAAACGGTTGGTATACAGAGTGTTTTATCAACAATAAAGGCAGGTGACGAAGGATCCCACGCCGAATATCCACGAGCTTCAAAAGTATTTCGGATTCCGCCACTTGGCAACGAAGATGCGTCAGGTTCCTGCTGGATAAGCTCTTTGCCTCCAAAATGCTCAAACATCTTTCCGTCCTTAGTAGGTTCAAAAAAGGCATCATGCTTTTCTGCTGTTGACCCATTCAACGGATGAAACCAGTGCGTATAATGGGTCACTCCAAAACTCATTGCCCATGCTTTCATAGCAGCGGCAACAGAATCAGCTGATCGCCGGTCGATATAACCCCAGGTGTCGACCGCCTTTTTGACATTTTCATAGGCTTCGGTTGGCAAATATTTCTTCATCGTTTCCAACCCAAAGGTGTGTATGCCATAAAAGTCGGATACTTTTTCACCCGGAGATACCACTGGAAGAGGTTTTCTGGAAAACAACTCCTTTACCGCTTCAACGCGAATGTTTGACATAGCAGATTAAATGTTAATGTGCTGCAAAAATACAAATATTTTCAATACCCCCCCATTTTATAAGGGGGACTTTAAAAAAATATTAGTTTTTTCAGGGTTGTCAATCAAAAATACACGATGATTTCGCGGTCAGTACCACAATTTGAACCTATTCTGTTGTAAAATGATGATAAAACCTGGTGATAGTTTCGATACCCTTCATAAAATTCCAGACCGGAAAATTCTCATTTGGGGAATGAATGCTGTCTGATTCAAGACCAAAGCCCATCAATATTGATTTTGCCTCCAACACTTTTTCAAAAGTAGATATGATCGGAATGCTTCCGCCACTTCGGAAAGGCACCGGACGCTTTCCAAAAGTATCCTGAAAAGCCATTTCTGCAGCTTTATATGCGGGTAAACTTATTGGACAAATATAAGCAGGTCCTCCATGCAGGATGCTAACCTTTACGGTAACTTGAGGCGGTGCAATGGATTCGAAGTAACTCTTGATAAGTTCTGCAACTTCGTGGTGATTCTGGTTTGGAACAATTCGAGAACTAATTTTGGCATAAGCCTTTGCCGGCAAAACCGTTTTTGTGCCCTCCCCTGTATACCCGGCCCAGATGCCACATACATCAAAAGTTGGTCGTGTTCCAGTGAGTTCCGGCACACGATATCCCTTTTCGCCCCAAACTTCCCCGATTCCAAGCATCTCCTTGTATTTTTCAACATCGAAAGGAGCTTGCGATAGCAATGCTTTCTCGTTATCAGACAGCTCCATAACCTGATCGTAAAAGCCTGGAATAGTTATTCTGTTGTTATCATCATGAACCGAAGCAAGCATTTTAGATAATATGATAACCGGGTTGCCAACTGCCCCGCCAAATAATCCGGAATGAAGGTCACGATTGGGACCGGTCACCTCAATCTGCAAATAGGTTAACCCTCTGAGACCGGTGGTGATGGATGGAATTTCAGGTGCGATTAAAGAGGTATCTGATATCAGGATAATATCTGTTCTCAACATCTCTTTGTATTTCTCGCAGAAGGCTCCTAGTGTGGGGGATCCTACTTCCTCCTCTCCTTCAATCATAAATTTAACATTACACCTGAGCTGACTTGTTTTCACCAGGTACTCGAATGCTTTGATATGCATAAAGGACTGCCCTTTATCGTCATCTGCTCCACGGCCATAGATTTTACCATCAATAATAACCGGATCAAACGGATCAGAATTCCACAAATCGATTGGATCCACCGGCATTACATCCATGTGCGCATAAACCAGCACAGTTGGCCATGCCGGATCCATAATTTTCTCAGCATAAGTTACCGGATTTCCTTCTGTTTCATATACAGTAGCGATATCCGCACCTGCATCCAATAAAGCACGTTTAAGGTATTCAGCCGCACGGTACATATCAGGTTTATGAGCAGCTATGGAACTAATTGATGGAATGCGTATTAAACCAAATAGTTCGTTCAAAAAACGATCCTGGTTTTTTGCAATGTAATCGGTAATTGTTATCATCCTGTTGAAAATATCAGTTAATAATTGCGGACGAAAGCGGTTGAGAAGTATAAATGGATTTGGGCACCAGCTGCTGAATAATAGCGGTTTACGCTGCCATAAACTGATAACCCGACACCAATATCATAAGAGATCTTGTAGGTTGCCTGGAATTCAGCATGAACACCCACAGTTTTAAATCGGTAAGGATAAACCTTAACTACTCCTGATGTATCTGTAATGGGGTATAAATAACTACCATAGCTGTATGCTGGTCCCGCAAAAGCAGAAAAATTATAGGTGGTACTTTCCAGCCTTTTACCCAGGCCAACAAAAAGATCATTCAATTTCTGATCGGACCTCCACCAAATTTTACTATCGGATGATGAGTGATACCCAATCTGAACACCAACCTGTTTAAAGAACTTTTGAAATGATAATGTCATGTTTTGCTCAATCCCCTTTGATTCGAATCCATAGCCTGCACCATAAGCCATTGTCATATAAGACGCATTCTCATGATAAATTCGATTCTGATAAAC
>CAIXKO010000588.1 GCA_903919925.1 uncultured Bacteroidota bacterium | reverse complement strand
GGGGATGAACCTCGCAGGAGGGTTTTCCATCTGCAATTGATTCGCAAATTTCCAGCATGTGTGCACCCAATACCAACGGTCCCGATGGATCGAGGTGGTAGGTGTAATCCTCCATGAATGTGTTGCCGCCAGGCAAGCCGCCCGCCATCACTTTCATCGCTCTGAGCATAGCGGCCATTTTCCAGTCCCCTTCGGCTCCAAAACCATATCCATCGTTCATCAGGCGTTGTACAGCGATGCCCGGCAATTGAATCAGGCCACGCAGATTTTCGAAAGTATCGGTAAAACCTTTAAATCCACCCTCCGTTAAAAAGGCACGCAAGCCGGTTTCAATACGGGCCGCCTCACGTAAGGATCCATTTTTTGAACCACCCTTGCGCAAAGCGCTTTCCATTGAATAGGTGGCCTCATATTCATCGGTGAGCGCATTGATTTGCGCATCACTTACTGCATCAATATACCTCACCACATCGCCCATGGCATATCCGTTTACCGACCAGCCAAACTTAAGCTGAGCTTCCACTTTATCACCCTCCGTAACAGCCACCTCACGCATGTTGTCGCCCAATCGTGCAAATTTAGCACCCTGTGCATCGTGCCAGGCGGCAGCCACACGGGTCCATACACCTACCCGCTCCTGTACCTGAGGATCCTGCCAGTGACCAACCACAACTTTGCGCTCGAGCCGCATGCGGGTAAGCATAAACCCATATTCGCGGTCACCGTGCGCCGACTGATTCAGGTTCATGAAGTCCATGTCGATCTCCGACCACGGAATATCGCGGTTGAATTGGGTATGCAGGTGCATCAGCGGTTTTTGCAAAACCTTTAATCCGGCTATCCACATCTTTGCCGGTGAAAAAGTGTGCATCCAGGTGATGATCCCAATACAATTGGCCGATGCATTGGCTTCCATGCAAACCTGATAGATCTCATCCGGGGTTTTTACGACCGGCTTAAATACGATATTTACCGATATTGCATTTGATCCATTAAAGAACCGAACGATCTCCTGAGAGTGCTCAGCAACGGTTTTAAGTACTTCAGGTCCATATAAATGCTGACTCCCGGTAACAAACCAGGCCTCGTAAGCCTTGAGATTTTTCATAATTAGTGTTGAAATTACAATTATTCGGCTAAGGTATAACTTTACTGGAACGGGGAGAATTATTTGAGTTTTTTTTAATTGCCGATTTTTACCATAACCACGCCATGCCGTCCCACCTGTTCTGAATACTGAATTTTATATTTTCCCAGGTCTTTTTGCCGCCAAAGGTCACGGACCTTGATTTTTCCGGATAATCCCAGGTCGGACCAGGTAGCGGTAACCATAGCAGGTTTCTCGCCCCGGTTAAAAAGTCCAACGGCGATAGATCCATCCTCCAGTTCGCGTTTCCACACTTCGAGATCACCATTTTTTGCCACCCGGTAGCCAGGTTTTCCAAGCGGATCCTGGTTAACCTCAATAATTTCATCGTTCGTCAGCACGTTCAGGGTGAACTCATCCAAACGGGTCATATCACCGCTGTAAATAAGCGGGGCAGCTACCAGGGCCCAAAGCGAAAACTGAGTATACTGTTCATTGGGGGTGAGCGGGGTGGGGACCGTTTGTCCGTTCCAATTGCTCAAATATCCAAATAACAGGTAGTCAGGGTCGTTCCAGCCGCCGGGGCCCCCATATAAGTGAAGACTGTCGGTGCTGTACACATCAAACCCATCGCGGAAAAGTGCTGTTCCGATCCCTTCAAAGGAACCGCCCAAGTCGCCGGCGGTGCGCCAGCTGTTGCCTCCAACCTGTTTGCCCCATTTCCAAACATCACCCATGCCGTACTGGCAAAGGTTAAGGATGATATCGCGTGGCTGTTTTTGAAGCAAACTGCTAATCAGGATATAAGGTTTTTGAAGTTCCTCCAGGCTCTTGTCTTTGGCGATGCTTCCGTAGGAGCACCAGTCGTACTTCAGAAAATCGAATCCCCAGCTTACGTATTGTTTAACATCTTGTTCTTCAAATCCATAAGCACTAACGTGGCCTGCGCAGGTAGTGGTGCCGGGAGAAGTATAGGTACCAGCCTTGAGGCCTTTAGCATGGATATAATCTACCATGGAACTCATGTTAGGAAAACGCTTGTTGACCATGATATTTCCAGCTTGATCGCGGGCTTTGCCGTTAATCTCCGGGTTATCGGAGGTTGGTTTTACCGACCAGCAATCATCGATATTGACATACATGTATCCATGATCGATCATGCCGGTGGTGACCATGGCATCGGCTGCCTCCCGCATGATTTTATCGGTTACGTGATTCTCCCACACATACCAGCTGTTCCAACCCATTTGAGGGGTGAGTCCCAGCGTATTTCCACACACAATTTTGAAAGACCTGTCCGCAGTACCCACCTCATTGGTTACCCTGAAAGTGGTTTTAAATTCACCAGGCTGGATGATGGATCCGGAGATTATGCCCGTGGCGGGATCAACCGAGAGGCCGGAAGGTAAATTGAGAACCTCGTATTTCATTGGTTTATTACCCGTTGCAGGAATTTTAAACATAAAAGGACTTCCTGGCCTTACCCCAAAAACTTTTGTTCCGTTAATTCGAGGTTTTGGACCAGGTTTTGGGGTAAGAATAATGGCCGGTTCAACGGGTGGAGTCCAGGCGGTAATTTGCTTTACGTTACCTGTAAACTGAGCCATAGCCCAATCGGCATGGTCATAATCGATTCCGTTACCGGCATCGGTAACAATCAGTAAAAGCTCATTCACCTTATCAATAGCCAAATCAACCGGAATGGCAGCCATACCCGGTTTCATCAACGGAGATTCCCACAGAGTTTTT
>CAIXKO010000587.1 GCA_903919925.1 uncultured Bacteroidota bacterium | reverse complement strand
TGGTTCATATATCGGAACCTTGAACTGATACCAGTTAACCAATTCACCCTTTTCGTTTTTCCCGGCGATAGCATCGGTAATATAATTTTGCCCGATTTTGAAATCGGCTTTTCGCATGCTGATCTTATACTGGAAATAGGCCTCAGATTCATTCAAGGTATTATCCAGGTTAATATCCTCCACATCAGGCAGGGAGGTAGATTGCGTGGGGTAAGACTCAGGGGACTGCTCGGCCGCCTGCGAATTGCCCTCCATGCCATTAAATTTTTTGTATCTGTCGAGGATACCTAATTGTGTAGCATCGTAATCACCCCCACGGAAATAATGATAATCATCGCCGGACGGATCTGCCAGGAACTCCTGGTATTTCTCAGAAGAAGGGTTCACGACCTGTTGAAGCGAATCGAGATATTTTCCATAAAACGATCGTTCATCATCGTCATTTAGCCCATCTATCCCGACATCCTGAAGTTTCCGTGAATTCACATCGTTATCGAAAGCATTAACAAATGATTGAGTGACCGGCACTCTACCCCAGGCGGTGGTATCAACATAATTTAAAGTATTACCTCCGCTGAGTCCGTTTTCAAAGGATTTCCGTCCGTCTTTCAAAATATCCTCAGAAACATTCCCGAGGTTAAAATACAGTGAAGGGTCAAGGTCATTACGGGTAATATCTTTTTTGGTATCTTCCACATAAGGATCCATTAACCAGAATTCCAGATATTCAACGTTGGCTTCCTCAAAATCATTTGTATAAAGTTTAGCCATAATACCACCCCAACGGGTTTGTGGTGACCGGAGAAATCCCTCACTACTTAAACCGGCAGAAAATTTTGAGCCACCAATATCAAAGTTATATGGCCCTCTTTCATTCGGATAAAATGCCAGGTTTAATACCTGAAGGGAAACCGGGATATTATTCGGACTTTCTTTATAAGGGAAGATTTCCTGTGCCAGAATTTCCCTTGTAAAATGGCTGTTCTGCTCAGCGGCATTATTTGCGATATGGCCAGGAGTTGCTGAGTTATTCCTAAGAAAAAGAGGATCGATATGGTACCAGGCCAGTTTACCACGGTTATATCCGTAAGCTAAATCGTTACTCAGTGCGGCCTCCGGGAATAATTCAGTCTGCCCCTGGGGCGTACTGGCCAGAACCCATGATTGGCGCTGACTTAGGGTAAAGCTGGTTTCACTGCCTTCGAAATCATCGATCAGCGCCTCACCTGCTTTTGATCCTGATGAGTTGATTACTTTAGAATGGCCGGGGATCAGGCTGGCATATTCTCCGCTGAAAGTGAGCACTGACTTCTCCTTGGTTTGAATGAGCGGGAGCTTATCCAGGAACCTGGTGATCCAGGGGGCTTCTTTGCGATAATTCACATTAAATCCCCATATAGTATTGGAAATCGGGATATTCTGAAGATCCACTTTATTGGTCAGCGGGCGTTCGCTCAAATGCAAAAGGGTACCACCAACGTTGATATCCTTGTTAAACCGATATTCTAAGTGCGTGCCGAGCATTGCTTTTGATTGCATGGCAAATGCCGATTGATCTTCCAATGAAATTTTTATCGGGGTGCCCGACTCCAGAAGACCCTGATTGATCACTTTTACCGTTCCCATGGTATAATCGACGGTATAATCAGAGTTTTCGGTCAGTTTCATTCCACCAGCAGTAACGATCACGCTGCCTTGCGGGATGTTCATGGCATTTAGCCGGATTTCAGAAGAAGACGAGGACTTAAAGGAACCCCTCATCAAAAACTTGTTTTTCTCAGCCGTTTGTTTGGCAACTGTTTGAGTTTGCGTATAAAGCTCCTCAAAAACATAACGGTCGGCAATAGCCTTGTTATCAGGATTTCCGCCTTCAATTTTTTTCCGCAGGTATGAACCAAAAGGTTCAAGTATCGGGAAAATGATCCGGCCCTTGGTTGCATTAACGGTAATTTGTTCAACAAAGTCAAATATCCCGTCAGGTTGCGGATCGAGTTGAGAATTAAGATTATCGAGGTTTACCACGCTCAGCAGGATACTGCCGTTTATTGCACCTTCGGGAATATAGTTGATGGCGTTGCCGGTTTTATCGTTTTGATAAAGAACATCTAACACAAACTCTTCTTTATTCAACCTACTGGCTCCAATGGAGTAAATATTCTTCATCATCAGGTTCCAGGTAGGTAGAGCGGGTGTTTGGTTAGTGCCTTTCAACAACTTAAGGATCAGAGACGGAGCATCAGAATTTGCATCTTTATTAACCTCGCCTGAAAATTCTCCTACACGATAAACCTGCCCACCAACCGTATACTCATAAGCAACAGCCAGAATTTCATCGGAGCTAAGCTGCTGGTTTAATGAAATATATCCAAGTTTAGCATTCAATTGAAACTCTTCGGGGGTTAACCGGCGGGCATTTTCGATTTTTTCAAAATCCTGACCGCCTAAAAAACCCTGGGCAGCTAATGGGGTGAGCACACTGGTAACCTGGCCGATATCGCGGATTCCCGAATAATTAGCCAACAGGTTTTCGTAAAGATCATTCAGTGCGTTTGACGGGTATCTTCCGGGGCCTTTATATTTTACAAAGCCGGTATTAAAAATATTAGTCCCGCTGGACGTATTTCCCTCTGCCAGATCGAGAAAAGCTACCACGTTCCTGGATTCGGTGAAGTTGCCGTTTTTATTGGTCACCCATACTTCCACCCGGTTAATATTGATCCCTGAGCTGATTACCGGCAGGTTTTTCAAAGACTGATCATAGGAATCCCTGAAATAATGAGAAAGGAAAAAGTGTTTATTGGCTTCATACTCATCGGCGCGGATTTCAAATTCGTTTGCAACTCCTCCACCCTGAACATCAATAGATTGCGTTTTTCCTTGTTGTTGTGAGAATATACTGGTAACAGTAAGCCGGCCGAATTGCATTTCTGTTTTAATCCCAAAGAGGCTCTGGCTACCGGTGATCAGGGACCCTGACAGAGGCAGGTTAACGTTACCGGCTTCCACTTTTCTAAGAATTTCGTCGTCCTTACCGGTGTAAGCTATCCGCGTTTTGTTTTCAAAATCGAAAGTGGCTTCCGTGTTATAGGTAATTCCAAGTTCCAGTTTGTCGCCGATCTGGCCATTGACGTTCATCTGGATCTTGTTATCGAAATCGAACGTGGTATTCTTCCTGACTTTTTCAGGGAGAGAAGGGTTGTCGGTTTTGTTGATTTGAATTCCAAAGATAAGCTCAGCCGATCCCTGTGGTTTAATTGATATGGTATTGGAACCGAAAATCCGGTCGAAAGCTTCACCTCCAATATACAATTTAGGAATCAGACCCTGCTGTGTTTGAAACTGTTCGCCACCAACCCGTTGTCGCCAGTATTCTTTAACTGACCTGTTGAGATCATATTTTTGGAATTGAGCCGGGGTGAGGAAATACGGATCTCCAAGACTCTTATCACCAAGCTTTTGCTGAAACTTATAATCGTTTTTATCCGGATCGTATTCAACGGTTGAAGTCAGATTTTTAGGATCTTTCAGGAAAAGAGGAGATTTTTTCCCAGCCGAAAAATCGGGGAGCAAACCTTTTACCGGAGGAATCGGGTAGCGCAATTTTGCCAGGGTATCCCTTTTGGTAGAATCAGCAGCTTGTTTAGCTGGCACGACAGGGTTTTTCTGCTGAGCGATCAAACTGCCGGGAATAAACCACAGCATGGTAAGAACAAAGGAGAGGCAGATCAGTTTTTGAATCGATTGACTATACTTCATAAAGATACCGGTGAAGCGATTAAAGTTTTTTCAAGGCAAGCCTGACAAGATCTTCAGCCCCGTTCAACGGGTTGTCTTTTAGAATCTGATCGAGTACTTTAACTGATTCAGTGCGACCGAAGCCAAGCATAACCAAAGCAGATAACGCTTCATCCTTTGCGGTATTGCCCAGGCTGGGCAAAATACCCCCGGCATCTTCCGTTTTTCCGATTTTATCCCTCAGATCGATAATCACCCGCTGGGCGGTTTTGATGCCAACACCTTTCACACTTTTCAGCACGGCGACATTATCGGTTTGCACGGCCCGCCTGATCTCAGCTGTAGTTAAAGAGGACAGCATCATGCGTGCGGTATTGGGACCAATGCCGGTAACAGAAATTAAAAGCCGGAAAACTTCGCGTTCTTCCCTGGTGACAAACCCATAGAGTGTATGAGCATCTTCCCTGATAACTTCCTCGATCAGGAGGGTAGCCTGTTCTTTTCCACGCAGTGCTGCATGTGTTTGGATGGAAATCTGCAAAAGATATCCGATTCCACCCTGCTCAAGCACCGCGATTGCCGGTGTTAGTTCAGCAAGTTTGCCTGATATATATTCATAAATTGCCATGATACCTTCAATAAATACTATTGTGCTCCGAGGGCATTCCTTTTCAGTTCGCGATTGGCTTTGCGGGATTTATAAATATCGACTGCCATATAGATTGCCTGACGCATAGAATCTGCGCTGGCTTTATCGAGTCCTGCAATTTCATAAGCCGTTCCGTGTGCGGGTGAAGTGCGTACAAAAGGAAGTCCAACTGTAAAATTCACTCCGGAATCAAACGAAAGGGCCTTAAACGGGGCCAGACCCTGATCATGATACATGGCCAAAACGGCATCAAATTTCTGGTACAGGCCTGATCCAAAATATCCATCAGCTGCATAGGGTCCGAGGGCCATGATATTTTCCTGTCGGGCCATCTCGAGAGCCGGTTTAATAATCTCGTCTTCTTCAGTTCCCAGCAGACCCTGATCGCCCGAATGGGGATTGAGGCCGAGAACTGCAATGCGGGGAGTACCGATATTAAAATCCTGGCGCAGGGAAAGATCGAGCAGGCGCAACTTTGATAACAGAAAATCTTTGGTAATAAAAGATGGAACCTGTGACAGAGGAATATGACCGGTAACCACGCCAACTTTAAGATAATCGCTCACCATCAGCATCAGCACATCGCTTGAGGAAAGCTTCTCTTGTAGATATTCCGTGTGGCCCGCAAAATTAAAATCTTTACTCTGGATTGTATATTTATTTATCGGAGCGGTTACCAGGATATCGATCTGATGCTCAATCAGATCGTGCACAGCCATTTCCAAGGCAATAAAGGCAGCCTCTCCCGAGTAACCGGATGCTTTACCCAATTCAACGCGTGCATTATCATCGAGGCAATTGATTAAGTTAGCCCGACGTGGATTTGCCTCCCTTGCCGTAGCAACACTATTCAAGCTGAAATTAGGAATATTCAATGCTTTCCGGTGATAAGCCAGAACCTTAGGAGAGCCATAAACCACCGGGGTACAGACATCCAGAATTCTTGGATCCATTAATGCCTTGATGATCACTTCATAACCGATTCCATTGATATCGCCCTGGGTGATCCCCACCCTCATTTTATATTCGTCCATATATTTTTTTACAATTGATAGTATTTAGTAATGAATTCGAGAAGTAGTCTGATACCTGTTCCGGTACCTCCGATTCCACGATAGCTCTCGCGGGAGGAAAGGAAGGCAGTACCTGCAATATCGATATGTATCCATGGGAAATCGGTAAAGCGCTCCAGAAATTTTCCTGCGGTGATTGCACCGGCATACCGGCTGCCGATATTTTTCACATCGGCAATTTCTGATTCGAGGAGTTTAGCATAATCGTCCCACAATGGAAATCTCACCAGTCGCTCATGAACCGAGAATCCGGCTGAGATAAGGGTTCCAAAAGTATCGTCAGGGGCGGTGCCCATAATTGCAGCAGCCTGAGAGCCAAGGGTTACCATAGCCGATCCGGTTAGGGTAGCAAGATCGATTACCAGTTCCGGCTTATATTTTGCGGCATAGCTCAGGGCATCGGCAAGAATCAGACGGCCTTCAGCATCGCAATTCAGGACCTCAACGGTTGTATTGTTATGCATTCTGATAACATCGCCAGGTGCATAAGCATTTCCATCGGGGCGGTTATCGGTGGCAGGAATCAGGCCGATTGTACGCACGGGCAAGTTCAACCCGGCAATGGCAAAAAGGGTACCTGCAACAGCTGCTGCACCAGCCATATCGCATTTCATCTCGTCCATGCTTCCGGGGGTTGGTTTAATGCTAAGACCCCCGGTATCGAAGGTTATTCCTTTGCCAACAAGCACCAGCGGAGCCTGGTTAACCGGATTTTCCGGTTCCCAGCTCATGATAATGAAACGTGGCGGATCGATGCTCCCCCTGTTTACGGCTAGCAATCCTCCCATGCGAAGCGATTCGATTTGTGTTTTATCCAGCACTTCAACTGCCAGACCGTTTTCATGGCAAAGATTGGAAAGGTCCTCGCTCAGTTGCGGTGCATTCAGGTAAGAAACGGGCTCATTCACCAAATCGCGGGCAATGTTAACGGCATGAACACGAGTATTAATACGACGTACCAAGGACGGATCGCCCTGGAAAACCCCCATCCGTTGGAAAGAATGTTTCTTTTCGTCCTGTTTGGTAAAATACTTCAGAAACTGATAATTGCTCAAGGCAATTCCTTCGGCAAATGCTTCTGTGGCGGTTGGCGAACCGGTAAAATCAACCAGAACCATCTCCTCCCACTTATTCCGGCAGGCGATTTCATGAATATCATACCCAAGAACGCGCCATTCCTCGAGAAGGGCACTATCTTTTTTTGTGGAATCAGCAACAACCAATATATCACATTGGATAAATCGATTCAGATGTATGATTTTCTGATTGTTATCGAGTGAAAGGTTAATATATTCTTTTTCGGCTGAGGGCCAATCATGGTTACGTACCTCATCAGGGTTATTAAAAACCAAAATACGATTCTGAGTAGGCACAATCTGGTCGCAAGTATACAGCAGCATAAGAATATAACAGTTATGAGGCCGTAAAGTTAAAAAAATCTGGCCCAAACCGATGGGAGGGCCTGACAATTAGCCTAAATTGCGCCGGAGAATATCGGGATCATGTTTAACACAAATGATTTAGCGGAAAAAGCATATCGGGGTGAATTCCTTTCGCATCCTGAAGCATTGTATATGTATTTGAATGCCAGTGATGGGGAACTGATAGAAACTGCTCATCACATCAGGTTAAAGCTTCATCCTGAGCCCTATGTTACCTGGATAATCGACCGGAATGTCAACCTCACGAATGTTTGTGTATCGTTTTGCAAATTCTGCAATTTTTGCCGGCGGAGTCAGGATGAGGATTCCTATATCACCACGATGGAACAGTACAGGGAGAAAATTGACTACCTGTTCAGTTTGGGAGGCCGGCAACTTCTTTTGCAGGGAGGGATGCATCCTACCCTTGGGCTCGATTATTACATTTCGCTTTTCAGAAATTTAAAAGCGGAATTTCCGGAATTGCGGCTACATGCATTGGGCCCGCCCGAGATTGTGCATTTGGCCAGGATGGAAAAGACTGATTTTTCCACGGTATTATCCGAGCTTCGGCAGGCCGGACTTGATTCGTTGCCAGGTGCAGGAGCCGAGATTTTGGTTGACCGGGTGCGCCGGATTGTATCCAAAGGTAAGTGCGGCACAGAAGATTGGCTGGAGGTAATGCGTGTTGCCCACCGAATGAATATACCAACTTCGGCCACCATGATGTTTGGTCACGTGGAAACCATGGATGAGCGTGTGGAGCATTTGATCCGGATCAGGGATTTGCAGGCCGAGAAGCCGGAAAACAGTCTTGGGTTCCTCAATTTTGTTCCGTGGCCATTCATGGATGAAGGTACAGTACTTCGGGAAGAAATGAACATCCGCAATTCCGTGGATATCAGACAATACATTCGCATGGTTGCTTTATCGCGGATTGTTTTGCCAAATATCAGCCACATTCAGGCCTCCTGGCTGACGGTGGGAAAACCGGCCGGGCAAGTTTGCCTTCATGCCGGAGCCGATGATTTTGGTTCCGTAATGATTGAGGAAAATGTAGTGAGTTCAGCCGGAGCTCAGAACAAGATGGACTCCGCGGGCATGCTGGAAGCAATCAGAGAAGCCGGGTTTGTTCCCCGGCTCAGGGATCAGCTGTTTAATTATTTAACCTGATCTGGAAATTCGATTGTTTTCAACAGACTTTCGACCTTTCGAATTGGGTTTCGCTTACCAATTTTCGGAGCATAAACAAATCCAAAAGCTGTAACTACCCGGTTTCGCTTTTCATCAACCATGGTCCACGAAATGAACGGACCACCCATGAAATCGGTTTTCACCTCCCAAAGACCGCGCATTTCCCGTACGTAAACTCCATTCTTCATAAAAGTCCGTGTGATCACGTTTATGTCCGGTACAATACTCATGAATGATTTCTTTTTGGGTGCCGATGGCCCGGGTAATCTGGGTTCCAGAAAATGATTGGTGAATTGCTGTAAATAAGGTAATTCCAATTGCTTTTCTGATGTATACGGGTAGGACCAGAGCAGCAGTCCCTGGGTTTCATTTGCGGGATCATATTGGACCCAGGCAAAATTTCCCGTATCCACTTTAACTGCGAACCCCTTTGGAATGTTGATCTTTATATCATGATTGCGCAAAATCTGGTCGGTGAGGGCGGTGTTCTGGTACTTGATATTATAAGCAACCTGCCTATCGACCTCCCCATCCCGCATCACGTCCAGTATTGCTTTTCCGTTGGAATTAACGAGTGCCACCAGTTGGTCGCGGTCCGGTGCGAAGAGCCAGATCAGAACCTGCTCATCGGCCCAATAATTTTTAAAGACTTTCATGAGTGGCTTAGGGATTTCAGGGCCCACTTCCACGATAATCATATTCCGGGCCGGACGGATGGTATTATTGAGTGCTGCCGGGGGTAGGTGAAGGACATTAAACATCGGTTCTGCCCCTTCCATCCCGGTGCGTGGCAAGGCAGGTTCCTCCTGCGTAAGAATGCCCAAGAGGGTATCACCGGCTGCACCTTTGTACAGATCATCGGCCATTACAATCAGAATTTCACCGGGTTTACCGGTACACGGAGGCAATCCCACCGTTTGTCCGCTCTTACAGGAACTGAGGCTGGCAATCATGATAATTGCCAAAGCCAACAAACATAATCTCGCTGTTTGTGCTGGTTGTGCTGATTTTGCTTTCATTGTTACACTGATTAAGTAAAAAGGGGACAATCAAAGATAATAAATCAGGCTGATAATTTATTTTTGAAACAGGCGCATTATATCATTTCCGTTGGCGTAGAGAACCAGGGCTAAAAGCAGGATCATCCCTACAATCTGGGCAACTTCCATAAACCTGTCATTGGGTTTTTTCCCTGTAATAATTTCGAAACCAAGGAAAAACACATGACCGCCATCGAGAGCCGGGATCGGCAAAATATTAAGCACGGCAAGCATGATCGACAGGAATGCCGTCATGTTCCAGAAAACCTGCCAGTTCCAGATCGATGGGAAAATATTGCCAATAGCAATAAATCCTCCCAGTGATTTATACGCTTTGGTTTCGGGGCTGAAGATCAGTTTGAGATCCTTGAGGTACGAAGAAATGGTTTCGATACCTTTTTTAACTCCAGCCGGGAAGGCGGCAAAAAATCCATATTTAATCTCTTTCAGATCAAAGAATGATTTAGGGTCCTGCGGATAAACCCCGATCTGGCCCTCTGGTGTTATCACTGATGGAAATTCCATTTTTGTACCGTTCCGATCGACATTTAGAATAACGGAATCGCCCGGATGCTTTTTGATTTCCATTACAATGAGGTCGAAATAAGGCAAATCGAGGCCATTTATTCCAAGGATTTTGTC
>CAIXKO010000586.1 GCA_903919925.1 uncultured Bacteroidota bacterium | reverse complement strand
TTTTGGGAATAGATCAGTAAAGGCTCAGGGACATGAACAAAATATTCTCATTTAACCTTACCGATCCGGAAGGCTCCGATCCGGGTGGAGTAGTTTTTTTCGCCTTTTTTCAGATAATCGCCCACATACCAGATGGTCCTGTCGTCAACCGGGTCGATTGCAGTCTGAGTATAATCTTCCCACCGGCGGTTATGCTCCTGGGCAGCCTCTCCGGTTACCAGAACGGTTTCATGGAGAGTAAGTTTCCCCGCAGGATCGTTCGCCAGACGGCCTCCAAAACGCTGACCGGTGAAATCATCGGATCCGCCGAAGGAGTATCCGATTCCGATATTCCCGGAAGCATCAATTGCCGGACTGCCCATCCAGCGGTAGTTACCTTCGGGAGCGAAGGTTCCCTGCTGAAACAATTCCGGATCACCTTTCCGGGTCAGGCGGAATTCGTACCACCGCACACCACCGCCGCCTGCTTTAGTAGCCACCGAGTGGACAACAACCAGCGATTCGCGGTTTCCGATTCGCCGGTAAACCAATCGCGCCATTAGCTTGTCGCCCTGTGCGTCCAGGCGCTGGCTGCTCCCGGGTTGCGGAACGGCCTCGGTGAGCTGTCCGCCGCCGAGGTATTCGTAGGGCGCAACCGGAATTCTGACCGGACCCTCGAGATGGCTCTTTTGGGGATACACCCAGTCGGTGTGGAATTTCCATGCGAAAATCCTGTCGTCCTTCAGGATACCTTTAAGTTGGGAACCCCCTGCAGCCAGCATGATATTTGGGGCCCCGGAGGGCGGCAGCCGGTGTCCTTCGAGATCGGCATTGATCAGGAAATTTACTCCATCCAGAATGAACATCTGCTCAGTAGCCTCCTCTCCCTTCAGCATCCGGGTGCGGTCGGCCACTACTGCGTGTTTCTGGATCACATTGTCGCCGGTACTGGTGGTGATGTAATAGCCGTTCGGCCAAACAGCCGGTCGGGGATAATCAGGAAACAGCTCCCGCATAAATTCGTACCGGTAATAGGGCCCGAAAGGATTGGAGGTCTTGCTCACCGCGTAACACATGCTATAGGTTCCCTCCGCGCTTTTCCTGAAGATCGGCATAACAATTAACCAGCGGCCGGCCAGCTGATCGTAACGGACCACCGCGTCGCCGTTGTTGTTTTTCTCGCATACTCCTCCAAATCCCTGGAAAACGGTTCGGGTTTCAACCGGCCCATACAGTACCTTGCCGGTTTCATCAAATTGTTTGCCGGCTTTGGAATAGATCGCCATCCGTGAATTCACGATTTGGAAAATATGATCATACCCAACAGCCAGCGTGTTATCCGATGGATTCCGGAATCGCACGGTACTGTCGGCCCCGGGAAAGCCGGCTCCCAGTCCATCGAAACTGACAAGCAGCTGAGGCGCCGGACCGGTCCCCATTTGGGTCTGCTCCACCTCCACCACTCCGGAATTGCCCTTCCGTAAAACCCTCCCGGATTTTTGGACAGGATGCTTCACGATCACCTGCTGCGCGTGTACAGAGGCCGTAAGCAACATAAGAGCGGAGATTGTTAGCAGGTTGGTCAATTTTCGGTTCACGGCGATACAATTATTCTTTTGTATAAAGTTAGAGTTTAGATCGGTTAAACACTTCCTTATAGGATCGGATGTTTATGTATTCCGGAAAATTGGAGTTCCTCAAGATCCCGTTTTCAAATTCCGTAACGGATATCGATCCCGGTTTAACCTCCTCACATTACCAAGACTGAACCAGCAACCCTTGCCATTTATACGGTTAAGTTTTTTTTGTTTATGCCAGGAAGGCGCCGGTATGATCTGAATTATTGATAGCTTGCCCAGATAAATATCCATTTTATGTCAGTTAAGGAAATTGTATTCGTGATTGTGTTGGTTTCTGCAATTATTCTGATGATTTATTTCCAGATAAGGATCACCGCTGATAAGAAATCGAATGAGAGACTGCCGCCAGCCTCATCAGAAACCCCGGACTGAACGGATCCCTTTTTGTGTCCGAAAACAATTGATTTGAGTGGTCAGGGGCCCGTTTACCTTTGAAAATAAATCAAGTCAGCTATATCGACTTTAGTAAAATCCTTATCGGCTGTAATCAAAGGCATATTGAGCCAGAGAGAGGTTGCCAGGATAATACAGTCAGGAAGTTTGATGTTGTAATTCTGACGAATGCTTATAGTAAGTTCTTTAATTCCAGGAGTAATGTCTATTACTGTGCACTCAGATACAAATTGCTTGATTTTCGAGATGTCATTAGGATTTATATGTCGGGTGCCCAATAACTCAAGTTGGGTTATGAATGACAGAAAAAGATTTTTATCCTCCAGAAGCGGAACCAGAGTATCTTCACCGTTTAGCAAATAAAGTACGATATTCGTGTCGAGTAGAATGTTATTCCCATTCATTGCGCAATTTTTTTTGAAGCTCCAGAGGGTCTTCGTTCAATGAGATTGACCCACAGTATTTTTTCAAGTCGGGACTTTTAATTATCACCGGACGTTTCTTTAGGGCAACCAGGATTTTTTCGCGCGAAGTCCCTTTTTTTATTGTTGTTACCATACTAATTTTCTTTTATTTACAAAAATACTAAAAATAAGACGGAAAGACATATTGGATTTTGGAGATTCAGTGGGGGTTGTCGGTAAGCGGTTATACCCGAACTCTGAAAACCAATCGCTGAATACTGAAAAAACAA
>CAIXKO010000585.1 GCA_903919925.1 uncultured Bacteroidota bacterium | reverse complement strand
ATAGCATCTTGCCATCGCGATAGTAAAGACGCGATTAATCGCGTCTGTACGTCTGTGTCTGGCCATCGCGTCTGTGTCTGGCCATCGCGTCTGTGTCTGGCCATCGCGTCTGTGTCTGGCCATCGCGATAGTAAAGACGCGATTAATCGCGTCTGTACGTCTGTATCTTGCCATCGCGTCTGTATCTGGCCATCGCGATAGTATCTTGCCATCGCGATAGTATCTTGCCATCGCGATAGCATCTTGCCATCGCGATAGTAAAGACGCGATTAATCGCGTCTGTACGTCTGTATCTTGCCATCGCGTCTGTGTCTTGCCATCGCGATAGTATCTTGCCATCGCGATAGTAAAGACGCGATTAATCGCGTCTGTACGTCTGTATCTTGCCATCGCGTCTGTATCTTGCCATCGCGTCTGTATCTTGCCATCGCGTCTGTATCTTGCCATCGCGATAGTATCTTGCCATCGCGATAGTAAAGACGCGATTAATCGCGTCTTTACCTCACAGCGCAGCAATCAGCCATTTAAACAGCCGGTTCTTACCTTTCTTATTATCTCGGGTATAACGATCAGTGCCAATTAGGTTGTTTCATGCATGGCTTTTTGATTGTCCTGCCGATGGGCTCACTGATCAGTTTTTTTTGGTTCTTTATTCATCTGCAATGTGCCACACTGAACAGCAATTTTAGTAATTATTGCAATATGCTAACCTGTTCAGTCATTATTAAACAGGCTAGGCTGATAAAATCATCCGATCGACTCTCTCTTTCTCCGCAACCCTGCAAAACAAAAGGCCGGGGTTAATTCCCCGGCCTTTTAGTTTTAATCTCATTGGTAACCTATTTGGTATCCCAGAAAACCTTATTGTTAAGGTTAGACTGAGCGCTTACCTTATCGTAGTTTACACCGTTCAGGTCTTTCTCAGTAACAGGATATAACCACCTTACCGGCGGAACTTTCTGCTGGCTGGTAGCATCGTCCGGGAAAACAAATGAAGGTTTGTCCAACCTGCGGTATTCAGCCCAGGTTTGTGGCATCTGAGCTAATCCGGTGTTGATCCATTTCTGAGTGGCAATCATAGCCAGTTTGTCAGAATTGGTTGTCCAGGATACACCAGCTTTTGCCTTGTAAGCCGAAATTTCGGTTGCCGAAGGTCTTGCCGATGGAGCCCTGTAATCACCGGTTGCGTTGATGTTGAACCACATGTCGATTGATTGGTCAATACCAGTTTCATATGCAGCTTTTGCATCACCTGTTGCAAATCCTCTTTGGATAGCTTCTGCTTTGATAAAACTAACTTCTGCAGCAGTCATGATAAAACCTGGGAAACGTGTATTCCGGGTAAATGATGAAGTATCATACCTGGAAACCAGTTTGTCAGATAATTTCTGGTTCTGTACCGATGCATTTTCCATTGGATTCAAACCAACATATTCGCCATTTTTGTTTTGGTCAAAAGTGATGGCAAGCCTTGGATCACTGTTGTCAACCATATTTTTCACCATGGCATAAGGAGCAATATCATACTGTCCCCAGGTTTCCATAGCTGATCTGATATTCTGTCCAGCCCAAAGGTCAGGACCGGGTTCATCAAGCATGGTAGCTTCAGCATTCGAGTCAATAACCGGATACTTGGTTGGGTTGCTCAGAATTTCGCCAATTTCAGTGGTTGGCAATACGTCAGAGGCACGCATGAGTAACCTTAAGCGTAATGAATTGCAATATTTCTTCCACAAAACGATATCACCATGGTTGATGAAATCTTTTTTCTTGAAAAGATCTGCATAAAAGGCAGGAACCGAAATGGTGGACAACTCATCAGCAATCGCTTTCAGGTCGGTCAGCATAGTGGTGTAAATGGTTTTTGCTTCATCATATTTCGGCAAAGACTCATCGAGATTACCGATCTGACGAACTTTTCCGGCTTCTGTCCATGGAATATCACCAAACAGGTCAACCGTTTGCTGAGTCTGATCGTAGAAGAAAATCTTGGCGGCAAGCATAAAGATTTTGTATTCAGCCTGATTAGCGGGTTCAAGTTTACTATACAAGTTCTCCATAACTCTATACTGGGTTACGGTGCCATAATAAACGTTCCATCTCCAATCCATGGCTTGTGCCGGTGGAATGAACTGGTCTTTCGAATTAATCCATCCCATGGTGTGGGTGTAATGTCCCATGGTAGGCTGTTCAACAACGAAAAACCGATAATACCAGGGTAATACAACTTCATTAGCGCTGATCAATACTCCGGTTAAGAAATTCTCAACGGAAGCAGTGGATGATTGGCCAGGATTTGGATACAAAGTTTCCAGATCCGCTGTTTTGCAGCTATTAAAAACAATAGCAAGTGAAGCAAAGGCCACCAGTACTATATATATTCTTTTTTTCATATTTCTAAATGTTTATGTTGTTATTAGAAACTTGCCCGTATGGAGATACCTAAACTTCTGGTTGCTGCGGTTGATCCGTTAACAATAGCGGAATTTACCCAGCTGGATCCAATATTGGTTTCAGCATCAAACTCTTTCATAGTGCGATAAATATAGAATAGGTTGCTTCCAACAAAAGCAATCCGGAGGTTATTGCAACCTACTTTTTTAGCTATACTTCCAGGTAAGGTGTATCCGATAGATAGTTCACGGAACTTCACATAGTCGTTCTTAACAACAGCATCATCATACCGGCTGTATGGAATACCCCATGCTGGGTTTGCACCCCATGTATAGGTATTCAGGTAGAAATTGGGTGCGTCAACGATAACATCATTCTTGGTGCCATCGGGTTTGTTTCCAGGAAGAATCAAACCATCATTATAGATTTTAGCACCTGCCGGAGCGTTGGTAGCTAAAACTTTTTTGCCTGCATCATTGATGTAATAAGCTAGTCCACCGTTTGCTGCATCCCTGTATTTCAGGGTTTCTTCAAACATACCGGCACCTTTCATATACTGACGGGCAATTGACATCACTTCGCTTCCAAGGTTGAAGTCGATGGTGAAATCGATGAAGAAGTTTTTATATTCCAAATAGTTGCCAATACCACCAACGATATCTGGTGTAACGTTTCCAACCTTTTCCATTTTATCAAAATTGATTTGATATAATCCATCGGTTGGATCAACAATCAAAGTACCGCTAGCATCTTTTTTCGGCAGGTAGCAAAGAATATCACCCATTGGCTGGCCTGGTTCTGAAACAATCAGAGCGGCACCGGCATCGATGTTTGCGTGAGTTAAACGGTCAACACCTTTCATCAGGCTAACTACTTCGTTACGGTTTTTCGAGAAGTTGCTGCGGATATCCCATTTGAAATCTTTGGTTTGTACCGGAGATCCGTAAATCGATGCTTCGATACCTACGTTCTTCAATTCACCAATGTTGGTCAGCATGCTGCTGGCTCCAACGGTTGAAGGAACCGATAACCACAGAATCTGGTCAACGATTTTATTGGAGTAGAAGTTAGCTTCTAAACCTAAGCGGTTGCCGAAGAACTTCATTTCAGTTCCAACTTCAAATTCATGTTTTTCTTCCGGTCTGATTTTGTCATTACCGTAGCTTCCGGAAACAGTGTTGTAAACAATACCGTTTACAGTTCCCTGGTTGTAAGCATTGTTAGCGGCATACATCGGAGGTGCGTTACCTACAATACCCCAGCCAACGCGTACTTTTCCATAGTCAAAAAAGCTAGGTAAAGAGAATGCATCCGAGAAAATGAAACTACCGTTTACTGATGGGTAAAAGAAGGTGTTGCTTCCGGGAGGCAAAGTGGAGGACGATTCCTGACGGCCAGTGAATTCAATGAAGGCCAGATCTTTGAAGCTGAAGCTTGCGGTTCCGAAGAATGCATATTTTAACAGCTCATTATAATCAGCACTACCGTTTGATGAACCTCTGTTAACAGAAGCATTCAGGTGGAACCAGTTTTCGGTACTTAAACCATCAACAGTCCATGCTCCGGCTGATTTGTAAGTTTCTCTGCGGCCATTAAAACCTGCATTTACCACCAATCCAAAATTGTCGGTCAGCTTTTTGTCATATGATAGCAAAGCATCACCGTAAAGCGTTGAAAACATAGTTGAGCTTAAGCTGAAACTACCTGAGTTGCCCAAACTGATCGGTACCGAGTTGGGATCCCTGTTTTCGGTACGAACCGATGTGAAGTCGTTTGCAATTCTGCCCCTTAAGGTTAAACCGCTCGTAATAGTCCATGTTGCAGTAGCACTGGAGATCAAACGATCCTGAAATTCATCGTTTGAGGTTTTGAGTGTTCTCCAGAAGAAATCGAGCAAATCGGTTGCCCTTGGGTTATACTTGATATTTTCGTCCGGAGTTGCGCTGGGCTGACTGGCCATACGGAAATAGTAACCCTTGCTGGTCTGATACTTGTCGAGATACCACTGAGCATCATCAAAACGGCTGAGGAATCCACCAAAGTTATTGGTGATACGACTAATCAGGTAAGGACGGTTGTGGGTAAACTGATTAATATAATTTACACCCAAATCAACCTTCAGGTTTTTGTGAAGATTGAGCGTGGAAGTCAAATTAAAGGTGTTCCTGTTATGGTCACCACCTCTTTGAGTTCCCTTATAATCCATACGGGTGTAGGAAAAACGAACATTTCCCCAATCACCTGATTTGTTAATGGCTACGTTGGCAGTAGAGTTGGAACCTGTTCTGAACAGATTTTTCCAGTTGTCGGGTTGTGCAACATAAGGATGCATTTTGCCGTCCCATCCGATAACCGGTTGTCCGTCAAATTTTGGTCCGAAGTTAGCATAAGCGCGGTAGATTGGCCTGCGGATTTTCTGACCTTCAACAGTTTCATACAGCCATCCATCGTTGTCGGCTCCAAAGTTGTTAACGTTGGTTCCCATGTCATATCCCGGACCATATTCATTCTGGAATGGTGGGAGGAAAGCGGGAGTTTCATTCAGGTAAGTGTAGTTGGCTTCAATGCCAAGACCTTGCCTTTGTGTACCTTTTTTGGTAGTGATAACAACAACCCCGTTAGCAGCTTCTGATCCGTAAAGAGCCGATGCTGATGCACCTTTCAGAACGGTCAGATCCTCGATGTCCTGTGGGTTAATGTCTACTAAACCGTTACCGCGGATGCGTTGGTCACCCCAGTAGCCGGCATTGTTGGCTTCACCGTTACGGATAGGAACACCGTCGATGATAATCAATGGCTGGTTACTGAAATTGATTGAGTTCATCCCCCTGATGTTGATGTTAACAGCACTGGTTGCTCCACCCGGTGCCGATGTGATCCTTACACCGGAAGCCTTGCCATACAATGCAGATCCAAAGTTTGGTGAACCTACTTTGGTAATCTCTTTTGCACTGACACGGCTTACTGCATATCCCAAAGCCTTTTGTGACCGGCGGATACCTAAAGCAGTTACCACAACTTCATTCAACTCAGTGGCGGTTGCACTCAGGGCAACATTCATAGTGGTTGAATTACCTACCACAAGCTCCTGGCTGGCATAGCCCAGGAATGAGAATACCAGAGTACTGCCTTTGTTTACGGAAATCGTGTAACTTCCGTTCCCATCGGTTGATGTACCTGTTCCTGATCCTTTCACTGCAACGTTAACTCCAGGTAGCGATTCATTGGTCGACGCATCCGTCACCTTTCCGCTGATCCTGAGTTGCTGTGCATAAACGCTTGCGAACATAAAGAATGCCAGCACGATAAATGTGCCGCATTTTTTCAAGCTTAGTTTGCTACTCATAGGAAATTAGTATTTGGTTAAACAAAAATGATAAACATAAACTAGTATTTTGGCTAAAACTGTTGTGTTTTCAATCAATTCTGGTACAATAATCTTCAAAGATTTTCGTAACTAATCGGCAAATATAGTAGGATTTTGAGAGTTTCAAGCACCTAAATGCTTGTCCAAAATATGATAATTGTCAATAAATCGGCACCTTCTCAATGAATCAGCCCCCGCAAGTCATACCAAAATTCCTTAAGATGATTGCCTTAGCTCCCAATGTTTAAGGTAACATCTCAAGCGTGAAAAACAACGAGCAACTCAGTTTATCTGGCGGTATTAAAGCAAAAAGGCTGACCAATTGGTCAGCCTTTTTTAAACTTATGCTATATATTTATTGCATAGTCATCAACAGTCTACTTCATAAACCAGGGCTTTTTGGTTGGTGTGTCTGAACCACCGGTGATACTTGTCCAGTTATCGAAGTTACCATCGATCTCACTTTGCGGATAGGTTAAACTGAAGAAGTTGTAACCCGGACTGGTAGTCAGCAGCGTAACGCTTGGTGTAGCGTAGTTGGTCCTGCGTGCGAGGGTCCATGCTTCAAGCGGCTGATGGAACAGTTCGATCCAATGTTGCTGGTAAATCTGCTTGAGAGCTGCAGCTGCATCGGTTTTAAATGCTATCTGCGGATTGCTCATCATAGCAGTCAACTCTTGTGCGGTTGGTGCAGCAGCCGGTTTATTCACCGCCCAAATTGCGGATCCGTTGGCTGTTTTGAACCAGAATTTAACAGATTCGAGAACACCCGATTCATAGTTGGATTTGGCAGTTGCCGGATTGGCTGAAACGCCGCCCAGGCCTCTGTTATAAATCTCAGCTTTCAGAAAGCTAACTTCGGAGCCGCTGATAAATACTTGCGGGAAGGTTTTATCATCCAGATAATAGAAGTTCAGTGGGGAATACCGCCATGAAGCTCCAGCCGGATAATAGGCCGTAAGTCTGCCTTCGCTGTATGGTGCGTTGACACCTTCATTACCAACCTCTGTAGGAGTATTGTTGTTCGGAACCTGTGGGAAAGGAACCCATTCGCCAAAAGCATTAGGCTCGAAGAAAATCTTGCAACGCAGGTCGAAAATCCCTGACCCGTCTTTTTCATTGGAACTGGACATTGAATTCCACATAGTTGACCCCATGCTGACATATCCGGCGTTTCCACCGATCAGCCTGTTGTTGAGGAATCCAGGTATAGAGGAAGGATACATTCCAAAATATTCACCGGGCTCGAGCAAAGGTTTGGCAAGTGCTTCAGCAATGATCGTAGCGGCATCGGCTGGTGCCTTTTCCAAAAGAACCATGGCATAACGCAATCTCAGGGAGTTGGCCAACTTGATCCACTTGGGAATGTCGTTGGCAAATATTACTTCGGCAGAAGCAAGAGTAACCTGGGTGCTGCTCACTGTCAGGTTGTCGATTGCCCATTTCAATTCGGCAAGTGCTCCCTTGATAACAGATTCCTGACTGTCATATTTCGGTCGGAAAAAGTCGGCCGAAACAAATCCTTTACCGGCTTCGGTATAAGGCATATCGCCATACATAAGTGTAAGCTTCAGCGTTTTATAAGCCATCAGTACTTTTGCCATTCCCTTCACGTTGGTCATGTTGGCGGCATTTGCATCCGTGTCAATCATTTCCTCAAGTTTCCGGTAATTAGCTAATGCACGGTAGTAGTTGTTCCATGCGTTGGCAGTAAAGTTGTCCAAACGGAAACCTCCCGCAGCGTACATGGCGGCAAGCTGTGTATTCTGATAAATCCAGCAGCTGTAAAGAATGACAGGGGCATCAGCCATGCTGGCGGTTATCCCATTATATAATGCCGGGATGGTGGCTGTGTACACCTTGTTGTCCCATGATTTGTTGATGTCACCAAAATCTTTTTTGCAAGAGGCCAGGAAGACGGAAATCGTCAGCGCCAAAAGAATCAGTGATATTGAGCGATGCTTTAATGAATTCATAGCTATATAATTATTAGGTGATTAAAATTTAGCCTTCAGGGAGAAACCGAGTGACCGGAAACTAGGATAGGCTGACCACTGCAAACCCTGAGCGTTGCCTGTTCCGTTGATGGCTTCCGGATTCAGGTTGTCGGGTAGTGAGGAGTAAATATAGAACAGGTTCCTTCCAAAAACGGAAAGAGTCAAGCCTTGGAAGATCTTGGTTTTTCCAACGATCGAGGAGGGGATGTCATAACTGAGTGCCAATTCCCGGAGCTTAACCCACGAGTTCTCAAATACAGATAAGCTTCTTGGCCTGTTCAGGTGGGACCAACCAGCATACTGGTTGCCATACTTGTACAAATAATGTACTACGCGGTCGTTTGCTTTGCCATCGGTAACGTTATAGCCTTCCAGGATTACTCCATGGTTGGCTGTGGTTCCATCGGGATAAGTATAAGGAAGTCCGCCACCGTTTCTTTCAACCAAAGTTTCAGGCAATAATCCGCTACCCATTGCGGTAGCATGGTCAACAGAATAAATATCGCCACCCAACTTGAAATCAATAAGGGCATAGAGGGAGAATCCTTTGTAACGGAGGTTGTTTCCAAAACCGCCGGTAAGTTTAGGGGCAGCATTTCCGATTAAAACCTGCTCGTTGGTGATCAAGTATTCTGCTCCTACAACATTGCCTTTGGAGTCAACGATGTTCTTGATCTGCTTGCGTCCCTGGTCATCCAGCAGGAAGTCGGTTCCGTAAATGGCACCGTATTCTTGTCCTGGAGCAACTTTCATAACAACACCGAGATTACCGAAAATATCACCTAACCACTGTTCTTTTACACCTTGTGCCAGTTCTTCAATAATGTTTGTGTTCTTGGCCAGGTTAAGGGTCATGCTCCACATGAATTTATCGGTCATAACAGGTGTGCCGTTGATGATAAATTCAATACCCTTGTTGCGCAGTTTTCCTGAGTTGAATGAAACCAGGGTAGCACCGGAAGAAGCGGGCAGGGCAGCCTGCAAAATCTGGTTGGCGGAAAGAATGTTGTAGTAGGTAAAGTCAAGATTCAACCTGTCATTCAGGAAGCCCAGGTTCAAACCACCTTCTACCGATACAGAGGTCTGGAATTGAAGTGCGTACGGAGGGATGGTTGATGGCAGGTAATTGGTTGGTTGTCCACCGAAATTGCCAACATCGTAGGTGTTATCCAGCTGATAAGGCTGAGCACCGTTAGCGCTCTTACCATAAGCCAGCCTTAACTTTCCATAGGAGAGAATTTCTTTTGGAATATCTATAACCTCGGTGAATACGAAGGCTGCACTACCCGATGGATAGAACGTTGAATTGTTGTCCTTTGGAAGGGTAGAGGTAATATCCTGACGGCCAGTGAGGTCCAGGAACAGGAAATTATTGTAATTCAGGTTAACCATTCCAAGTGCCGAAACAGACTGGATGTCAAAACGGCTTTCGCTCATCCCGGTTTGCTCCCTGGTTACCCAGTTTCCTAAGGAATATACGCCCGGAACTGCAAAACGGCTCCAGTTGGAACCACTCACTCCAACCGAGTTAGTAGAGTAAGTGTTGTACATAGCGGATGCGCTTGCATTAAGTCCGCTAAGCAGGAAGTCTTCCTTGTGCGCAGTAACCATGATGTCGGTGTTGAATATCCGGTCTCTGCTGACGGTTTTTGAGAAGGAGCCACCGCTTACTTTGTCAGGATTGGTTGTCGTATTGGTCGATTCAAACCGTGTACTGATAATGTCGGCAGATGTTCTGACGAAAGCGTTCAGCCATGGAGTGATTTCTGCGTTCAATTTGAAAGTGGTCAGGAATTCATCCCTGCTCAGTCTCTGGTTGTGTTCGTAAACAGCCCAGAACATATCGCGGCTGTATTCATTGTATGGATAGGCACCCGGGAACTCATTCTTTGATCCGTCCGGATTCCTGTACATGGCTTTTTCCAAAGGAACATATTCCCTTGACATACCATAGATCATGAATTTGGACCATGAATTATTGGTACCCAATTCCGGAGCGTTCAAACGGGAATTCTGGTTGTAGGCTGCTGAAAGTTCAGCACTGAACACTTTGGAAATCTTGTAATTTGAACCCAGAGAGAAATTCTTACTACTGTTATTTACGTTCGGTACCGGTTGTGTTCCGTTGGTTACTGAGGCTGCCATGCGGACACTGCCCAGATCGTTGGCTGCCGAAAACGCCAGGTTATGAGTATTGGAGGTACCGGTCTGGAACATATATTCCCGGTTGTTTGGCTGAGGGGAATATGGCCTGACCACACCGTCCCACCAAAGAGCCGGGGTTCCGTCCATTTTTGCGCCCCATGATGATCCTGCACCATACCAGCTAAACTGATCCCAGGTATTCCTTCCGTCAGGTATCGGACCATGGGAACCTTCGATTCCACTTCCTCCTACGGCATATTTGTTTCCTCCGTTTGCCTGCCAGCTTCCTGGATACAATGTGGGAATGTAATACTGACCGGTTGCGGTCTTTGGTAATTTCTGATTAGCGGTGAATAAGGCACCCGAGAAGCCAATACCATATTCATTCTGTACGTCCAGATACCGGTAAGCATTGGTGTAGGTGCTTGAAAGACCATATTCAACTCCGATTCCCTTTTTTGCTAACCCTTTCTTGGAGGTAATCAGGATGACCCCGTTGGCACCCTTAGCCCCGTAAAGCGCGGCAGCGTTGGGTCCTTTTAGAACAGAAACACTTTCAACGTTGTCCATGTTCATGTAACTAAGGTAATTACCCCAATCCTGGTATCCCCCGAGGCTGTTTTCTGTGTTGGACTGCGACAGAGATCTGTTTTCAAGAATGGCTCCGTCGATTACAACCAAAGGCTGGTTGTTCCCGAACAAGCTGTTGTTACCCCTGATTGTGATGCGGGAAGATGCGTTGGTTAACCCGTTGGCCGTGCTGATGTTCAAACCGGCTACCTTACCCATAAGCCCCTGAGCAATATCTACAGGTGCGAGTTCGGTGATTTGCTCAGCTTTGATCTGTTGAACGGCATAACCAAGAGATCTTTTATCCCTTTTAATACCTAAACCGGTTACCACAACCTCACTCAACTGCGTAGCTTCAGCTTGCAGAGCTACATTAATGGTTGCGGTAGTTCCAACAGTTATTTCCTGGGCAGCATAGCCCACGAAAGAGAACACCAGGATACCCCCCCTGCTCACGGAAATTGAATAATTTCCGTTTCCATCGGTTGATGTTCCTGTTCCTGATCCTTTTACTGCAACGTTAACTCCAGGCAGCGTTTCATTGGTTGACGCATCCGTCACCTTTCCGCTAACCTTGAGTTGCTGTGCGTAAACACTTGCGAACATAAAGAATGACAACACAAAAAATGTGAAGCATCTCTTTAAGCTTAGTTTGTTACTCATAGGAAATTTAGTATTTGGTAAAACAATAATGATGAACGTAATAGGTAGTTACGATTAAATATGTCGTTATTCATATATAGGTACTGCACAGTTTTCGATCTAGGTATATAACCGATAACTAGCAAATATAATAAGATTTTGATGTTATCCAATATACCGCCTTTCATAATAATTATCCGAAGAATATCATTTGGATTTATATCATGGCAATCGGCGGTTTTTGTACCTTGACAAAGAAATTTCATAATAATAATAATTGGTAAATATCATGAAAATCAAACAGTTGATAATAATCATCTTGATTATCTTACCTGAAACTTCTTTGGCACAGAAAATGGATTCAGTGCGTCAGGTGGTCAAAGCGATGGGTTATGCATTACCTCGCTTATCACCAATACCGGAATCTGTTAAAGAATCGAAAGAAACTGTTTTAAGTTTAAACGGACAATGGGAGTTTTCTCCGGCAATCGACCAAAATAAACCTTATCAAAATATTCAGGTGCCTGGTGAATGGGTGATGCAAGGCTTTACAGTTAAACCGGGTACTTATGCGGAGTACCGACGAGAGGTTAAGCTTCCCTCGTCATTCAGGGGTAACCGGATCAAACTAAGATGCGACGCGGTATACAGCGAATGTATCATCTTTGTTAATGGTAAAAGGGCTGGCGAACACCTTGGCGGATTCACCGCTTTTGAAACAGATATAACAGATTGCGTAAATTTTAATAAGGTAAACGTCATAGCTATCCGCGTCCGGAGCGAGAGTATTGCCGATTCATTATCCAGCGGATCACAATATGCCGTGCATCCTTTAGGTGGGATAAGCAGAAAATTATACCTGATGGCATTGCCTGATGTGAATTGTTCCATGTTTCATGTGTCAACTGCCTTTGATGAAAACTACACAAATGCGCGATTGAGTGCTGAAGTCGAATTGGCTAATGAATCAGGAAATGACGTTAACCCCGAAGTGCGCTTTGAGCTGCGAAACAACGGAAATCAGACTGTGGTGTTCTCTAAAACCATTCTCCCCGGTGAAGTTGCAAAGGCTAATTCCATAGCGCTCAGAAATTTCATTTTTGAGGTGCCAAATCCTTTAAAATGGGATACCGAGCACCCAAATCTTTATTCACTGAAACTATCATTGGTGGTGTCCGGGAAAATAGTGGAGGTAGTTACCCGGATATTTGGTTTCAAACAAACTGAAGTTAGAGGTAATCAATTGTTTGTTAATAATATGCCTGTAAAATTAAGAGGGGTATGCCGGCACGAGGTTATGCCTCTCCGGGGTAGGTCATTGGCTCCGGGTCAATGGGAGGAAGATGTGAATATTTTTCGTGCTGCCAATGTTAATTATATACGTACTTCCCATTATCCCCCGGCACCTGAGCTTTTGGATGCATGCGACCGGCTGGGAATGTTTGTTGAAGTGGAAGGTCCGTTTTGCTGGGCTGAGCAAACAAAAGTCCCAAAAGCACTTTATTATCCGGCACTTATTCAACCCGAACTCGAGATGGTGAACACCTTTCGTTCTAATCCATCAGTTTTGATGTGGTCAATTGCTAATGAATCTGGCTTTTACAAAGAGTATTTCAGCCAGTCAGCAGCTCTGATAAAAGCGATTGACCCGACCCGGCCTCGCAATTTTAGCCAATATGGTCCGGATGGAGACAATGAAGAACTCGAAATCGGCAATCATCACTATCCAGGTCCCAAGGGTCCTGAAAAATACGCTGATTCCAAACGTCCGATAACATTTGATGAGTACTGCCATCTGAATGCTTACAACCGTTTTGAACTGGTAACGGACCCGGGAATCCGGGATGCCTGGGGAATAGGATTTGAATGGATGTGGAACAATATGTATTATTCCAAAGGAGTTCTCGGAGGATCACTCTGGGCTGCTATCGACGATGCATTCTTTCTTCCTGATGGACGCGCGGTGGGATATGGTACCTGGGGACCGGTTGATGGCTGGCGCAGGCCAAAACCTGAATACTGGCATGTAAAAAAAGTGTATTCTCCGGTCAAAATCAGCCAGGCTGGGAGCTTCAATGCTACTGATAAAACAATAAAACTTGAAATCGAAAACAGAATGCTGTTTTCTAACCTGGATGAATGCCGGTTTTTTTGGAAAGCAGGTGAGCAATCGGGTACTTTTAAAACAACAGCAAAACCCAGGGAAACTGCCTTTCTTGAGATCAGCGTTCCTGCAACTGAAAATCTCTACGTCGAAGTTTCTGATCCCCGGGGAGTGGTGATTGATCAGTATATGTTTACCCCGGTTCCTGAATTGCTGGTGCCAAAGGAAATTGCCGTACAGAAAACTATCAAAACAGAAAGTAGTGCTGAGATCAGAATTGTTAGTGGTAATATTTCTATGGTTATTGACAAAGCTAGTCGTATGGTCAAAGAATTTCAGCTAAGCGGAGAAACTATGATGATCGGGGATGCTAAACTAATGTTGCTTCCGCTGAATGGAAAAGGTAATGGTACCCAAATGAAAGGCGATAATGCCAGGTTCGATCCTTTTACAGCCACTTGTACGAACCGCGTGGTTGAAAAAGTGGAAATATCCCCGGAAGATCAGGCATTTAAGGTGAGAATATTTGATAAAAGCAGGGAGGCCAGGGGTTATGCAGAATATGTGCTTGCAAACGGGGTCCTACATATTAACTATATATATGAAGTAAAAGTGAACATTAATCCACGCCAGGTTGGATTGGTTTTTGCTTTACCTGACCGGTACCGTCAGCTTGAATGGTCAAGGCTGGGACAATGGAATTATTATCCTGATGATCAGATTGGCAGGCTTAGCGGTACGGCAGTTGCTATAAACAGCAACCCTCTTTCCGGTCCTGCGGGTCCGATGGCAAAGCCTGATCTGCCATGGGCATCTGATCAGAATGAGCTTGGTACCAATGATTTTCGATCTACCAAAATGAATATCACCAAAGCGGCATTAACCAATGGGTCCGAAAAAGATATGATTGATTCTGACGGAACCCAGAGTGTTCGATGCTGGTTGTTAAATGGTAAAGTTAACCTGCTGGTTGCTTCCTATAGTAATATGGGTGCAGAAGGCTTTTTCAGGGGCCATGCCGAACAAACTGACAGACCTTTGAAACCGGGTGATTTAATAACGGGATCAGTTCAGCTGAGTTTTGTGCGATAACAATATTATATTATCCGCCCTCCAGCCTTTTGCCCTTTTGCCCTTTTACCCTTTTGCCCTCCTGCCTTTTTGCCCTTTTGCCCTTCTTAAGCAGTAGGCAGATATTTTACAAGTAATCCTTATCAAGTTTCCACGGTGCACGGTATTCCGGAATCGCCAGTGCGGAGGCTTCTTTGTCCCCGATGATCATTTCCTTTTCCGGGTCAAACCGGATCGAACGTCCGAGTTTTAGCGATAATGTACTGAGCACCAGTGGGACATCCACCCGGACATGGTAGCCAGGGTTGCATGATGGCTGCTGGCGCGTTTTAATACATTGGAGCCACTCTAATTCATGTCCTGGTGAAGGAGCAATCGATTTCGGAGGAGTCTCCATTCCAATCATCCTGTCCCCCTCTGGCAAAATCACGTGATTGTCATAGTCGGTGTGAAGGGTACCATTCACCCCATGAAAGTAAATCCCCAACCGGCGCCTGCTCTCCTGACCACGTAAAAAATCGAAACCATAACTATTGGTGGAGGATTGCATCCAGGTCATGGTGAGTTTTGGATAACGCATAATAACCTCGTGATTATCATAAGCATCACCATCATCCTTAATAATAAACCGTCCACCGGATGCACTCACCTCAGTTGGATAACCCAGGTCAAGTGCCCAGATAGGCAGGTCAATAATGTGGGGAGCCATGCCCGGGGTCCAGCCACCACTGAAATCCATCCAGAAACAGTGATAAAAAGCATCTTTAACCAGGTTGGGATTGAAAGGCTGCATTCGCGCTGGTCCCACCCACATATCCCAATCCATTCCCTTTGGTGCATTTGGAGTGTTATTGCCCGAACCAATACCTTTCGGACCTTCGTTCATCACAAAAAAGGTTCTCACCGTGCCGATATCTCCCAGGTTCCCTGACCGGATCAACTCTACCACACGCCGGTAGTTTTCACTGGCGTGAATTTGTGTACCAACCTGACAAATAATATTATGTTTTTTTACCGCATTTCGCACAGCAAGGCTTTCGCCAAGGTGCATGGTCATTGGTTTTTGCAGGTATATATCCTTACCAGCCTTGCATGCAGCAATGGCTATAATGGCATGCCAATGTGCCGGGGTGGCAATAATTACGGCATCAAGATCCTTTTGAAGCAGCATTTCCCTGAAATCGGTATATCCTTTGCAGGTTCCCTTGAATTTTTCCACCACCGGATCCAACCTTTCTTTCCAAACATCGCATGCAGCAGTGACCACCACATTGGGTTGGGAAGCACATTCGAATAAACTCGCTTTTCCTAATCCTCCACACCCAATTACACCAAGATTAATGCGATCACTTGGAGCATAGTTTTGCCCGTTAAGGATAGATGATTGCATGATAATGGGTGCAGCAATGGCTGCTGTACCGGTTGCTTTTATAAATTGGCGGCGAGATAGAATCGAATGGCCTGTTTTGGATTTCATATTTTGTGTAATTGTAAAGGTTATTTCAAAGGTTCGGATTCCGGAATAGTAAATGTGAGCAATGAATTTGAAGATGAATTGAAGGCATCCCACAAGGCAGTGGCCTGGCTCAGATCGGGTTTGGTGCCGGCGTGTACAAAAAGCCGGTATCGTAAAATCAGAGGCTTGCCCGGAATCAGACTATACCGGGTACCCGCTGCCGGAAAAGTTGGCTGGCACCAGGAAAGCTCCGGATACTGGATCCAATCGCCCGGATAGTCAGGGTTTTGCTTGTATTGCATAACGGTCATCCCCGATTTAGAGTTGGCTCCCGTAAAAAGCCCGCTTAAATCGGACCATGCCCGTCGGGGATCCACATTTGTGGTATCACGAAAAGTGAAAATTTCCTGTTGTTTGGGGGTCTGCATCCGCACATTCAAACCACCATATAACCTGGTTTCCCGGCGGGCCAGGGTAACGCTGTCCTTAAGTGCAATAAACCGGAAGGCAAGATCAATGATCCGCCCTTTATCAGTTGATCGAAAAGCTTGAATAACCGCAACTTCCTGAACAATTGGTGCTTTATCGTCCCACATCCAGAGGTTTTCTGCCTCAACCCGGGCAAAATCCTGTCCACCTTCCAATATGATTTTACCCGTAGGCCGGGCAAATACTATCTGTAATGCATGCAGGTCCCCGCGTTTTTTGCCGTATTCCACTTCCGGCCAGGCCCAGTAAATTCCACGATGATGTGGATGGTCCTTCGACCAATCGCGCGTGAGCATCTCCCCGTTCAACCCATAAACCGGATGGATGTAATTACTGCGCGGTACCGCATAAATACTCGGATTTGCCATAAAAGTATCCGTTGGCGTAACAATGTATTTATTGGCTGCCAGGGTATCAAGAGCGTCTCTTTCAAAAACAGTTTTGTAATTATATTGGAGAACCGGCTTTCCGTTTTCGGTTAGTACGATCTGGCCACTTGCCGGGTCTTTTTTTGCTTCCATGTCAGATCCTGTCTTCTGCCCGCATGATACGCAAACAATCGTTACCAGCAGGAATACATAAAGAATTGATTTATTCATTGGTTTCCATTTCATTTAATAGAGTCACTTGTTTCACACCAAATGTAACCTTTACTTCAAAAGAAAATACTGATAGCCTTTTGCCGGAATGGTTACTTTTAATACAATTTCATAGTCGCGGTTTATCGGATAGGCAACAAAAGAACCTTCTTGTTCTGCTACGTGCACCGTTTGGCTCAAACCTGTGTAATAAACCGGAATTTTCAACTCCCGTGTAATCGGTTCCTCCAACGGATTGTAGAGCATTAACAAGCCTTTCTCCACTCCCATCGGATTTACGTGAAGAAGCCCATCCCAATCCCTGCCGTCGGCCCTACGGAGGTGAATAATGTCAGAATCCAGTATTTGCCTGTGCTTTTTGTAAAAACCGGCCCATTTTTTCACCAGGTTTTTGGTGTCATCGGTATCATATAATCTTGGTCCCCGGTAACAGGCCTGAACACCCCCACCAAAAAGATTGGCAAATCGCTGTCCATAATGATCAAGATGCTGGTTCAGTGGTTCTATGGTTGCCGCATCTCCACCTCCCTGATATTCCGTGAGTGGAACAAACATCCATCCCATCGATGGTGTTTTGGTCCAGGTGCCATCAAAAATATTCTGCCGCTCAATGATCTCCTGTTGTGCCCTAAGAAGCGACCAGTTTACCTCGCGGTAACCCATGGCACACTTCGACGATCCGTTTAAAAAATACCAGTCCGGAACGTTCAGATAAACCCCTTCCGACCTGCACCATTGATAAAACGTGGAAATGGTCCGGAATTGGCTCCATTGAGAATCATCCAGTCCCTTGTGCCCGGGATGCACGGTTGAAGCGCAAATATCGCCGGGGTATGAGCCGTCGTGTTCAATCACATCCAGTCCCGTAGCCTCATACATTTCTTTGATTTTACGGAAATAGCTGGTACCCCATTCACTACCCAGGCACGGAGAGTTTCCATAATAGGCAAAGCCACCCGGTTTTCCGGTTGCAGGGTTAATAATGTCGTCTTTGGCACCTACAGACCTACTAGCTAAAAGGGAATAACCACCCAGCGCAATTCCTTTGCTATGAGCATAATCTGCCAGTTTCTTGATTTCACTGTAATAAGCGGCATCTCCGCTTTCCATAGTGAATCCGCTTCCAAAGGTCATAATAACCATTTCAAAACCAACCTCCGCACACTGGTCAATGGCAAGCTTTACAGCATCCGGATCGGCACTGCGAACATGCATAAGCACTGGGTTTTCAGCCACCCATGGAGCTATTGTCCTGTACATTTTTCTGGCAGACAACCCCTTTCTCTCCTTGTCAAATGAATCGTAAAATAATTCCCATGCCCGAAACGACTCAAACAACTGCCCTGGCTTGATTTCCCATTCTGGTCCGTATGGCGGCCTCACTTCCAATAAGCAGGGAGTCTTGAGCGCATAATTCACCTGGGAAGTATAGGTAGAATCTGTTACCCAATGAACGGCTGCACTGTTTGCCTTACGGTTGCTCATCGATGAAAATGAATAATCTGTTTCCACATGCATGTTAGGCAATACCCAGTCAGATTCACCTTCAACACTCGATTCTCCCTCAACAGCAGCTAAAATTTCACTGGTAAACCGATTAATTATCACTGGTTTTCCGGTGTTATTCTGCACTGTGATCCATTTCCCGATAAGTGGCAACCCATCGTAAATTTCATAGTGAACCTTAACTAAAAGACCTTTAAAAAGCGCTGCCGGAGCACCATCCGGTGCGATAAACTCAATAACCAGTTCTTTACCCGCTGCCGGCCATTTCACCTCACTGCTGATCCATTCTTTTCTTATCTTCCAGTCAAAACGTGGTTTGATTTCGCTAATAGAATATTTTGAAAACTGAAACGTGTTGCGGTCATTGGTTAAATTATCAATCCATTGAACAGTAAGATAATTCTGAACCGGTTGCCCCGATAACCCTCCGATATTATATTTTTGGCCGTTAAGGGTTATGTTTGCCTCGGGGCGAACTGCTCTCAGATAATTCATTCCGGAAACGAGATTTTTAATCCCGGTACAAGCAAAGTTTGGAGAAATCCGAAAAGTTCTTTCCACTATACCGTTCGATAAAACCAGATCTTTCCCATTTGCGGACGGGATAATTTGGGAAGTGTATTTCGATCCATTGATCAGCCAATCATCCTGCTGACTGCTGATTTCTTTCTGATTATTACTGTTGCAGATAAGTGAATTGAAAATCAGTACAATCGAAAGGTAAATAATCTTTTGATTCATTTCAGATGTGAAGGCATAAAGTAAAATTCATTACAAGCAGATTAACCGGGAAAGGCGGAATGAGCAGATCATACTGCCAGGGCTTTATACTTTTGATATTTCAAATCGTAATAGGCTGCCTTAACAGGATCAGGATAATATACGGCATCGAATCCTTGCTCCATGGCAGTCATTGCTTCTCCGATATTGGCATATATTCCTGCCACTGTAGCTGCAAACATAGCCGCCCCCAGGGCGCATGCCTGATCAGCCGATGCAACCTTGATTTCTGTATTCATCACATCAGCCAGTATTTGCATTACGAAAGGAGATTTCTTAGCTACTCCGCCTATCGCGATTACCTCCCCAACCGGAACCCCTTCTTCCTTGAACCGCTCAGCGATGGCACGGCTTCCAAAAGCAGTGGCCTCCACCAGTGACTTGAAGAGCATGGGCGCATCGGTACCCAAAGTTAATCCCGAAATGGTTGCGGTCACCGATTGATCAGCATCCGGTGTGCGTCGGCCATTAAACCAGTCGGTGGCAATTGGAATGCTTTCATCATCGGGTAATAACGATGCTTGTTCAGTAAGTTTGGATAAAATAATATCAGTTATTCTATTGCGTTCCTCATCATCGGCTAGAAATTGCAACGGCCAGCTGATCATCTTTTTAAACCATGCATATACGTCTCCAAAAGCAGATTGTCCGGCTTCCAGACCAATCAATCCCGGCACCACCGATCCATCTACCTGGCCGCAAATTCCTCTGACCAGTTTTCCCTCCATATCACCATAGGGCGCAACTAACATATCGCACGTGGATGTGCCCATGACTCTGAGAAGGGAGTAAGGTTTAATGCCGCCTCCAACTGCACCGATATGGGCATCGAAAGCCCCGGCACCAATAGAAACCTCACCAGTTAGCCCCAGCTTTTCGGCCCATTCCGGAACCAGTGTTCCTACCTTATAATCAGCCGGGTAAGTTTTGGTGAAAAGTCTTCTCCTGAAAAGGGCCAATAACGGATCCAAAGTAACCAGAAACTCCTCCGATGGCAACCCTCCAAATTCCTCGTGCCACATGGCTTTGTGACCTGCAGCACACCGGCTCCTGATCAAAGTTTCCGGAACCGTATTCCCGGTAAGTATCGCCGGCATCCAGTCGCAATGTTCAACCCAGGACCAGGCAGCCTTCCTTACCTCTTCATCTGCCCGCAGAACATGCAAAGTTTTTGCCCATACCCATTCGGATGAATAAATACCGCCTTCAAATTTTGAGTAGTCGATTGGCCATTTTGAACAAAGTGCATTGATCTCTGCAGCTTCAGCAATAGCAGTATGATCTTTCCACAGAATAAACATGGCATTTGGATTATCGCAGAACTCAGGCTTCAACGCAAGAGGAGTGCCTTCCCGATCCACAAAAACCGGGGTCGATCCGGTAGTATCAAATGAGATGCCGGCAACTTTATTTCCAGTGCCTTCCGGAGCAGCAGATACCGCCTCCCTGACCACTTGAATCATAGTATCCAGATAATCCTGGGGATGCTGCCTGTATTGGTTTTTCAAAGGATCGCAAAACAAACCTTGTTTCCATCGGGGATACCAGGCCACAGCACTGGATATCTCCTTGCCGTTTAAGGCATTTACGATTACTGCCCTTACCGAATCTGTTCCAAAATCCAAACCGATAACGTACTTTTCCATAATTGAATGTTAATTGTTAAAAATACACTTTTAATTTCAAAATCGAAAGATTATAAAAAAAACAGGAAGGTTGCAGAATCCGCACGAAGAGCGTACTTTTAAGCCATAAACCTAATTGAAACAAAATGAAAGGACATGTCGACCGCAGGTCATTCCTGCGAATCTCAGCGTTAACCGGTGCATTTATGGGTATTCCTCAACTGATCAGTGCCAAAGGTACTCCTGATATTGAGGAAATTATTGACCGGATTTCCCAAACACCTGCCAACATGGGTAAATCAGTTATCGGACTCACAGTTCCACCAATCAAGCAGGTTAGGGTAGGGGTTATCGGACTGGGTAACCGTGGTTCCGGAATGACGATGCTAGTGGATGCCTTATGCCCGGATAAAGCCAAAATTATCGCCATTTGTGATATTCAGGATAAGTATGCTGACCGGTCATTTGAGGCACTGAAAAAGCGGGGTCAGAATCCGGTCGTTTACAAAGGGACTGCCGATGCCTGGAAACAATTGGTTGCCCGGGATGATATTGACCTGGTATTCATTTTTACCCATTGGGATATGCATGTTCCCATGGCGGTGGAAGCCATGCGCAAAGGAAAGCATGTTGCCGTGGAAGTACCTGCAGCAACAACTTTGGATGAGTGCTGGCAAATGGTTCAAACAGCTGAGGAAACGCAGCGAAACTGCATGATGCTTGAGAATTGCTGCTATGGTGAAGAAGAATTGTGGATCTTAAATATGGCAAGAAAAGGCGTTTTTGGTACGATAACTTACGGAGAAGCTGCCTATATTCATAATCTTCGGTCCATGCTATTTGATGATTCCTATTACAATAAATGGAGAATACGTCATAATCTGGCTCACGATGCCAATATTTATCCTACCCATGGCTTGGGTCCGGTTACTCAATATATGAATATCGATCGTGGCGACCGGATGGAATTCCTGGTCTCCCAGAGTTCCCTCCAGGCATCTTACACTGAGTATTCAAAAACAGTGAATCCGGATAATGAGTTTTACAACCGATCGGATTTCAAGCACGGCGACATGAACACTTGTCTGATAAAAACCTCGAAAGGACGTATGATCCAATTATATCATGATATTGTTACCCCACGGCCTTATTCACGCAAAAATTGCCTGGCCGGAACCAAAGCCTATCATGAAGGTTATCCCAGCAGATTGTGCATAGGAGAGAAAGGCCATGATTGGCTAAAAGATGCAGATTATCAGAAATTCAAAGCCGATTATAATCACCCGATCTGGACCAGATTAAAAGCGGAGATCACCAAGTATGGTGGTCATGGCGGAATGGATTTTGTTGAGATTTATCGGGTGATCGATAATCTAAACCGTGGTGTTCAGCTCGATATGGACGTATATGATGCAGCTGCCTGGAGTGTGGTCACCCCGATATCTGAAATCTCCGTTGAATTGGGTTCCGTTCCGGTAAAATTCCCGGATTTCACCCGCGGCCGCTGGAAAGAAGAGCGTGAACTCCAAATACTTCTTGGCTAAGGGTAAATGGTAAATGGTTAAGTAAGGGTAAATGGTAAATGGTTAAGGGTTAAGTAAGGGTAAATGGTAAATGGTTAAGGGTTAAGTAAGGAAAAAGGAGGAAAAGGGAATACAAAGGATAAAGGGGTAGCAACACCCTTTTATCCTTTCTTCACCCTTCCTTCACCCTTCCTTCACCCTTTTTTTCATCCTTCTTTCACCCTTTTTTAATAAGTCTTAAATCTTACTTTCCCCTTTACCCTTTACCCTTTACCCTTTACAAACTCTTGATTTCTGCGATCAGTTTCTGAATGCTATCCTTTGCATTTCCGAAAAGCATCCGGGTATTATTGTTGAAGAACAGGAAATTCTCGATTGCTGCATAGCCTTTTCCCATTCCGCGTTTCATTACAATTACACTTTTTGCTTCCCAAACGCGTACTACCGGCATACCGAAAATCGGGCTTGATGGGTCGTCTACTGCTGCAGGGTTAACCACGTCATTTGCCCCGATAACCACAACAACATCAACATTACGCATATCTTCGTTTACTTCATCACTTTCGCGGAGGTTGTCATAGGAAACATCGGCTTCGGCCAACAGAACATTCATGTGGCCGGGCATACGACCGGCTACCGGATGAATGGCATATCGTACATCAACACCTTTTTCGCTCAGCAGCTTTTCCATTTCGTGGCAGATATGCTGAGCCTGGGCAACAGCTAATCCGTACCCCGGTACAATAACTACTTTCTGGCTATAACTTAGCAGCACAGCAGAATCACTAACACTGATTTCTTTCATCGAGCCGGCAACCTTATCTAAACCGGCACCACCGCCTCCAAAGGCACCGATAATAACATTTAACAAGGAACGGTTCATCGCTTTGCACATCAAAACGGTAAGAATTGTTCCTGCCGATCCAACCAGAATCCCACCTGTTAGCATCACCTGATTGTTATACAGGAATCCACCCATTGCAGCGGCTACACCGGTAAAAGAGTTAAGCAACGAGATCACCACAGGCATGTCAGCACCTCCAATCGGGAAAACGAAGGTGACACCATATATCAACGACATCCCAAGCAGTAAATAAGCCATCCAGCTGATTTCTTTTGGATCAACATGACCCTGAGCGAGGATGATTCCAACAAAAGCTAACACTCCAATCAGGAACACCAGGTTTACCACACGCATAAACTTGAGCTTGGGATCCCCGATTTTCTCAGCGAGTTTTCCAAAAGCAATCATACTCCCGGCAAAGGAAACGCTGCCAATAACCAATCCCAAAAGGATGGCTATGGCATTACCGTTCAGCATTCCGCTTTTTGCGATCAATTCAGGATTCATCCTCGGAAATTCCATCAGGGAGATTAATGCTGCTGCGGCTCCGCCCATACCATTAAAAAAGGAAACCAGCTGTGGCATGGCTGTCATTTTAACCTTAACTGCTATAGTCCATCCTATCGCAGTGCCAATGGCAATCGCAGCCAGGATTAATCCGATATGACCAATTGGCTGACCATCTTTTCTGTGGAACAACAGGGTGCAAACAATGGCAAGGCCCATTCCTATGGCAGCCAGGAAATTTCCTTTCCGGGCAGTTTCAGGATGGCTCAGCATTTTTAAGCCAAAGATAAACAGGACAGAGGCAATCAAATAACTGATTTCAAGAACCGAATCGCCTATCGGGATATTTTGTAGAATATTCATAAGTGTCTGTTATTTTTTTTTCTTAAACATCTCAAGCATGCGGTCAGTTACCACAAACCCACCCACAACGTTTAGCGTACCCAGGATAACTGCCAAAAAGCCTAAAATCAGAGAAACAGTAGAATCGGCATGGCCCATAACAATAATTGCACCGATAATAACTACTCCGTGGATGGCATTGGCACCCGACATCAATGGGGTATGCAGAATGGCTGGAACATGCGATATCACTTCGATTCCAAGCAGAATGGAAAGTGCAATAATAAAGATCGCTTCTTTGTTAACGTAGATAAAACTTAGTATTTCTTGCATATCTTATGAATTTTAAGAAAAAAGACTCTTCACTCTTGGATTGTATATCTCACCATCACGGGTAACGCAGGTGCCAACCACCAGATCATCATCGAAATTCAGGTTAAGTGATCCATCCGCAGCAATAATCAGGGTCATAAAATTCAATGCATTTTTTCCAAACATTTTGCTGGCATCCTTGGCGATGGTTGAAGGGTAAAATGATTGTCCAATTATTCTTACTCCTTGATGGTCAATTGTTTCGCCGTTCATGGTCAATTCGCAATTACCACCGGTGGATGCTGCAAGGTCAACAATCACCGATCCTGGCTTCATTTGTTCTACGGTGGCCTTCATCAAAAGTTTTGGCGCCATTTTTCCCGGGATCTGCGCAGTGGTAATAATAACATCACTTTTTACCGCATGATCATGAACTGCTTGCCGCTGGCGGGCCTGATACTCCTCCGATTGTTCAACAGCATATCCGCCTGCGGATTTATCATCGAGGGCTCCTTCCACTTCAATGAACTTCGCACCCAAACTCTCAACCTCCTCCTTAACAGCCTTGCGAACGTCAAAAGCTTCAACTCTTGCTCCAAGCTTCCGAGAAGTTGCAATTGCTTGCAATCCTGCTACTCCTGCGCCGATAATCATAACCTTTGCCGGTGTAATCGTTCCTGCAGCAGTCATAAACATTGGGAAAAAAGTGGGAAGGTGCATGGCAGCATCCAATACTGCCCGATAACCTGCTGCAGTGGCTTGCGAGGAGAGAATATCCATCGCCTGTGCACGGCTGGTTCGTGGAATCACATCCAGACTAAAAGTAGTGAGCTTGTAATCAATAAGCTGCTGGACCAATGCTTTATCGCCCAGTGGATTAAGAACTCCAACCCAAACCTGGCTTCCCCGGATAACGGGCAACCACTCAGGCTCAGGAGGAGATATCCGTAGCAATAAATCAGCTCCTTCCAAAATCTTTTCAACTGTTACAATTTTTGCCCCAGCTTTTTCATACAGATCGTCGGATGACCAGGCACCCTTTCCGGAACCGGATTCAACCCAAACCTCTACTTTCTTTTTAATTAGTTCGGCAACCGTTTCAGGTAGCAGAATAACCCTGTTTTCGCCAGCCCGCTCTTTTAGAATGCCTGCAATCATAATTTTTATTTTTTGGGTTTTAATTTTGGGGTGATTAAATTCTATTGGATTATGTTCTATTAGGTTCTATTATGTTCTATTAGGTTCTATTAGGTTAGCAAAATAAAATCGATCGAAGAATGAATATGAAAAGGCGACAAAATTACTAATATTTTAAAAAGAGTTTCTATCTTTGCCTCCCGAAATAAGCATTATGAAGTCAAAGGCTTTCACATATTACATTTCTTCCACCCTCCGGATAATGGATATGTTAATGCTTTTGGGGTAAGCTTCTACCAGCTTGCCCCTGAACTCCAGACCTGAGTTTTGGTCAAATCTTTACTTACTGAATCTATTCTTTTCATACCATTGTCATATATTTATCAGACCGTGGTAAATCACATAAAGCAATAATTTAAACCTTTTCTCATGTCATACAAATTTGAAACTCTTCAGATTCATGCCGGGCATCAGCCGGATTCCGATACCCTCAGCAGGGCTGTGCCCATTTATCAAACTACCTCTTATGTTTTCCGGGATGCTGATCATGCCGCCGGTCTTTTCGAACTTAAAGAAGCAGGGCATATCTACACCAGAATCTCTAATCCCACAGTTGAAGTATTTGAAAAACGAATTGCTGCCCTCGAGGGTGGGACTGGTGCTCTCGCTGTTTCTTCCGGTCATGCTGCTCAGTTTATTGCCCTCAATAATATCCTGAAACCGGGCCAAAATCTCATCTCATCACCATTTTTGTATGGCGGAACTTTGAATCAGTTTCGCTATAGTTTTAAAAACCTGGGGGTTGATGTCAGATTTGCCGCCTCGGATTGCGTGGAAGATTTTGAAACCCTTATCGATGAAAATACCAGGGGTTTATATGTTGAAACAATCAGCAATCCGGGGTTTTCGATTCCCGACTTTGAAGCTTTTGCCAGATTAGCTGAAAAGCATGGAATTCCACTGATTGTGGATAACACTTTTGCAGGTGGCGGGTATTTATGCCGGCCTATAGATTATGGCGCCAACATTGTGGTGGAATCAGCCACTAAATGGATTGGCGGTCATGGAACTACCATTGCCGGAGTTATCATCGATGGCGGTAATTTTCCCTGGAATAATGGATTGTTCCCGCAAATGACTGAACCTTCTCCTGAGTATCATGGGTTTAAATGGTTTGAACAATTTGCGAACCAGGCCTATATTGTTCGGGCACGGACCATCGGTCTGCGTGATTTTGGACCTTCCATGAGTGCTTTTGATGCATTCCTGCTGTTACAGGGGCTGGAAACACTTTCAGTAAGGCTCGATCGTCAATGTGAAAACACTCTGGCATTAGCAAAATATCTGCAAAATCATCCTAAGGTTGAAAAAGTTGGGTACCCCGGGCTACCTGATGATCCCAGCCATTCTCTGGCATTGAAGTATTTGACACGTGGTTTTGGTGGGGTTTTATCCTTTATTCTTACGGGTGACAAGCTGAAAAACCGGCACCTGGTTGAGCATTTTTCAGTGGTGAGCCATCTTGCCAATGTAGGTGATACCCGAACCCTCATCATTCAACCTGCTGCAACTACACACCAGCAATTAAGTGAGGCAGAGCAGCTTGCTGCAGGTGTTCATCCTAACATGTTTAGAGTTTCCGTTGGCTTGGAACATATTGATGATATTATCGCTGATTTTGAACATGCAATTAAACAGGTATGACACAACTCGAACCACATATTTTTGAGTTTAAGCAGCCCCTGGTTTTAGAAAACGGCGCGGCAATACGGAAGTGGCAGGTTGCCTTTCATACTTTCGGAAAACTCAACGAGACTTTGGATAATGTGATCTGGGTTTGCCATGCTCTCACCGCAAATTCTGATGTTTTTGATTGGTGGCCGGGGATGGTTGGTCCAGGATGCCTGATGGATACCGATAAGTATTTCATTATATGTGCAAACATCCCGGGCTCCTGCTACGGAACAACCGGTCCGCTTTCCATTAACAAGGAAACCGGCAAGCCCTGGCTAAATGATTTTCCGCTAATCACCGTGCGGGATATTGTGAAAGTTCTCATGGAACTCAGAAAGTTTCTGGGAATAAAAAAGATCCATTTGGGAATCGGAGGCTCGCTCGGTGGCCAGCAAATTCTTGAATGGGCCATCGAGGAGCCCGATCTGTTTCGGTTTATCGCCCCGGTAGCTACTAACGCCCGTGCTTCAGCCTGGGGTATAGCGTTTAACGAAGCTCAGAGAATGGCCCTGCGGGCTGATGAAAGTTTTATCGAAGGAAAGGTTGGTGGTGGTTCCAAAGGTGTTCAGGCTGCCAGAGCAATTGCACTGCTTAGTTACCGTAACCGAAACACCTATCAGAATACACAAACAGATCCTGACAACGATAAAATTGACAACTTTAAAGCTTCTTCTTACCAACAGTACCAAGGCCAGAAATTAGATCGCAGGTTTAATGCCTATTCCTATCTGACCGTATCTAAAACCCTGGATTCGCATAATGTCGGCAGAAATCGCGGCGGGCTTGAACTAGCTCTTTCCAAAATCAAGGCCAAAACTATTGCAGTAGGCATATCCAGCGATCTTCTTTTTCCTCCCGATGAACAAAAACTGATCGCTGACCTGGTGCCGGGTGCAGATTATTATGAAATTGATTCCTTTTATGGTCACGATGGTTTCCTGATTGAAGTTGAAACACTGACCAATATATTAAAACCTATCATAAATGACTGATATTATGCAAACTGAAAAGAAAAGTAAACTAGTAATCGGATTATTCGGGTTTGGAGTGGTAGGCCAGGGATTGTATAAAGTTTTACAAGATGTACAAACGGCTGATGCTACCATCAAATCAATATGCGTTAAGCAAAAAAATAAGCCCAGGGCGGTGGATAGTGTTATGATTAAGTATGATCCCGATGAGTTACTCCAGGATCCCGAGGTCAACCTGATTGTTGAATTGATTGATGATGCGGATGCAGCTTATGAGATAGTTAAAACCGCTCTTTTGAACGGTAAATCAGTGGTTTCGGGTAACAAAAATATGCTCGCGCATCATTTGAAGGAATTGATCGAAATTCAACGTAATACTAACGTTGCCCTCCTTTATGATGCTTCCGCTTGCGGCAGTATTCCCGTAATCAGGAATTTAGAAGAATATTACGATAATGACTTGCTTCAATCCATTACCGGTATTCTTAACGGCTCATCAAATTTTATACTAACCAAGATCTTTCAACAGGGCTGGACTTATCAAAAGGCGCTGAAAAACGCACAGGAACTTGGATTCGCCGAAAGTAACCCATCCTTTGATGTGGATGGATTCGATAGTATGTTTAAACTGATAATCCTGGCTTTGCATGGTTTTGGTACCCTGGTTGATCCTGAAGAAGTTTTTCATTACGGGATTAGCAATGTATCGGACCACGATATTTTATATGCCCGCGAAAAGAGTAAAAAAATTAAGCTGGTGGCCCAGGTCAGCAAAGTTAATGGTAAGAAGTTCACCATGTTCGTATTGCCAAAACTGGTTAGTGCTGATGAGTACATCTATAACGTGGAAGAGGAATACAATGGAGTTATTATTGAAGGGCAATTTTACGATAAGCAGTTTATGTTTGGCAAAGGGGCCGGAGCATTTCCAACAGGCTCCGCCGTACTTTCCGATATTACTGCCCGGAAGCACAATTACCGTTATGAATACAAGAAACTGAACTTCTTTGCCTCACCTTTGTATACCAGAGATATAACTATTGAGGTGTATTTGCGTTATCATGACCTGGTAGATCTTAGTCATTTTGATTTTGAATCGATTTCTGAAAAATATACTGGTCCTGAGTATAACTACGTGATTGGCAGGCTAAAACTTGATAACTTGCATAAATTAAAAACCCTGATCCGTAAGCTAAATGTATTTATAGCCTGGACAGGTAAAATTAACTGATATGGAAAAAAGTCCATCTTATTATCGGCTTTCCGAAGCTTTATCGGCTGAAATTCTGGTTCTCGACGGTGCCATGGGGACTATGATACAGCGGCTTGGGCTTGCGGAATCCGATTATCGTTCGGTTGATCTGGCAACCCATCCTTTGCCATTGAAAGGGAACCACGATCTGCTGAATCTTTCATTGCCGGAGGCAATTTTTGATATTCACCGGAAGTATATTGAAGCCGGAGCCAGGGTGATTGAGACCAATACCTTCAATGCGAATTCAATTTCACAATCCGACTATCAGACCGGGCACCTCATATATCAAATAAACCTCGAAGCTGCAAAGCTTGCCCGCCGTGCTGCAGGCAAGGATGTTTTTGTGCTGGGTGCAATCGGGCCAACCAACCGCACCGCTTCCATGTCACCACAAGTTGACGATCCCGGCTTCCGGAATATCACTTTTGACCAGCTTGCCGAAGCTTATCAACAGCAGGCTGCTGCTTTGCTGGATGGCGGTGTAGACGGATTTATGATCGAAACGATTTTTGATACGCTCAATGCAAAGGCTGCGATTTTTGGACTGCAGGAGGAGTTTCTGGCTCGTGGACAGGAATGGCCAATCCTTATTTCTGTTACCATTACCGATGCCAGCGGGCGAACTTTATCGGGACAAACCCTGGAAGCTTTTTTCTACTCCATCATTCATGCCAGCCCATTGAGTGTGGGAATTAACTGCGCCTTGGGGGCCAAAGAGCTGCTACCGTATCTCCGGGAATTAAAGCGTCTCACCAATACTTATTCCTCAGATTCTTCCCGTATTTTCACATCGGCACATCCAAATGCCGGCTTGCCTAACGAGCTCGGCGACTATACACAATCTGCCCGCGAAATGGCAGCTTGGATAAAGATATTTCTCGATGAGGACCTGGTAAACCTCGTTGGAGGGTGCTGCGGTACCACCCCCGATCATATCTCCGAAATCCGGCAATTGCTCCCGTCCCGTCGGGGTGGACCCACGAGTCCACCCGTTCTCCCTTCCCCCTTCTCCCTTCCTTCTTCCTCTCCTCCCCGCAACACCGTTTTTTCCGGCCTCGAACCCCTCATTATCCGTCCCGAATCCAACTTTATCAACATTGGAGAGCGCACCAATGTAGCCGGTTCCAAAATGTTTGCCCGCTTAATCCGTGAAGGGAAATTTGAGGAAGCAACCACCGTGGCACGCGAGCAGATTGAGGGCGGCGCCATGATGATTGATGTATGTATGGATGACCCTCTTTTGGATGCTTCCCAGGCTATGGGGCGTTTCCTTAGGATGGTTGCCACCGACCCTGATATTGCCAGGGTTCCGGTTATGATTGATTCATCACGATTTTCCGCAATTCAGGAAGGATTAAAGAATGTTCAGGGCAAATCAGTGGTTAACTCTATCAGCCTGAAAGCAGGTGATGACGTATTTCTTGAACAAGCCAGGTATATCCGGCGCTTTGGTGCTGCCGTTATCGTTATGCTTTTTGATGAACTCGGTCAGGCCGATACTTTTGAAAGAAAAATCTCAATTGCACGCCGTTCCTACGATCTGTTGGTCCGGCAGGCAAACTTTCCACCTGAAGATATTATCATAGATCCTAACGTTCTGGCACTTGCAACCGGGATGGAGGAGCACAACCAATATGGAGTGGCCTATATTGAGGCAACCCGCTGGATCAAGCAGAATCTTCCGGGTGTCAAGGTTTCAGGTGGGGTGAGCAACCTTTCGTTTGCCTTCCGGGGCCGCGAAAATATCCGGCAGGCAATGCATGCAGTATTTTTGTATCATGCTATTCGCGCCGGTATGGATGTGGGTAT
>CAIXKO010000584.1 GCA_903919925.1 uncultured Bacteroidota bacterium | reverse complement strand
GTGTGTTGGGAAAAGTTGTTCTCATTTGAACCGGATCTCCAAAACAAAAACAAAATCCATTAACAAAATGATGTATTTTTATCGCTCTACCTGGGGAATCTTATTTTCCAAAAACTGGGGAAAACTAATTTCTAGTTACAAGGGTTTTGATTACCATGATTTTCGTGACACAATGGATTTGGAGAAAGCCTATTTACAAGGGCGTTTCAACGCAGTTCCAATTGTGAATGATTCAGATGTTCAGTTGAAAAGATTATTGTTTGAAAAGTAAATAAATATTTTAAGCCGGCTCAAAATAGAACATTATAACATTTTCATGGACAAATTCGACTTACTATTCGTATCATTAAAGTCAGGTTTGTCCTGACATTGTTACTATGATTAATAAGAATATTTCCACTCGGTCCGATGATCTCCTGAACCATTTTACTCGGATGGAAGAAGTGCTCGTGGAGAAAATGCGTTTGGTCATGCAAGGTATGCACGTATTCCACAAAAGCCTCCAGGATCGGTTGCCGCAATAACGGGGAATGTAGAAAACGTCAAAGACAGACCTGATTAACTCCTTGCCGGGGTTTGTTCAGCTGGAGCACGAAGTCATGCTAATTCTCAAGAATTTCAGGCTCAACTAATTCAAGAATTCAATCATGCTGCCTTTCGGGGAAAATTGATACTTTTGCATCAACATGCTTACCCCGCTTACCGTTAGATCAGCGCGCTCAGGGTAAGCTTTTTATTTTTATTGTAATTACCCAATCAAGATCATTTTTAAAGCAGTTTAAACGAAAAGAATTCAGTGCCAGTATATAGTTACGGAAAGAGCAGCAGAAAAAGTACTCACCCCTTTTTGCATCTCGTTGGTACTTTCTAGGCCGTTGACCTTGTGCAAACTTCGCTTGTTTTCAAAAGCGGTTTGGCAGCGGTCAGTGCCATTTTTGGTGCCTTTTTGATCTTTTTTGATTTTTGCCTTGTTCCTGATTTTCAGGTATTTGGCATCTTTGATTTTAGGATTCCCCCCGGTTTGTGATCTCGGCGGGATTCCTGAGGAATCCTGGATTTCATAGTATTAGCGGGTTTTGTAGAAGCTTTTTGTTTTTCTGAACGATGTTTAAACGATGTTTCAATCGACTTTCGTGAATTTGGGCGAAGATAACGGGCGCTTCAGATTTGGCTTAATTACTTGTTTTTCATTGCCTTAGGCTACCTTCAGGCCAATCATCCACATTCTATTTTATACCATTCCGGTAGGCTTAACCAGTTAATTGATTAATACTCAGTTATTAAGGTTAAATTTCTTATCCCTTTTCAATGTAACCGTGATTCTTGAGGCCAAACCTTTCATTTTTAATTCGTTTTAAAGGAAGAGTTTCAACTATTCCTTGTTATTCAATTGATTAGTTGTAACTCTTTCCAATAACGAGGTATACTTCTCGAGTAACTGCATGTACTTCTGATTGTTTTCCAGCAGTTTAGCCTCTAATTCCGAGGTATCAACCTGCTTCCTGGAGGACTTGCCACGGTAGTATTCAAAGAGATCGAAATCCAGGACCTCACACATCCGTTCAGCAAGCTCAAAGTCGATGCTTTTCCTGTTCTCCAGGGAGTCGATATTCTGTGGACTGCATCCCAGCAAACGTGCCAAAGCAGACTTGCTCAGGTTGAGATGCTCCCGCCGTTCTTTAATGATCTGTCCGACCTTTTTTTTCATAATCTGTTGATTAACAGCATCAATTTATATTCTGGAAAATGATTGGTTTTCATTGTCAATAACTTTTAGATGATGGGCTGATATTATTTCCTGCTCATTTTCAAGGAGTACCAAAACTTTACTTTTTGCAACTGCACTAAGGCCCATTTGCCAAAATCAAAATCGATTTATCTGCCTATTCTTGTAAAGGAACCTATTACAAAGTTTACTACACCAATATTACACCAATTATTACACTATTTACATCTTTTTCCAATTATTTTATGAATGAGATTGAACTATCGCAACTTAGAGACATGCTACCAAGGGGATACCGGGTTCAGATAAAGGAGGCTACTAACTTATCTTATAGTTATATAGATCAGGTTATGAGTGGGAAGAAGTTTAGCCTGAGGATCTTAGAATTTGCTTTAAAGATTCTGGAGGAGCAGCAGCTTTGTAAGAAATCTACCTCGATGAAGTTTCGGAAGATTCTGAATATAACTAAAAGATAGATAATGGTTTATGCAAACCCAACCATTATTTTAACCTTATCATGATAGATCCAACTTCCGCCCTGATTAACCGAAACTCCAATACCAGGAGCCTGGAGTTTATCCGCCGCGCTTTAAAGACCTACCTCAGCTTTTTGAAAAAGGCCGAATCCACCCGGATGCTGACCGCCATCGAGCCGATCAACTTCGCCGATGAATACCAGTATGTCGAGCAGCTCATTCATGACATCACCTTTGTGCTGAACAACCGGCGGTATGAATAGGCGGGTTCCCTACCCTAACCATACGGCTCCGATTCAGTCACCACTTTAATCAAGACTTTCTCATGATCCCCCAATCTACCATAGACCAAATAATCAATATACCG
>CAIXKO010000583.1 GCA_903919925.1 uncultured Bacteroidota bacterium | reverse complement strand
GGATCGACTGATGAGCTCGGGATCTTTGAGATGAATGCCCAGGGTTTGCGCGAGGTCACCAATCCATCGGAACTGCTGCTGGCCAACAGGGATCTGTCGCTCAGCGGCAATGCCATTTCGGTTTCCATGGAAGGCCAGCGCTCACTGCTGCTGGAAACACAGGCACTGGTGAGCTCATCGGTGTATGCCACTCCGCAGCGGTCGACCACCGGTTTTGATCCACGCCGCCTCAACATGCTATTAGCGGTTCTTGAAAAACGGGCAGGTTTCCGATTGGCCGCCAAGGATGTATTCCTCAATATGGCCGGGGGATTGCGGATAACAGATCCCGCCACCGACCTGGCCGTGATAGCAGCTATTCTCTCCTCCGATAAGAATTTGCCATTGGATCAGCAGTTCTGTTTTACGGGTGAAATCGGCTTATCGGGCGAGGCACGTCCGGTTAACCGCATCGAAAACCGGCTTGCGGAGGCCAGCCGGCTGGGTTTTAAACGGATCTTTGTCCCGGCATTTAACAAAAAAGGTATCGACCTGAAAAGATTTCAGATCGAAATTGTTCCGATACGGCATTTGGGCGATTTGCTGAAAGAACTTTTCAGTTAGAATTCGTCGAAATCCGATTTTTTTCGTTTTCCCGGCTTAACCACTTGAGGCTGTGTTCCATCGCAATTAAGCGGATCGGTCATCATGAGGGGCCGCTCAAAAGGCTCTTGTGAGATGCCAAGGGTACTATCGGCATAAACTTTTTTCATGAAAAGCGCCCAGATCGGCAGGGCCATATTAGCTCCCTGACCGTTATCGTGATTCTGGAAATGCACCATATTATCCTCAGCACCGGTCCAGGCAACCCCAATCAGATTGGGCACAATACCAACAAACCATCCATCAGCATAGCTATTGGTTGTACCCGTTTTACCCGCAATTGGGTTGGTGAATTCGTATTTGTTGCGCAAACGTCTGGCGGTACCGTCGGCACTGGTTACCCCTTCCATCATATAAAGCATTTTATAGGCAGTTTCATCACTCATGGCCACCTCCTCATGCGTGCTGAATTTAGCCAGGAGATTTCCATTTTTATCCTCAATCCGGGTTACCATGATCGGTTCCACCCATATTCCCTTGTTTGCAAAAGCCGTAAAAGCGCCTGCAACCTCATAAACCGGCAGTTCCACGGCACCAACGCAAATCGGGATCACTGGCTCGATGTGTGATTTTATCCCCACTTTCCGGGCAACCTCAATAACTGCCTCCGGATTGTATTGCTTCATCACCCAGGCAGATATCTGATTTAAGGATTTTGACAAACCCAATCTAAGGGTAACCATCTGGCCATCCAGCTCCTTGGCATCAGAGAATTGCGGTTCATAGGTACTGCCTTCAATGCTGTTAAAATTACCGGTAAAGCTTACTGCAACGTTGGGTACTTCATAACAGGGTGAGAGTCCGTTTTCCATAGCTACGGTATATACAAATGGCTTAAATATGGAGCCCACCTGCCTTTTTCCCTGCATAATCTGATCATATTGAAAATACCGGTAGTCGGGTCCTCCAACATAAACCTTAACCGATCCGGTTTGCGGAGTGATAGCCATGAATGCCGATCGCAGAAACCGCTTATAATATTTAATAGAATCCATTGGGGTCAGCACGGTATCGATTTCCCCTTTCCAGCTGAAGATGCTCATGGGGGTAGGGGTATTAAACAGCCTCTTAATCTCCTCATCAGGCAGGTTCTGCTTTTTCTTGAGTATCCGGTAACGTTCGCTCCAGCCCATGGCCGAGTTCATCGAGCGGGCAATTTCCTCATCCGTTGCCGTGTTGGAAAACGGGCTGCGCCTCAATTTCCTGAGTTCACGGTTAAAAGTAGGCTGCAAATCGGTTTTAAGGTGCTGCACCAGCGCCTCCTCGGCATATTGCTGCATGCGGGAGTCAATGGTAGTATAAATTCGTAACCCATCGCGGTAAAGATTGTAAGGTTTTCCGTCCTGCTTGAGGTGCTTGTAGCAGAAACCCCTTAGCGGACTGGCATCCCAGGCGGCTGCTCCGGCGGCACTCGATGGCCGGTCTTCGGTTAAAAGCCCGCGTAAATACTCACGGAAATAGGTTGCCCTGCCCACTTTGTGGTCAACACGGTGATAATTTAAACCCAGATCAAGGGCTTTGGCCTTTTCTATCGCAACAGCATCAGCATAACCCCGGTCCTTCATTTTGTCGAGTACGGTATTACGGCGTGGCAACGTGTTTTTCAGACCATAGCGAAGAGGGTTATAAAGCGATGGATTCTTTGCCATCCCGGCAAGCATGGCAGCCTCATGAATATCAAGCTGGCTGGCATCCTTGTTAAAATAAACCCATGAAGCGGTTTGGATCCCTTCCGCATTGTTAACAAAACTGAGCTTGTTCAGGTAAAGAGCAAGAATCTCTTCCTTGGTAAAAGTTTTTTCCAATTTAACTGCGATCACCCATTCCCGGAATTTCCGAACTGCAAAGCTGATTGGATTGCTATAATCTTCACGGGGAAACAGGTTTTTTGCCAGCTGCTGGGTAATGGTACTACCTCCACCGGTATCCTGCCTCAATATCAAGCTTTTAATCATTACCCTGATCAATCCTTTAAAGTCGATACCTGAGTGTTTGTAATATCGCTGATCCTCAATTGCTACAATTGCATCGATCATGTAGGGACTGATTTTCTCGAACGGAATAATTTCCCGGTTTTCCTGTGGGGAAAAGAAACTACCGAGTGGCACACCATCTTCCGATATCACCTGAGTAGCCTCAATAAGTGTTGGATTTTCCAATGTTTCGAAGGATGGCATTAGGCCCAGTAACCCTTTAGATATCAACGTAAAGAAGAGAAAGACTAAAACGACGCCCCCTCCAAAAAGCATCCAGAATATTTTAAGGTATCTCCTCGTTGGATCAGACTTTTTCATAACCAGATATAGATTTTCGCCGCAAAGTTAGTATTAATATACGTGAAGCGTGAAACGTGATACGTGAAACGTGAAGCGTGATACGGAAGAGGTTTCGGAGCTTAATCCTTAACCTCAGGATCCTTACCCTTTTCCTTCTTGCCCTCTTTCCCTCTTGCCCTTTTGCCTTCCTTCCTTTTTTCCCTCTTCCGCTTCACGTATCACGCTTCACGTATCACGTTTTTATCATAAAACGCTCCTTACCTCAGAAAATTATTTAATCTTTGTGCGATTTTTTTAAAAGGAACCAATCCAAAATGGCTGAGAATCTTGTTATTGTAGAGTCACCTGCGAAGGCTAAGACTATTGAGAAGTTTTTAGGGAAAGATTTCCTGGTAAAGTCCAGTTTCGGGCATATCAGGGATTTAGCAAAGAAAGAGTTCGGTATTAACATCAAAAAGAACTACGAACCCCAATATATTATTTCGGCGGATAAGAAAAAGGTTGTGACTGAGCTTAAGAAACTTGCGCAGGAATCCAACAAGATCTGGCTCGCTTCCGACGAGGACCGCGAAGGGGAAGCTATTTCATGGCACCTGGCCGAAGTTTTGGGCATACCATCTGAGAAGGCTCAGCGTATTGTTTTTCATGAAATCACAAAAGATGCCATTCAAAAAGCCATTAAAAATCCAAGGCCGATTGATCAGAATCTGGTGAACGCCCAGCAAGCCCGGCGGGTTCTTGACAGGCTGGTAGGCTTTGAGCTCAGTCCGGTGTTGTGGAAAAAAGTAAAACCATCATTATCAGCTGGCCGGGTTCAGAGTGTTGCAGTCAGGCTCCTGGTAGAAAGAGAGCGCGAGGTTCTCGGCTTTAATTCTGTGCCGGGTTACCGCGTGGTTGCCGTATTTGAGGTGGTGGATCAGGATGGTAAAATTACAGAGTTAAAGGCCGAACTCGACCGTAAGTTTGCTACCCGGGCAGAAACTGTAGCATTTCTGGAGAGTTGTAAAACAGCCGATTTTACCGTATCGGGAGTAGAGAAGAAGCCTCTGAAAAAATCACCGGCCCCTCCGTTTACTACTTCTACTTTACAACAGGAAGCAAGCAGAAAGTATGGTTTTTCTGTTTCACAGACCATGTCGCTCGCTCAAAAGCTTTACGAGGCTGGGAAAATTACGTATATGAGGACCGACTCGGTAAACCTTTCGGACCTGGCACTGAATACCACCAAAAAGGAAATTTTAAGCGAATTTGGAGATAAATATCTCAAAACCAGGCAATTCAAAACAAAATCCAAAGGTGCACAGGAAGCCCATGAAGCCATCCGACCCACTTATATGGAACACCATGAGATCACCGGTCCTGCCAATGAGAAAAAATTATATGAGCTGATCTGGAAACGGACCATTGCTTCCCAAATGAGTGAGGCACTGCTTGAAAAAACAACGGTTAATATTAAGATATCCAATCGGAAAGAGGTTTTAACAGCCACCGGCGAAGTATTGCTTTTCGATGGTTTTATCCGTGTGTACCGCGAGAGTTCAGACGATGAAAATGGTGAAAACGGATCAGAGCTGATCCCTCCATTAAAGCAAGGTGAAACGCTGAAAATGGAATCCATTGAAGCTTTACAGCGTTTTCCACATGCTCCTGCCAGATACACCGAGGCTAGTTTGGTTAAAAAGCTGGAGGAGCTGGGGATTGGCCGTCCATCAACCTTTGCACCAACCATTTCCACCATTCAAACGCGTGAATATGTAGTTAAGGAAGACCGGCAGGGAACGATCAGGGAGCTCGATGGGTTAAAACTTAAAAACGGTAAGGTCACCGGGTTTACTAAAAACGAAAAAACCGGTTTTGAAAAATCCAAACTCTTTCCAACGGATATTGGAATGGTTGTAAATGACTTTCTTACAGAGCATTTCGGTAATATTGTAGATTTCAACTTTACTGCCAGTGTAGAAGCGGAATTCGATTCCATTGCCGATGGTAAAATGGTTTGGTACGAAATGATTCACCGGTTTTACAAGCCATTCCATGAGCAGGTTGAACTAACTGAAAAAACCTCATCCAGGAGTTCCGGCGAGCGATCGCTCGGTAACCATCCGGAAACCGGTGAGCCGGTGGTGGTGAAAATAGGCAGGTACGGACCGATGGCTCAAATCGGCATTGCCAATGAGGATACCAAGCCACGGTTTGCCCGTTTGGCAAAGGGCCAGCTCATTGAATCCATCCCCCTCGAAGAAGCCATCAAGCTTTTTGCGCTGCCCAGGTCCATTGGCGAATTTGAAGATGCTGCAATTTCCGTAGGAATAGGCCGCTTTGGCCCTTATATCAGGCATAAAAGTGCTTTCTATTCCCTTAAAAAAGGGGTGGACGATCCGATGACCGTAGATATGGAACGTGCCATTACCATAATTACTGAAAAACGAACTGCCGATATTATGAGGGTGATCCGCGAATTCCCCGAGGAACCCGGACTCAAAGTTTTAAATGGCAGGTTTGGACCCTATATTTCTTTTGAAAAGAAAAATTACAAAATTCCCAAAACGCAGGATCCTGCGGCTTTAAGTTTGGACGAATGTAAAGCTTTGGTTGCTAAGGGTTCAGCCTCAAAAAAATAAATTCTGATGGCTTCATTACAGGAAATTCTTCTCTATTTTAATCCTGTGGGGCCCCTGGCGTTCCATACCGATGAAAGAATTCTTAATCCGGTTGGTGAGTGCACAGGGATCTATCGTAACGCAGGAAATCCTCCCGATCTTGATCAGGCAAAAATAGTGATAGCCGGGGTTGGAAATCCAGAAGTGGCTAATGAAATCCGTACCTATCTATATGGTCTGTCATCGGTTTTGCCTGCCGGTGTGATGGTTGATGCAGGTAATCTCCGTGAGGGTAAAACCCCTGCGGATACCCGGATTGGGTTGATGGATGTAATTTCGGAGCTGGGAAAACAGCATAAAATAATGGTGTTGATCGGTAGGGATACCCATGATGTTCTCACGTTCGCGGGAGCATACAACGGGTTGGAAACTCCATATAATCTGGCTGTTATTGATTCTGTTATCGACATAATGCCTGACGATCAGTCGTTCCGGAGCCATTACCTTAACCAGCTGGTTTCTGAACCCGGCGGTAATCTTTTTGATTTCGTACATCTGGGTTACCAAACCTACCTGAATGATAGCCGGAGTTTAGATATGTTGGGAGAATTATATTTTGAATCTCATCGGTTGGGAACTTTGCGCAACGATATCAGGGAATCGGAACCCGTATTCCGGAATTCCGATCTGGCGGTTTTATCGATGAATTCCATTCGGCAAACTGAAGCTCCCGGAGTTACATTTCCGTCAGCTAATGGTTTTACAGCTGAAGAATCGTGTCAGCTGGCCAAGTTTGCCGGGCTGAGCGACAAACTCAGTTTGTTTGCACTGGCTGGTTTTCAGCCTGATCGCGATCGCACCGGGCAAACTCCGGCATTGGCCGCTCAGATCATCTGGCATTTTCTTCAGGGAGTCACCCAACGCAAATCTGATTATCCTTTCAGCGATATCAGATTGTATCAGAAGTATTTGATCAACTTGCCAAAAACGGGGTTCAATCTTACTTTTTTTAAAAGTCCGGCCTCTGGCAGATGGTGGGTCGAAGTTCCCTATCCCGATCCCAAATACCCTCGCTCTCTTTATGTAGCGTGCTCTCCCGGTGATTATCAGATTGCAAGTGACGGGGAAGTTCCCGACCGGTGGTGGAATCATTACCGAAGACTTTTATGACCATTTTAGCATACTTAAAGCTGTTGCCTGTCGTTATTGGTGTTGCTGTGTATTTATTTTTTTCACTTATATTTACTGTCTTAAATTTGAGCATGAATAACTTCCGGATGAGATTTTCGATTTTTCTTTTCCTGGCTGTATTGGCAGGTGGCAGTGCTTTCACACAGCAAGATCCCCAATTTACGCATAACATGTTTAATAATCAGGCTATTAATCCTGGTTTTGCAGGGAGTCAGGGAATGATCAGCGCCGGGATGATCAACCGGCAGCAGTGGATGGGTTTCCCTGGAAATCCAAAAACAACCGTGTTTAGCGTAAACGCACCGGTTAAGCCTTTAGGGATCAACAGCGGTGTTGGCCTCTGTTTTATGGACGACAGGCTGGGTTTTGAAAAAAACATGACCATTTTATTGGATTATGCTTACCGTATGGAATTAGGGGAAGGAAAACTGGGAATTGGTGTTAATCTTGGGTTGCTGAGCAGGGCGATCAACGGAAAATGGGTGATCCCCGATAGCGACAACCATGTTCCGGCCACTCAGGATCCTTCGATTCCGGATGCTGCAGTTACCTCCATGACCTTTGATATGGGCCTGGGCGTTTTTTATAATACTGATAAAATTTATGCTGGATTATCCACCACCCACTTGTTGCAACCTACTGTGGATTATGGTGATGCAGTATTAATGCACATGAAGAGGCATTATTATGCCACTGCCGGTTACCTCTTCAAACTTTCGAACCCGATATTTGAATTGCAGCCTTCCATTTTTGCAAAATCTGATGGCGCTTCATTTCAAATGGATATAAATATGCTGCTCCTATACAATAAAAAGTTTTGGGGTGGCGTTTCTTACCGGCTTGGAGATGCCGTGGCCGTTATGGCTGGAACAGAATTGCCAATGGGCCTCAGAGTGGGAATTGCTTACGATTTTACCACTTCAGCCCTACGAACCTATAGCAATGGAACGGTTGAATTCATTTTGGGATACAACCTGGAAGTTTCAACGGACAAGTTCTCCCAGCGGTACAAAAGTGTGAGATTTTTATAACTGACTCGCTTATAATAAATTATGAAGAAGCTAGTTTTCCTTGGTTTGATCGCAATCATTATTCTGTCGGGATGCAACAGTACCAGCACGGGTAATGGTGAGCTGATTGGTGTACAAAAGAGGGAAAAATGGTTCGAACCCGATCCCTATGGCATGGTGAAAGTGCCAATGGGTTCATTTGTGGTTGGACCTAATGATGAAGACCCTACATTTGCCATGAATTCTCAGTCCAAAACCATTTCTGTGGATGCCTTTTGGATGGATGAAACGGAAATCACCAATAACGAATACAGACAATTTGTTCATTGGGTGATCGATTCTCTTACCCGAAAAACTCTGGGAGAGCAGTTTCCGGATGAATTCCTGATCTCTGAGGATAAGAATAAGAACCCGATCGATCCGCCATTTATTAATTGGACCACCAAGATCGATACCCGTGATGCTGATGTTCTAGCCGCACTCGAACAACTGTATATTCCTGAAAATGAGCGCTTTTTCCGCCGCAAAGAACTAGATACCCGAAAACTGATCTATTCCTATCAGGATATTAATTATCAGGAAGCAGCCAAAGAAAAGCGCGATTATAAGCGTTCGATCCAGAATGCCGATAAGTCGAGTACCTATTATCAGGATGCAGAATTGGTATCGGACCGTGCAAAATTCATTAAGTCCTATCAGATCAATATTTATCCCGATACATTGAGCTGGATTTCAGATTTCACTTATAGCTACAATGATCCGATGGCCAAAATGTATTTCTGGCATCCGGGTTTTGATGATTATCCTGTTGTAGGGGTTACCTGGGAGCAGGCACAGGCTTTCTGCGTTTGGAGAACTCAATATCTGAACAATTACCTGATTCAGGGCAAGGGTAGTTCTTTTGTCCAGAATTACCGGTTACCCACCGAATATGAGTGGGAATATGCCGCCCGTGGTGGCCGTAATCTCTCGATGTATCCCTGGGGCAGCCCTTATACCCGAAACAACAAAGGGTGCTTTATGGCCAACTTTAAACCACTACGAGGAAATTATGTAGACGACGGCTTCCTGAAACCATCACCTGTAGGGAGCTTTGAACCAAACGATTATAATCTTTACGACATGTCGGGTAACGTAGCTGAATGGACCATTTCCGCTTTTGATGAGGCTGCCTACAGCTTTACTCACGATCTGAACCCGAATTACGAATACAGTGCCCTGCCAAACGAATCACCGGTAATGAAAAGGAAAGTGGTAAGAGGCGGTTCCTGGAAAGATATTGCAACTTATCTGCAAAACGGAACACGTACATACGAATACCAGGATTCAGCTAAATCCTACATCGGTTTCCGTTGTATCCGGTCAACTATGGGTATCGAGAAGTAATCAATCACTAAGGGCATAGAATTCTTGTGCCCCAATATAAAATTTTTTATAAATGAAGATCAGAGATTTTGTTCAGCAAATGTGGTGGAGAAACTTTATGAGTTATCTCTATAGCTGGGGTGCTAGTATTGTGATGATCGGAGCACTGATGAAACTGGAACACTTTCCGCTTTCGAGCTACTTCCTCATCGGCGGCTTGGGTATTGAAGCAATCATTTTCTTTTTCGCTGCCTTTGAGCCCCTGCCCGATGATTGGGAATGGGACCGAGTATACCCCGAATTAGCTGATAAAAAGCACAAAGCTGAGAAAAAAGTGGTCCATCAGACTCCCGGAATTACTCCTACCCAGAAATTTGATGAAATGCTTGCCAAGGCTGAAATATCTCCGGAGCTATTCACCAAGCTTGGTAACGGCATGCAAAAACTGGCTGAATCTTCCAATAAAATGTCAGAAATCACCCATGCTCACATTGAAACCCATCAGTTTACCAGTAGCATAAAAAAGGCCTCCGAAAATCTGAATACCTTTGGAGAAGCATACAAACACTCCACCGAAGAGTTAAACAAATCGGCACTGAATCTTACTCAGTCCTATGCCAAAACAGCTGAAATGGTAGGAAAACTCAGTACAACCAGTCATGGATATACCGAGCAGCTCGAGAAAATGAATAAAAACCTTGGTGCACTCAATTCTGTATATGAATTGCAGTTGAAGGGTGAAGATGCTTATCTGAAAAATGCTAAAGCAGCACACCAGGGCCTCGATGCCATGATCACCAACCTTAGCGCCTCGGTTCAAACAACAAAAATGTATCATGACGAAGTTGAAAAACTTGGCAAAAAGCTTTCGGCACTCAATAAAGTGTATGGTAACATGCTTACCGCAATGAATGTTAAGGAGAATGTTTAACCCGCTGTTTAGCTGATATTTATATTATGGCACACCCCAGACTGACCCCCAGGCAGCGAATGATCAACATGATGTATTTGGTGCTGACGGCTTTGCTGGCATTGAATGTTTCCAGGGAAACCCTGGATGTTATTGCAAGAGTGGAAAAAAGCCTTAACAAATCGGTTGAAAGTTTTGCCGCCAAGAATAACCTGACATACGCTGCCTTCGATAATGCATACCAGCTCAACAAGGTTAAAGTAGGTCCATTTAAAGCAAAAGCCGATTCCGTTAAAATTCAGTCGCAAAAGATGATCGATAAGATCACTGAATACAAATGGAAAATTGTTCGTGAAGCTGACGGCGAAACTGCCAGACTCGACAGTATCAAAAATCAGGATCAGCTGAATATTCCGGCTCAGATTATGTTGGTTGAGCAGATTCAAGTTGGCGATCAGCGCATTAACAGGGCAAAAGATCTAAGGAATTCGCTTGAAAAATACAGCAATTTCATGATGACCGAGGTTGATCAGAACGACAGCGTTCTACTGAGTTCCATCCGAAGGAGCCTCACCATTGCCGATCCTCCTAAGTTGGCTTCCGGCAAAGACGACGGCCGCACCTGGGAGCAGGATAATTTCGAATATCTTCCTTTGATCGGGGTAATCACCCTGATGACCAAAATGCAGTCGGATGTTCGTAACGCAGAATCCGATGTTCTCAATTATCTATACAGAAACATTGATGCCCAATCGTTCAAGTTCAATATGCTTCAGGCAGTTGTAATCCCCACCACCTCCAAAACCGTGGTTCAGGGTAACCCCTACGAAGCTAACGTCCTTTTGGCTGCCTTTGATTCCACCATCAGTCCTAAAATCACCGTGGGTGGTTCGGTTCTCCCCTATCGCGAGGGACATGGATTGTATACCGTTAATACCAGTAAAACAGGCATTTTTAAATGGGGTGGAATTATCAACTATACGGCACCCGACGGTGGAAACAAAACATATAGTTTTGAAGATGAATATGAAGTTATTCCTCCAGTGCTGATCTCGGCTCCGACTAAAATGAACGCTTTTTATATGGGAGTTGTCAATCCATTGATGGTTAATGCAATAGGAGCATCGGCCAAGGATATTAAAGTGGAAATGACTAATGCCGATATTACTCAGGTTGGAGACCTTCAATATGAAGTGAGGCCAAAAAAAGCGGAAGGAGTAGCTGTGTTAACGGTTACCGCTATTATTAACGGCAAAACACAAACTTATCCACCCCAAACCTATCGACTGTTTAAGGTACCTGACCCTATCGCCAAGGTTGCAGGAAAAAGCAGCGGAAAAATTGAGAAGAATATTCTGCAAGCGCAAACAGGTGTAGTTGCTGCGCTCGATGACTTCCTGTTTGACATGAAATTTGAAGTAAAAGGATTTAAGGTTACCGTTTCTTCCAGCGGCAGCTTTGTTCAGGATGAATCTTCAAACAATGCACTATTTACTGAAAATCAAAAGAGACTGATCAAATCCAGAAAGCGCGATGATCTTGTAATTATTAAAGATATAACTGCCATCGGACCTGATGGAATACTCCGTACACTTAACCCCATCACCTTGACGGTACAATAGACAACTAATTATGAAAAAAACAGGCATTCTAACCATAGCTATTCTGATTCTGGTTGTTACCGTGCCTTTAATGGCACAGGTTAAAGACACAACCAAAACTACTGATCAGTCAACCTGGTCGGGTTTAAACATGGTGTATAAAAAGGAGCACATTTTTAATAAGAAGCCCATTGAATATCCCCAGGTAAGGGAGGCTGATGTCATGTGGTCGAAAGTAGTTTGGCGCATCATCGATCTGCGCGAAAAAATGAACCAGCCGCTGTTTTATCCCACAAAACCTATCGGCGACCGGATGAACCTGATTGAATTATTGTTACAATCAGTTAAGGACAAAGGACTTCAGGCTTATTCAACCATCGATGAGTCCAATGAATTTAAAGAGCCGATAACCTATGATCAGGTGATGAAAAACTTCGATGTTAAGGACAAAGTCATCGGCGTTTTGAATGTGGTAACCGGGCTTACTGACTCCACCCGTATTAAAGGGGAGTTGAATACAGACGAGGTTTTGCAGTTTATGGTAAAAGAGATGTGGTTTTTCGATCGCAAACGTTCGGTTCTTGATGTAAGAATTATTGGAATATGCCCAATCCGAGTGTATTTTGAACCTGAAGACGTCAACAAGGAGAATATCCAGAAGAAAAAGTTATTCTGGGTTAAATATCCGGAAACCCGTCCGTTCCTGGCCCAAAAAGAGGTATATAACGCCTTTAATGACTCCGAGATGAGGAGTTTCGATGAGATTTTTTATAAGCGTTTCTTCACCGGATTCATCGTTCAGGAGAGCAATGTATTCAACAACAGGGTAATTGAGGACTATGCACTTGGGATCGAGTCACTCCGGGAAGCTGAACGTATTGAGAATCTGATTTTCCAGTTTGAACACGATTTGTGGGAGTATTAGCGGTTAAATATATTTCCCGCCGCCCCTCAATTTAACTTCATCAACCATCGTTCGGATTTGCTGCTCATCCTGTTTCTTGCATATCAGGAGTACATCATCGGTATCCACGATAATATAATCGTTAAGTCCCTGAACTACGGTCAGTTTATTTTTAGGCGCATGTATTACGTTTCTGCTTGCCTCAAAAGTAATTGCCTGACCGGTGCCAATTCCGTTTTCAGATTCATCATGAGTAAGATGCTCGTACAAGCTTCCCCAGGTACCTAAATCGGACCAGCCGAAGTCGGCACATAGAACAAAAACGTTGTCCGCTTTTTCCATGATACCATAATCGATGGAAATCTTGTCACAAGCTCCATAAACCTGATGAATAAAAGAGGTTTCCTCAGGAGTTCCATAGAGGTGAATACCATCGTGGAATGCTGCCTGGATTTCGGGCAGATATTTTTCAAATGCTTGATTAATAGCTGAGTGAGACCAGATAAACATACCAGAGTTCCAGAAAAAGTCACCGCTCTCCACAAAAATCCTGGCCAGGTCGATATTTGGTTTTTCGGTAAATGTTTTCACCTGCCGGAGGTTTAGGTTTCCATCGATACCCTCATGACCATTAACCTGAATATATCCATACCCTGTTTCAGGCCTGGATGGCATAATACCAAGTGTTAGCAGTACATTGCGACCTTTAACGAATTCGATACCTTCGAGAATTACGCGGGTAAATTCCGCTTCATCTCCGATCAGGTGATCCGATGGAGCCACAATAATATTAGCATCCGGATTAAGCATAGCAATCCGATGGTTGGCATAGGC
>CAIXKO010000582.1 GCA_903919925.1 uncultured Bacteroidota bacterium | reverse complement strand
CTGGTATGAATATGAACATGTTCCTTTTCATGAGTATGCAAATGATTGTGGAGGCTCAAACCGCTATGCGAATGGGCATGCGAATGAGGTTTGTTTTTATGGGCTTTTCGAAGTCCCCAAATCAGATAAACCAACCCGAAGGAAGTAAACAAGTAGGTTACAATGCTTCCCCGGACCCCTTCAACCAGCTCCAGCTTTTCAACAGCAACTCCCATAGCAATACCAATAACTCCCAACAGGATAGAGCTTCCCACATGGCCGAGCCCGCACAATGCGGTAAACCAGATTGTTTTTTTCATCTTCCATTTTCGTGCTTTCGCCATAACGATAAACGGAAGATAGTGGTCGGGTCCGCTAAGCGTATGCAGGAGCGCCACGCTGGCAGTTGTCGCTAATAGAATAATAAATTCATTAGTCATTATTTTATCTCCGGATATTGTAAGCCAACAAATAATCGCCACGTCGTACCAGCAACATCCCAAAATAAATAGACGGGTGCGCCCAGTGAGGGCCGGTGCCTTTCTTAACCTGGAAGGTACTGATGACCTTAAACTCCTTTGGATCGGCCTTCACCAATGCCATGTTCCCTCCCTTTTCTTCGTAACAATAGAGCATTCCGTCGGCGGCAAGAATTGGTCCTTTAGTATAAAAATCAGCTATCCAGGTAATCTCTCCGGTTTTCCAATTCATGCATACCCATTTTCCGGTTGTTCTGCCGGTAAAATTTGATCCATATAACATGCTGTCAATCAATACTACTCCGTGATTCTGATTATCAAATGTCTGATCGCAAAACTTTTCCGTCACTGATTTGCCATCGGGAGCAATCTGCAGCATCACCGACTTAACATCCCAGCCATCCGATATCCATAAGCAACTGTCCTGGTATACAGGGCTATTGGTAAAGATGGTGGCATTTTCACCATTTTTATCGAGAAAGTTGTAATGGTAGGTCCAAAGGATTTTCCCATCTGAGGCATCAACCCCGAGCATGTGGGTTTGAGTGGAAGTAATAACGTACTTCTTACCGGCATGATCCACTGCAATGGGAGACATATTGGAACGGTGGGCTTGCAGGGATTCGGATTTCCACACCAACTTGCCGGTCATCTTATCGAGAGCTATCACGGTGGTAGTTTCACCGGCGGGGGTTACAATAACCTTGTCATCAACCATGAGCACCGATTCAGAAACCCCGAACATATCCCAGCTGCTGTTATAATCTTTGTGGACATCCACACTCCAGACTTTTGACCCGGTTATGGCATTGAAGCATACCAGATTGTCCATCCCACTTAGCACGTATACTCTTTCCCCATCAACTGTAGGCGTACATCTGGCATCAGGGTATGATTTGTTCCAACAGCGGCCATATGAATTCTGCCAAAGGATCTTTCCGGAATAGTCCAAACAGGTCAGGTACTCGAGGGTGTCTTTTTTTCCGGTTGCGTAAATTTTATCTTTTGTAGCAACAGCCGATGAAAAGCCCTTGCCAATCCCTGGCGTTTCAAACAAAACTGCAGGGCCACCAGCCGGCCACTCCTTTAACAATAGCGTATCCTGAAAAATACCATTTCTTTTAGGTCCGAGCCATTGAGCATCCTGACACTGAATTGTTGCGGAAGACAGGATTACCATCAACCAAATAAAATATCCCTTTCGGAGGAAGCAGCTGGGGTTGGGTGCAAATCTCATGAGAATGAAAAGTTTATTCTTGTTTCGATCCCTAAATTACACAAAGATAAAACACTCCTTGTTGATCGACCAGCAAAAAAACTGTTATTTTCATCCTGCCGGAATAACGACTTTGTCGGGGGAAAACTGTATCTTTTAACCCTTAATGGTAAATTCAATACAACGATGAGGACATCTGCATTCATGCTTATATTGGTGACCGGGATAATGCTTTCTTTAGATTGCTTTTCGCAATCCCGGCCAGGAGAAAAGTTTATTACAGCCATCGAGGATAATTCAATGTTTCTTGAAGAGGCTTATAATCAGGAAGACAGGGTGGTTCAGCACATTTCAAATCTTGTTTTTCTGCCAAACCTCAGAGACAATTTCTTTTTTGCATTTACCCAGGAATGGCCGGCAATCGGTTTTAAACATCAATTATCCTACACTTTGCAGTATAGTTCCTTTAACAGGGGAGCTGCCGCCGGGTTTGGGGATATTATGATCAATTATCGTTATCAGCTTGCATACAAGCAGGATTTTGCAGCTTTTTCGCCCCGTCTGAGCCTCATTATCCCTTCGGGCAGTAAGGAAAAGGGCACCGGTAGCGGTTCATGGGGTTTGCAGGTCAACCTGCCCTTTTCAAAACGGTGGACCAATCAGTTTGTCAGTCATCTCAACCTGGGAACAACTTGTTTGTTCAGCGTTAACCGGGATGATATTAATTTCAGCAAATCCCTGATCAGCTATTTTGCAGGTATCAGTTCCATCTGGCTTGTTTCCACGAAATTTAACCTGATGCTTGAATGCCTGACCAGCATAAATGCTGATCCTGGCTTAAACAATTCAATATCATACACCAGCCAAACCATTCTTGCTCCGGCGGTCAGGTATGCTATAAATATTAAAAAGCTTCAGGTAGTGCCGGGCATTTCGTTACCCATAACTTTCAGCAAATCTTCAAATGCCCAAATCGGAGGATTTCTTTATTTGTCGTTTGAGCACGAGTTTTAGGCTGAGCCTATACCGGTAAGGATTGACGGCAGGTGTTCTTAAGGCCACCGGCAAATCGAGGCCCGTTACTTCTTAATATTAAAGGCTTGTAAAAAATTACCGTGGCGCACATACAATTTACCATCATGTATAACCGGATGAGCAAAATGTTCCTTGGCGCCCTTTACGATTTTGAATTTGCTAACCACTTCCATGTTGATCGGGTCAGCGTTAATCAGAAAAACATCTCCTTTGAGGGTGTAATAATAAAGCATATTGTCTGCTGCAATTACTGAACCGGCGCCAATTTTCAATGTTTTCTCAATCTCGCCGGAAATTGCATTAATGCTTTTAAAATCGGGCTTAGCGGTTCCGCCACCGTACAAATGGTCTCCAAGTTTAACAATACCTCCCATATAGCTGTCAAACGCCTTATTGCGCCACACTTCGCTGATGCTTTTCCCATCGGGCGAGAGTTTCAGCTTCACTCCGCAGTTTCCGTCACCTTCAGCATAATAAATAAATCCATCCTCATAAATAATGGTATTGGCATGCGTATCGCCTTTCCCAAGAACATGTTCTTCTTTTTTCAGGTTATCCTGATCATGAACCCAAAGCAATTCCCCGGTTTTAGTATCGTGCCCCAACATTTGGTAGGCAGTAAAGTTTACCAGGATATTTCTATCCTTAAGTTTGATAATCTGAGGCTGATTATATCCCGGACGTTCACCGGCACCCTTGCTTACCCAGATAATTTCGCTGGTAAACCGATTTAGAGCCACCACGTTGGTATCTTTTCCGCCGGGTGTACAAAACACTTTTTCATCTTCTATGATTACCGCTTCCGAAAAGCCGAATAGAGGGAACTTCCCATGCAGATCTTTAATCATATCGATGGACCACTTCTTCTCTCCGGTAATTCGGTTAAAGCAATATATATTCCCCAATCCGGAAGTCACATAAACCAGGTCATCAACAATGGTTGGTGCTGAACGTGACCCATTCCAATTTTCGACCCATTCCTTGCCAAAATCCTTTTTCCACAACAATGATCCATCTTCATTAAAAGCAAATAAACAGGCCAGGTCATCCACCTCACCCTGGATGTACATTTTGTCGTTGGTAAAAACCGGTGAGCCGTATCCATTCCCAACCCCCTCATATTCCCATACCAGTTGCGGACCCTCTGCTGGCCAGGATTTTAAAAGCCCTTGATCCTGATACACTCCGCTCCTGTTTTCGCCACGCCACTCAAATACCTGATGCTCTTTTTTTACAGCGACCTCCTTTGGGGAGTTCTCCTTTTGGCCGGTGGGCCCGGATTGTTTAGGATGACACGAGTAATTCAAGAATAAGAGCAAACCTGCTGCTAGTCCGATAATGTTGTTATATTTCATGTTTTGAATCAGTATGATTATTTAATATGTGCTGCCTTTGTTGCTTCAGTGTCTCCAGGAGCCTGATCTGCGGTTTCCGGAAGGCTGAAGTAAAATGTGGAACCATGGTCAGGCTCGCTTTCAACCCATATCTTCCCTCCGAGCATTGCCACATAAGCCTTCGATATACTTAACCCGAGCCCCGCGCCTTGCCGGGCTTGGATATCTTCAATATCTGCCTGGACAAAACGATCAAAGATTGCTTCTTTTCTTTCCTGATGAATTCCTATTCCAGTATCTTTCACAAAGAATTCAATTTCCCCTTCCATATCATGGTACCCAATATTAATGTAGCCTGTATTGGTATATTTGATGGCATTTTTTACCAGATTTGAGATGATCGAGTATACTTTATCACCATCTGTCATCATCATTCTTTGCGGGCCAGGATAAGGGAGTTTGATGAACAAACTTAATTTTTTTGACTTAGCCTCAGGTTCCAGAAGCTTAACTACGTATTCAATCAGCGCCTTAATATCGACTTTTGATATTTTGGTTTCAACCGTTCCGGATTCTATCTTCGAAATATCGATAATATCGTTAATGATATTGAGCATCCGGGTTCCGCTTTTCTGAATCACCCTGATATACTCCTGTTGTTCCTTGATACCCAGGTTTGGCTCGTTCAGCAGGTTTGAGAACCCAAGAATACCATTCATCGGGGTTCTGATTTCGTGACTCATATTGGCCAGAAAAGCTGATTTCAGGCGGTCGCTTTCTTCGGCTTTTTTCTTGGCCAGATATAATTGCTCCACTGTTTCCTTCAGTGCATTTTCAGCCTGCCTGCGTTCCAGTTCGCCAGCAGCGCGTGAGGCAACCAGTTTGAGCAGTGTTTGTGCCTTTGCTTCTTCGTGCAACGGTTTATGCCCGATAACGGCGATTAAACCAATGGCATTCCCCTTTGAGTCGAGTAGGGTGGTGCCGGCATAACTCTCCGCATGCAGGTCCTGGAGGGCAGCGTCATTCGGGAAAAGGTGCCGTACCCCCCGCCGGTAGAGGCAAACGCTTTTGTCGACTACCTCGCCGCAAGGGGTATCCCTGAGAGAATACCGCACATTGCTTTCAAAAATACCTTCATTGTAAATGGCAACAGTTTGGGCTGTTAACCCGTCACCTTCCAGCCGGTCAATACAAACGTATTCCATATTAAGGGTCCTGGCCAGGTAGCGCGCCAGCGACTCAAAAAAGTCCTCTCCTGTGCCAGGCAAGCCGCAACCGAGCAAAAAGGTTTGGGCATCTTCAATCAGGCTGCGCTCCGTAATATCAATATGGCTTCCACGGATTCCGATATAGTTATGAGCGGAATCAAAAACCGGCTGGCACAGGTGTTCAATATGGCGTATTTCCCCGTTTGAATGGATGATTCTGAACAGAAGCCTTCCCGGTGAAGGATTTGCTTCCATTTCCTGATGATGTTTGGCATAAGTTTCCCTGTCGTCCGGATGAATTATTTTAGTCAGCAACTCATCATCCTTCATAAACTCATCGGCTGAATATCCGGTCATTTTCTTGCATGAAGGCGAGTGATGTATCGCTTTTCCATCGGGGCCTTCCCAAAATTCCCAGTTAAAGGCATTGTCGGCAACGATGCGGAATTTTTCTTCCGATTTGCGTATTATTTCTTCCGCCTTTTTCCGATCGGTTATATCCCTTGCGTTCCCCTCAATGGCAAAAGGTTCATTGTTTTCATCAAAGATTAAAACATTACGCTGCTCTGTCCATATTACCTGGCCATCTTTACGAATCCACCGCAATTCCAGGGGCTCCCCTTTGCTGTGTTTGGTGGTGCTCTCCAGTAATACCCGGTCATCGGGGTGAACCAGTTTGAACCCCAGCATTGGATCTGCGTAATGATCTTCCGGTGTATAGCCGGTAATGACAGTGGCTGAGGGACTTATATAATCAAATTTTAAAGTGGGCTTCAGCAGTAAACGATAAACTATGGAGGTGGAACTTTCGGCAAGATGACGGTATTTTTCTAAACTCTCGGATAATGAGGTTTCTGCAACTTTGAGTTCCTGGTTCTGTAATTCAAGCTCGACATGGTGCACCTGAAGTTCGTGAGTAAGTTTCAGTATATCAGATTCATACGATGAAAAATCAACTGATGGGGACGAGCTGTTCTGCTTAACTAATTCCTGTAACTTATTGATGATGGTTTTCTTTGATTTGTTTTTTTCATTCATATTTTGATCCTCAAAACAATTGAATCTATATCAAAGGTCCGTAAAAAATGACAAATTGTTATCCATACTGAAACTTAACTTTGCCAAATGTAAATTAAGATGATAAAGGGAGCAAGTTTTGGGTTCTTTTTTTTAACAAGGATACCATCGCCCAACCCGGCAATTATTCTCTTACCCATGGCCAGAGATACTATTCCTGAAGCTCAGCCGTGACCGATACGATCCCGAAAGCCGGCATCACCCCAAAACTTCAAAGATCAGGTAATCGAGTTCTCCGGATGATCGGAAAAGGCAGTAAGAACCGAACCGGTACCTCGCTTGCCGGTGAAGTTGTATTATCGTACAGAACAGACCCTGTCAAGGAAGCGAAATAGGCACTCGTTTCAGCAAACCTAAACTTTTTGAAAATTTTTGCGATTACCGGTCCTTAATAGGAACATTCACTACCACATTCCCGGTTTTCTGGCCGGTTTCCACGTATTGATAGGCTTCAACAATCTGTATCAGTGTATAGTACCGGTCGATAACCGGTTTGTATTTTCCGGACTCCACTAATTCTTTCAGGTAGAGAACATCAGCCTGGTTAATTGTTGGAATCGGGAACAACACCCTTTTACCTCCGGTCAAAGGGGTGATCAATGCCAGGAAAGGGTTCTGCGACAAGTATCCCAATTCAGTTGAAATATAAATGCCCTTTTTCTTCAACAATGGCTTGCATTTCGCAAAGGAACTTTTCCCGACTGCATCAAAAACCACATCGAATTTTTCATCGATCCTGGTAAAATCCTCTTTTGTAAAATCGATGACCGTATCAGCACCCAAAGCTTTCACCAGTTCCACATTTCCCGTGCTGCAAACTGCCGTAACCCTTGCGCCCAGGCTCTTCACAATTTGCACTGCTGCTGAGCCGATTGCGCCGGTTGCCCCGTTAATCAGGATATCCTGACCGCTTTTAATTTTTGCGGCCCTGATATCGCACAGCGCATAGTGGCCGCCTTCAGTAATCGGTGCAGCTTCAGAAAATGACAGGCTCTCCGGAATGGTTGCAATGGGGCCGGTTTCTGGCATTATCATGAACTCTGCGTGTGCACCAAAGCGAGTATCGTTATAACCAAATACTTTATCGCCTGTGCGAAACATTTTCACCGACTGTCCGATAGATACAATCTCTCCGGCAAACTCGTTACCCAGAATCTTGTATTTTGGTTTGAACAAACCGCTGAAAAACCTCGATATAAAATACACGGCACTTCGGAATCCGCAGTCAGTGCGGTTCACTGTTGTTGCATGAACCTTTATGAGCACCTCGTTGGCTTTGGGGGTTGGTTTTTCCACTTCTGCGAGACTAACAACTTCCGGTGGGCCATATTTAGTGTAAACAGCTGCTTTCATGGGGCAAATCTGGTATTAAAAATAGGAAGGCAATTTAATCAAACGGTTTCGTTTTTGGTAATCGCCGTTCCTTGCCATTTCATTAAAACAGATGAGTTTCTGCATTATTCCACCAATTTGTCTATTTTGGAACCAAAATATGTCACCCAAAATCACCTTTGCCATCACCGGTTCAACCGGCCATATTGCCACAGCTGTAATCCCTTTGCTGCTGAGTAAAGGCTATCGGTTGCGAGCCCTGGTCAATCAAAAGGAACCCGTATTTGATTCATCTGTAATTGAAGTGGTTAAGGGTAGTCTATTCGATATTGACTCGTTGAACAATCTGGTTAGGGGTGCAACGGTGGTGATCCACTCTGCAGCCAGGATTTCATTGAACAGCAACAGTGATCCATCGGTTTATGAAACAAATGTGAGGGGAACGGAAAATGTTTTTCGTGTTTCAAAACAGGCTGGTGTTAAGCGGTTTATCCATTTAAGTTCTATTCATGCATACAACCAGGTAACTGCGGATAAGGTGTTGAATGAAGAGAGTCAGTATTGCTCCAATAAGGCTGCCCGGTACGATCAGTCAAAAAGAGATGCACAGCAATATGTCCTCAGGAATTCAGCTGATCAGATGGAGGTGGTAGTTTTGAATCCGACAGCCGTTATCGGGCCTTTCGACAACAGACCTTCCCAGTTGGGCAAAGCCATCATGGATATTTATACAGGAAAAGTTCCGATGCTGATCAGCGGAGGTTTTGATTTTTGCGATGTTCGCGATGTGGCCACCGGAATTGTTAATGCCATTGACAGGGGCAGGAACGGACAGTCGTATTTGCTCGGTGGGAAATGGTACAGTCTGGATGACCTTCAAAAGATCATTTTAACTATCCAGGGTGCCCGGGGAAGACTCCCAGTTTTACCGTCCTGGACCGGTTACGCTGGTTTGCCGTTTACCCTTTTACTGGCCGCTATCAAGAAACAGGAACCTCTGTATACAAAGGAATCGATACACACTCTGGTGCATGGCAACAAACATATTAGCAGCCTGAAAGCGGAGAAAGAGCTTGGTTATTGCTGCAGGCCGCTTCAGGAAACAATTTCCGATACGATAAGCTGGTTTAAACATTCCGGAACCCATTAGATTATTCCAATATGAATTACCAGACCTTTCAGAACCTGAATTATGTATGGATGTCCATTGGGGTTCTTGTGTTTTTGCTCCTGCTAAAAGTTCCGGCACCTTACGGCAGGCATTCTTCCGCCAAATGGGGGCCACAAATCAACAATAAACTGGGGTGGGTATTTATGGAAGCTCCGGGTATGATACTGCTGATGTTTTTTGTACTCACCGGAGCCATCCGCCAGAATGCGATGTCATGGATTTTGATTTCTCTGTATCTTTTTCATTACCTCAACCGCACGTTTGTTTTTCCGATGCGCCTCCGGACCAGAGCCAAGAAAATGCCTCTGCTGATTATGGTTCTGGCCATATTTTTTAATCTGGTCAACGGATCCCTGATTGGGTACTATTTTGCCAATTTTGCCCATTACACCATCACGGATCTGATGGGGCCCCGGTTCATTTTCGGTGCCATACTCTTCGGATGCGGAGTTTTTATCAACTGGGATTATGACAACCGGTTGATTCATCTGCGCCGCCCAGGTGAAACCGGCTATAAGATTCCGGAAGGTGGATTGTTCAGATGGGTAAGCTGCCCCAATCATTTAGGGGAAATTATTGAGTGGACCGGTTTTGCGCTGATGTGCTGGAACCTGGCCGCTGTGTCTTTTATTGTATGGACAATTGCCAACCTTATTCCCCGAACTCTTTCCCATCATAAATGGTATAAACGTCAATTTGGTGATTATCCGGCTAATCGAAAGGCCGTTATTCCTTTTGTGCTTTAGGTGGTTATGGGTGAGTTTGGGAGTGTGGGTATCCACCGCACCCCCGGCCATAGGGTACTGTAGGGGCGGCCCTTGTGGCCGCCCTGCATCAT
>CAIXKO010000581.1 GCA_903919925.1 uncultured Bacteroidota bacterium | reverse complement strand
CATTCAGTATCTCGATCTGCATTTTTTGAATCTCCATTAATGCTTTTTGCTGATGCATAACCATGTGATCTACTTTTTCATGCAACATCCTGATTTCCAGTTCAGATTTCAGATTGATCATATAATCATTCCGTGATCGCTGACGGTCCTTTTCCTCCTGACGATTTTGACTCACCATGATTACCCCCTTCCTTTTATCTCCTCAACTTCTTTTTTCAAATTGGCTATCGCGGAGAACAATTCATGTTCCAAAGGGAGTTTATCCGGCATTTCCGTGCTGATATAATGGATGAATTTCCAGATTTCCGTGATTTCCTCCAGTGCCACCGGAAAGGGTTGATACTCGCGATTGAGCGAATGAAGAATGAATTGTTTATGTCTGAAATCCTTTTCGATCAACTTAAAAACCAATCCCTCATCTTTAGTTAAAACGATACAGGGATCTCCTTTTTTAAGGAAATCCCAGTTTTCCACAAATTCAGCGGTAATATAGGAACCATCAGGAATTGGATTCATTGAATCTCCGCTGATTTGAAAAGTACGGTATTTGCGCTCTGGTGAGAGGAACGGTAGCTGAAAAACAGGTAGTTCACGGATGTATTCAGGATCGGCATACCCCCGTTTGTATCCGGCTTTAGCTTTTTCATTGACCAGCTCAATGTTGTCCCTGTTTTGCTTATCAACCGTAGTAGCTAAAATTCTCAGCTGGCTGCCTTTAATATACACATCGAACCCATCCTCCAACTGGCGCATCTGGCTTTCCGCCATGGTTGCCAGATCAATACGGGTAAGCGTGTCCATTGAAATCCGGAAATAATCGGAGAATAACCTAAGCTCATTGATACCAGGTTCAGCAACTCCATTTTCATACCCGGCAAGCGTTGAACGCTTCATTCCCAAAAAGTTAGAAACCTCATCCTGGGTACGCCCACGGCGCTTCCTTAAAAACTTGATATTAGATTGAATAAACATATCTTTCAATTTTGCTCGAAAGATAAACAATTCGTTGCTAACAATCTAATCATTTTCCCCAAAGGCATAAAGGATCAATATAATCCTTGGATCCATCTCTCAACCATCCATCTAACTGCGAAACCTCTTTCAGTTGCTGTCCACGCATCCTGGAAACGTTTATATAAGAACAGGTTAGCTCGGGTATTGCGGTCATATCTCCCCATAATTTCTCAAATTGAGTAACCGGAAAAATATCTTCCTGCCCTTTTCCCCATCGTTTTTTAACCTCTTTGATGGTTACATAAGTAGGCATCCGGGTAGCTATTTTATATACTGCAGGCTTCACTTTTTCCTGATCGTCAAGATCTTCCCTTGTTAATCCAAATACGCTGAGCAGCTTATCGATATCGATCCAGAAAGTGTTGGAATTGTAATAACTCAATTTGAATTCAATTTTCTCATCTGGCAATGCCAAGCCTTCGATCAATCTGATTTGACCATTAATTTTTGCCAAACCGCCTCCGCGATCATCCAATTTGCGGGTAATTACTTCCACCGACATCGCTTGTTGCCCGCTGATATGATATCCCAGCAAGGCAGGGTCGGCATTTGCTCCTAAAGTGTCAATATTGTGAACAAGAAGATACTTCAAATTGGGATTATCCCCTATAAGATTCCGCAATGTACCATTCAGAAAGAGGTTAGGGATCTCATACCAGTGGCCAACCGGATGAACGCACTGTGCCGGAAGGTTATCGCGGTAATCCTCAGCCTCTCCTGCCGATTTTGCCCAATTGATCAACGCTGCATGCAAACTTTGTTGAACCTTCTGAGATTGTTCATCCAGTAATTGCTGCGGCATTTCTTCCCATAGAAACCTAAGATCGCGCTCAGTAGGAATCAGCCTCAATCCAATCACTCTGCCGGGCGATAGCCAAATTTTTCGTTTACCGGCATTTAACCCATATTCATCAATAAATGAAGATATTGCAGGATGAGTAAGGTAGCTGGTCGTAAAAACATGCTGAATGTCGGTTGAACACAACTGGTCTGTTTTCCTGGTTTTAGCAAGGTGTGTTTCCAGAAAATTACGGTGTTTTCCTGCAAATTTCGCAAATGGATTCAACGATTTCACCACTCCGGCTCCTTTAGTCCATCGGCTTCCGGCCCCCCCTGCAAGTGAAACAATGGCTAGTTCTCTGTTTTGCAGAGCCTTCAATCCAATATCAATTAAATCTTGCCGGCTGAGAATCGAGTGATGTGCTATCTCTGACCTGCTTACATCTGAGATGGTAGAACTAATTGGTATCCTGTTTTTTGACAGACCTATACGTCCCGATTTCAAATCTTTTTTAATCTGCTCATGCTGAATCCCATCAAACCCAAGTTCATCCAGCAATATATTGAGTGGTTTTTGCAGTGTTGATGTTTCCTGATTTTGAGGAATCATGCGGTCGAACAGGTTGGTTACAAACCCGGTAAACTGTTCATTTGATTTGTAAGCATGCCCAAGAACCGAGAGTTCCATACGCTGACAATCCGGAATCAGATGCATATCCTTTTTCAAAATCTGCGGCAACAGCAGCGTGTAATAGGCCTCTGGCATCAGGGCAGCGCTCCCTTCATTTAAGGTGGCCCAGGTCCCTTTCTCATTGATTTTGAAATCATAAACCACCGGTTCCATAGCAAATGGGATGGCATGTTCAAATCGCTTTTTAGTTTCCAGCATAATTTGCTGTAGGCGATCCTGTGCCTGCAACTTACAGGATGGATCAAAAATAAAACCCATTCCCCCGCCCGACATTCCGCCCATCATCCAGAAACCCCAGAATTTTTCAGCGAACTCCAACCTGATCTGATTGATCAAGGTTTCGGTGTAAATATTTGTTGCCCAAGGGATAATCTCCTGAATCGGACCTTCGAAATTACGATGGGTAAAGGCTCCAATCCCTTTAATGTCACCCTCCTTAAGTTTCTGGACAACCTCCTCGAAAAAAGCGATTGCATTTTGACGACCGATCCATTCTTTCCCTGAACGGAGCAAATATTTCTCAGTAACCATTTCCAATATCGGGCCCACATCCTGAGCCATTCCTCCGTGCACCATTACCAGGCTATCCTGAAGTTTTTGTCTGGTTTCGATGCTTACCATATTGGAATCCAGTATAGTATGTTGAGGCAATAACCGGCCTTTGCTAATACCAAATTCAGGATCTCCCTCTTGTGCCTCAACTCCTTTTATAAGTTTCATACCTGGCCAAACTCCACCGGAATCCTGCCAACCCCCACCCGATCCACCGATCCATTCTCCTAAAATTGCTTTTGAAGCAACCAGGCGCCGCTCCTCCTCGCTCAACTGGCCGGTGAGATGATCAGTTTGTCCGGTGGCACGCATGCAAATCGAGATCAATGAAGCAAGCAGATTGGTGGAAACTGCCAAGCGTGAGCCTTTGGGAATGTTGTTAACCTTACTTACGATCTCGATGCCCTTTCCTTTTCCAATCATGTTTTCGAGTAAGTAGGCTAATGGCAAGCCGGCTCCTTCCATCCCGGGAGGTACTATTCCAGAAGCAATAACAGCCGCTTTTAAGAGGCCCAAATAGTCCTTTGCAAAGTCGAATACTTCAGATAAATTACTGATAGAAGCTGAGGTAGCTAAATCAATGCTGGTTAACTTTAGTATCGGCTCATCGATAATCCTAAACCATGTTTCGATAGGTGGCGAAGGTTTTATTTCCGATAAAGGGTTACGGATACATAAATCCACCGAGATGTTCAGGACCTTTGCTCCTTCAGGATAATCCATACCCAAAAAGAATATATCGCTCCAACCACTGTGGCTAAGATCCATTCTAACCGGTGTGGTTTCATGCAGGCAAGGGTATAAACCTGTTTTTAAATCCTTTTGCGTTAATGAGGGCTGAATTTTCAAGGGCTGGTCAAAAGGATGTCCGATACGGAACATCCATTTGTTTCCTGCCGTAGATCTGACACTCATTCTTACCTGATCAGCAAGGGTTTGAAAAGCAAGCTGATGGTACGCATCCGCCAGTGCACTCGAAATCCCTTCATTGGCACCATGCTTATCCTGAACTTTTAATAAAGTATCAATAGCCTCTTCAAACCTTCGCTTTAATAAGTGTTCGTAAGCCGTAAAGGGAATGATGCCTTCGGTTCCAATATCAGATTGGAGAGGGATATAAAAGCGATGGATGGCATACAGAAAAAATAAGGCCCTCACTCGATTGTAAAGGTTTGATTCCGATTTTCGATATTGTTCCAGTTCCTGAGCTTCATCCATTAATAAACGGGGTGAAGCATTTTTACAGAACTCCTCAAGCGACCGGTTTTTTATTGATAAATCGACTGCCTGAATAATGTTGATTAATTGGCTCATGGTATTATTTCCCAACCGAATTCATGTTTTTCATTGCAAAAAATTCAAGCAGTTCAGCCATAACCTGATCCCGGTCATTACCACTAAGAGCCAGTGCCAGCTGGGCCTTCAACAACCCGTATCGCGTACCCATATCAAACCGCCAATCGTTTTTTTCAAGTGCCAGATATTGTTCCTTTTGTGCAAGCTCATTTAAAGCATCGCTTAAACCAAATTTGGTAACGTTTTCTCTATTCAAGTTTTGCTCCAAAATGGAAAAAACGGATGGTGAAAGCACATGCATGCCAAAGAAACAAAGATAGTGGCCAGCCCGCAATCCGGGTACAATGAGCTTTTGCTCAGCAATTGTAGGGGTGGGTTTTTCAATTACTTTATCAATCACATACAAATCGTTGGTAGGATGAATTCGCTTGCCTCCAATGGTACCGTAATTTGGAATCAGACTTTCGCGGGTGGGGGTAACGGCTGAAACTGAACAGTTATTCATTTTTGCGATTTCAGTCAGATGTTTCGCACAAGGCTCAGTCGATCGGTTTACATACAAATGATCTCCAACCAGATGCAAGAAATACTCAGAACCGATAAAAGAACTGCCGCAAAGCACTGCATATCCGTATCCCAGTTGCTTATCTTGCTGAATAAACCGGATTTGCTGATCATAAGCTACAATTTCGGAATAAACGTCCTGATCGCCGGGATGAACCACCACCCCGATTTCCTCAATACCCGCCTGGCGGGCCTCATCAATTAAAATTTCCAACACCGTTTTCCGATTTCCATCGCGGTCCACCAGTGTTTGAATGGCGAGTTTCCGCTGATCAGCCCCGGCTGCGGTAATAAGCGCTTTTTTAATGTTCATTTTTCTAAATATTCAGTTAATTACAACAGCTGCAAGATCCATTCTGGTAAGATGGGCATGAATTTTCCGATGCACCTGAACTTTTTGCAGGTTTAGGCTTTCGATATTCAGTACAATCCGAGCCACAAACCGGGCATACAGCAATTATTTTACTGCATGCACCGTAGATGGGGTCCATATAATCCACCTTTGTTCCTTCCCCTTCGAAAACCAGGTGACAATCAAAACATTTGAATTCCATGATTTTTCTATTTTTGAGTTCCATTGTGTCTTGCGAAATTAGAAAAACCCAAACAAAATGAGCATCCATCT
>CAIXKO010000580.1 GCA_903919925.1 uncultured Bacteroidota bacterium | reverse complement strand
TTTTTTGTTTGAACTCAAGCAGTAGTGCCTCTTTTTTTCGTGCCTCACGCTTGCGGTATGCGGAGAAAATGGCCAACTGGATTCCAATAAAAAGTAAAATATATCCTACCAATGCATAAAGAGTAAGCCAGAAGGGGGGATTAATCTGAATGCCAATTTCCCTGAATTCCGGTGACCAGTTTCCGTTCTCATCACTAACCCGGATCTGCAGTGCGTATTTGCCTGGTTTCAGGTTGGAAAAGCTTAATGGCTGATTCTGCAATTTGACGGTCCATTCATCATCAGAATTAGTCAAACGGTATGAAATCCGGTGCCTTTCCTGTCCCCAGTAGGCTAGCGGGGAAACGTAAAAGGATATCGAATTTTGATTATAAGCCAATCTGAGGTTTTTCTGATGATTAATCCGGCTGTTGAGTACGTTGGTGGTGCCAGGCTCCACGGGGATGTTGCGGATCAGGAACTGATTGATCGCAATGGGAGGGAAATACGAAGAAAACTTGATCAGATCGGTTTGAATAATATCGACTCCCATAGTTCCGCCTACATAGAGCTTGCCCGATTTTTTATCGAAATACGAAGCTCCATCACAGTATTCAAAATTTATCAGACCGTCGTTGATGTTGAAACTTCTTACGTTCCGGCTTTTAATATCGATTATGGACAAGCCAGCGTTTGTGGTAACCCATAAATTCCCGGAGTTGTCAAGCTGTATGGCATGTATACTGGTGTTGGAGAGATCGGGCTGGTTAATCAGACCGGCAAGCGACACCGAATCCGCAGATATCGGTAACAGGCTGAAAATGCCATTGCTGCTGCCCACCCAGATATTTCGCTCTGATTCTGAAAACAGGGAAAGAATATCATCGTTTCTGATCAGGCCGGCAGGAGTTAATGTGGAGAATTGTGCAATAACGCGCTTGGTGATGGTGTTGTATCGGTAAACACCCGTACCCCGTGTGCCGATCCAGATGATCCCTGGTTTTTCTTCCGCAATAGCATAGACGATTTGTTTTTGACGAGTAGGTTCATCCACACTCTTATCGAGAATAACGGGCTCGCAACTAATGGGCTGCGATTCATTTGAATTGTCAAAGTCAACCTTTAATACTCCATAACCACTGGTTCCCAGGTAAATTCGATGGTCGCCATCCTCGAGTATCCGGTAAACGGATGCAAAGTTTGTGGGATTGTTGTTTTTAAAATCAGTTGGGAAATTACGAATGTTAGTAAAATCAGGCGAAATAATATCTACTCCGGTTCCATCAGTTCCTACCCAAATCGATCCATCATTGCGCTCGTGAAAGGATAGCACTGAGTTGTTGCTCAGACCGTCCTTTGTTGATATCACCCTGACATGATTGCCCCTGGTATCAAAAATATCAATCCCTCCGCCTTTGGTGCCAATCAGGACATTTCCGTTTCGGTTTACCAAAATACTCCTGACAATAGGATAAGCCAACTGATCGGATGAGAGGCGTTGGTTAGGAAACTCAGTGAGTTTCAGGGTGTATACACCATTCCCATCAGTACCTATCCATAAAATATCCGGTTCCGATTCGTAAATACTTAATATCCGGGTAGCAATAGGGTTGTTATCAAATAAACCTGAAAGCTTGTCCGGAACCTCAAGATTCCGGCTGATCAGATCCAAACTGTACAACCTGCCTTTATCGGTACCGGCCCAAACCCTGTTCTTTTCTTTTGATATTGCGAAGGTGGTAATTATATCATCTTTTATGCGGAGCTGCTGAACTTCCCTCGATAAAATATCGACCATCAGAGCGACGCCAGCACGTTGTGTGATCAGCAGAAAAGAGCGCTGGTTAATGAAAACCGAAATTGAGGAAGTGATGGTTCCGGTAACCGGGAGATGCAGGATTTCATCGAGCCGGTTACCCGAAATCATCATTAGCTTTCCGGAGCCGGTCATGCAAAAGGCCTTTTCGTTGCTAATAAAAATATCCTTAATCTGCATGGAGGCAGGTTCGGAAGAAGGGTCAAAATCTATTTTAACAAATTGTTTGCTCAGGCTGTCATACCGGAATATTCCGCGTCCAAATACTGATGCAAGGGTTCCATAGCTATCGGAATGAATCAATGCAATGTCATTTTCATAATTTATTTGCTCTGATTCAGTGGTAAAAAACGAGGTAAACCTATCGGAAACGTTGTCGTACAGAGCAACTCCCTTGTTAGTAAGCATCCAGATGGGTCCAGGTAAAGTGGCATACAGTTTCCTGATCACATGATTGTGTATGGAACTTGGATTATTGCCCGGTAAATATGTCTGTATAGTGCTGCCATCATAGCGGTTAAGTCCATTCCAGGTGCCAAACCAGGTATAGCCCTCGGCGTCTTTCACAATCGTGTTAACGGCACCGTTCGACAGCCCCTCCCGTCGGGAGATGGAATGAACATTAGTCTTGTATTCAGCACTTAACGGGAGAATGGACAAAAAAGAGAAAAAACCAGGGAGCCAGAACTTTCGGAGCATCGAAACAACAAAATCAAAAATTTACCATGTAGTAAAGATAGGGAAAAGGGGGCAACAATCCTTGAATAGGTGGGAAGGAACACGAAAACCGATCCAAAAAATTCTATCAATAATTATCACTTTCTCCGGTATATTTGAATTTCTTGTATCTTGGCACTTATTATTCTGATACATAACAAATTGTGAATCAACAAACAGTATTTATTACAAGCATTATATGGACAAAAGAACAGCCATCCTGGTTGCAATGCTGATCATTGCAGCAGCGTTTACCAGTACAAGAGGCCAGCAGGTTATTCCATCATCGGGCGGGCAAGCTGCTGGCGGGGGAGGTACAGTGAGCTATACCGTTGGACAGGTTTTTTATTCAGCCTATTCCGGAACCAATGGATCAGTTGCTCAGGGAGCTCAGCAGCCCTATGAAATATCAGTGGCATCTGGAATTGATGAGAACCCGGAGATTTCGCTGAAGTATTCAGTTTACCCAAATCCGGCAAAAGATTTTTTGATTCTTAAAATCGAGGGTGATACCACTGGAAAATCTGTTTTTTCTCTTTTTGATATCAATGGCAAACAATTGGCTCAAAAGAAAATTAACGCAAGCGAAACAAATATCGTTACAGGGAATCTATCGTCTGGAACCTATTTTCTTAAGGTAACCACTAACGGCAAGGCGGAGAAGAACTTTAAAATCATTAAAAACTAATGGATTGAATCTGCAATGATTTTCCCAATAAAATGAGCAAGCAACCACCCACACTAAGTTTGCCGGTAGCGGACCGGGTAACCTCCATCGATTTTTTCAGAGGATTGACTATGTTTCTTTTGGCCGGTGAGGCTACACGGCTTTATGATCATCTAACAGATGTTGACAATGGCATTGTGCAGTTTTTTGGCGATCAGTTTAGTCACCATGATTGGCATGGGTTGCATTTTTGGGATTTGATTCAGCCCTTTTTTATGTTCATCGTTGGAGTTTCGATACCATTTGCCGTT
>CAIXKO010000579.1 GCA_903919925.1 uncultured Bacteroidota bacterium | reverse complement strand
GGTTAAATCGCATCTGGTATCCAAAAGTACTTAAGGTTCCAGTCCCGGTGCGATCGTCCTTTATGACACCATTTTTCAGAGTATGGTTAAGCAGGTCAAGGTATTGCTTCATAATAAAAACAAAATTGTCATAAAATCATTCCCACAATGGTGGCAGATACCAGCGATACTAAAGTACCGCCGAGAAGTGCGCGCATCCCAAATTCCGAAAGCAACTTTCGTTTTCCCGGAGCCAGCAATCCTATTCCACCGATCTGCATTCCCACAGAGGCAAAATTGGCAAATCCGCACAGCATATAGGTGGCCATTATAATTGATTTATCCTCTAAAAACGCGCCGGAATTCTTCATAGATGCAAGGCTTAAATAGCCGACAAATTCATTGGTTACCAACTTTTCACCGGCTAACTGGCCCAACAATACCATATCATGGGTACAAACGCCGGTCATCCACATAACCGGAGAAAACAGGTATCCCAACAAAAACTGCAAAGAAAAGTTTTGGTACCGTCCGGCACTAACCTCATTTATCCATAGGTTCAGGTGTGTCCATGAACCTATTTTGATGAACAAGAAGTTAATCATGGCAATAAAAGCCAGAAAAACCATCAGCATGGCAGCAACATTGGCAGCCATTTTGAGTCCCTGCCAGGTTCCCTTAGCAATAGAATCGAGGATATTCATTCCAAAGGATCCCTTTTCAAAATGAATTTCTTCATTTCCCACCTCCTGCCCCGGGCATAAAATTCTTGCTATCACAACCGCACCGGGAGCAGCCATAACAGAGGCTGCGAGCAGGTGCCTGGCATACAATAACCGCTGCGCCGGATCATTCCCTCCCAAGAAACCAATATAAACAGCCATTACCCCGCTGGCTATGGTTGCCATCCCAGCTACCATTACCAGTAAAATTCCCGATCGGCTCATTTTTTCGAGGTAACCTTTTGCCATCAGGGGAGCTTCCAATTGGCCGAGAAAAATATTTCCGGCCACTATCAGGCTCTCTGCCCCGGAAATCTTAAATGCCTTTGTTAACAGCCAGCCTAATCCCTTTACAACCCACTGAATGATTCCAAAATAAAACAGCAAACTGGTTAAAGACGAAAAGAACACAATGGTTGGTAATACCTGAAAGGCGAATATCGACCCAAATTTATCGGTATCCATGAGTGGGCCAAAGAGAAATTGCGAACCCGATCTTGAAAAGTCCATCACGGAAACAAACATTTTTCCAACTAACCCGAATGCAGTCTGAACCGGCCTCACCATGAGAACGCCCATGGCAAGAGCCAATTGGATTCCCAGGCCACCGGCAACCATTTTCCATGATATTGCTTTCCTGTTTGTACTAAACAACCAGGCAACAAATATTAAAAAGCTCAGCCCGGCAAGTCCTCTGAAAATACTGATTAATCTGTCGTTAAAAACCTCATTACAAAGGTTTAATCCGAATATTACAGCAATTATAATCACTACTGCCAGGGCCGGTACCAGTATCCAAAATCTTTTCATCAGCGGACTATCCTTTCAAATGCTGCCGGCGCTTAAGTTCGTCACGAATTTGTGAGGCGGTTTCATAATCTTCATTTGTTATCGCCTGCGATAGTAACGCTTCCAGCTCAGAGAGCGGTTTTGATTCGATTGAATCCGGATCATCAGGAAACTCGTCCTCGAGGTCCTTGGGTTCATCGATTCTATCCTCCAAAATAATCCCTGCTTTCTCTAAAATCTCAGCAGTGGTATAGATCGGACATTTGAACCTAAGCGCCAGAGCAACGGCATCGGAGGTTCGCGAATCGATTCTTACCGTTTTGCTCTCATGCACAAAGACCAGTTCAGAGTAAAAAACTCCTTCTTCGAGCTTACTGATCAATACTTCCTGCAACTCAACACCATAAGACCTGGCAAAACTTAAAAACAGATCGTGTGTTAAGGGCCTTGGAGGCTTAAGTTCTTCAAGATGAAGGGCAATAGCTTGTGCTTCAAATGCCCCTATCATGATTGGAATTCTCTTTTTACCGGAATCCTCAGCCAGAACCAAAGCATAACTACCAGTTTGCGTCTGACTGAATGTCAGGCCCATAACCCGCAATTTCACCTTCTTTGCCATATATCTTGATTTTCGGTAAATGTATCAAATAAATATAAACACGGGGGCTTTGCATAATAGGAATATGTTTTCTACCTTTGCAGACCCAAATGATATCTGTAATTTTTATTTATTTGACATGTACGCAATAGTAGATATAGCCGGACAGCAGTTCAAAGTGGTTAAAGACCAGAAGGTATACGTTCACAGGTTGGACGCAGCTGAAGGAACTGACATGGAGTTTGCAAAGGTTTTGCTTATTGATAATGAAGGCAATATTCAGGTCGGAAATCCGGTTGTTGAAGGCGCCAAAATCGCAGCAAAAGTTCTAACGCATGTAAGGGGCGATAAAGTTCTCGTTTTCAAGAAGAAGCGAAGAAAAGGTTATCAGAAGCTGAACGGTCACCGTCAGAACTTCACCCAAATACAAATACAGGACATTATTCTTGGTTAATCAATAACAGTCAGGATTATGGCACACAAGAAAGCATCAGGTAGTTCGCGTAACGGACGTGAATCAGAAAGTAAGCGACTGGGAGTAAAAATTTACGGCGGGCAGGTAGCGAAAGCCGGTAATATTATTATTCGTCAGCGCGGAACCCAGCATCATCCAGGTTTGAATGTAGGTATTGGCAGGGATCATACCTTATTTGCCCTTGAAGATGGTACTGTTTCTTTTCAACGCAAGAAAAACGACCGCTCATACGTATCTGTTCTTCCGATTCCGGAAGCAGCCGAATAAGCGTTACCCTTATTAAACAGGAATCTCCTGAATTATGCCGGTAACGGTTTAGTTCAGGAGATTTCGTATTTTAGAACCTTCTAATCTCAAATATATGCTTCCCTTAAAACTCATCCAGGAACAAAGCGATTTTATTATCGAAAGATTGAAAATCAAGAACTTCGATGCTACTCAGATCATAAGTCGAATCCGCTCCACCGATGAAAAGCGGCGTGCGCTTCAAACCACCATCGATATCCAACTGGCAGATCTGAACAATCTGGCCAGGCAAATAGGACAACTTTATAAAGAGGGGAAAAGTGAGGAGGCCGAAGCGGCAAAGAATCAAACTTTTGAGATTAAAGAGCAAAACCGTATTCTTAAGGAGGAACATTCAGTGATGGAAGCGCAGCTGCAAGAGTTAGTTGTTCAACTTCCTAACCTCCCTAATGAGCTGGTTGCCGCGGGAAAATCAGCCGATGATAATCAGTTGATTCGTTCGGGGGGAATCATTCCTGAGCCTGATGTTAATAGAAAACCTCACTGGGATTTGTTAGCCGGAACCGGATTGATCGACTTTGAACTGGGAGTGAAGCTTACCGGTGCCGGATTTCCGGTGTATCAAAGGGAGGCAGCCCGCTTGCAACGTGCATTGATCAATTTTTTTCTTGATCAGGGCCTTAAAGCCGGCTTTACTGAGGTACAGCCACCTATCATGGTCAATGAAGATTCTGCTTACGGTACCGGCCAGCTCCCCGATAAAGAAGCTCAGATGTACCGGTCGGAGGCTGATGGGTTATACCTGATTCCAACCGCTGAAGTTCCGGTAACCAATATTTTCCGGGATGAAATTCTCTCTGCTGAACAGTTGCCAGTCAAATACATGGCTTATACCCCCTGTTTCCGTCGTGAGGCAGGTTCATGGGGAAGCCACGTGCGTGGGTTGAATCGTTTGCACCAATTCGATAAAGTTGAAATTGTACAGGTACGTCATCCTGATAATTCCTATGCTGGTTTAGATGAGATGGTTGCATACGTGGAATCGCTGGTTAACCTGTTGGAACTCCCCTATCGGATCATACGTCTTTGCGGTGGAGATATGGGATTTACATCGGCAATGACTTATGACTTTGAAGTTTTTGCTGCCGGCCAAAACCGGTGGCTCGAAGTGTCATCCGTATCCAACTTTGAATCGTTCCAAGCTAACAGGCTCAAACTTAGGTTCCGGGAAAAAGGTGATAAAAAAACTCAGCTTGCGCACACACTCAATGGAAGTGCACTGGCACTCCCCAGGATAGTTGCCGGACTTCTCGAAAACAACCAGCAGGGTAACGAAATCTTAATCCCAAAGGTATTGCATCCCTATACCGGTTTCGACCGGATCCGTTTATGAAACTTCTGTTCGCGGCATTTATCCTGATTATCGGGCTTCAAACAGCATCGGCACAAAACAATACATCTAAGCTTGCTTACGAGTATTACAGTGAGCGGGATTATGAGAAGGCTGCTCCTTTGTTTCTGCGGATGTATGAAGAGAACAAGGTTTCCACCTATCTGCATTATTATGTGATTTGCCTCATCGAAATTCGCGATTACGAAACAGCTGTTAAAGCAGTAAAAAAGGCAATCAGGCTTTCCAAAGAGGTTAATATGTATGTTGAGCTAGGGTACCTCTATGAAACAATGGGTGATGCAAAAAAAGCTGATGATGCATATAATGAACCACTTAAAAATTTTCCCAACACCATAGCCGGAATAGTAAACCTGGGTAATGTTTATTCCTCCTATCTCAAATTTCAATATT
>CAIXKO010000578.1 GCA_903919925.1 uncultured Bacteroidota bacterium | reverse complement strand
GCCTTTCCCAAGACTTTCATGCCGGTCCACCCTGGATTGAAATTCCTTTTTAGAGTCGTTTATATGCATGCCGCATAGATATTTAAATCCAATTATTTCGTCGAATTTGCGGAACACTTCATTGAATCCATCTAAAGTTTTTAATTCATAGCCGGCGGAATAAGCATGAGCAGTATCAATACATACCCCGATTCTTGATTTATCTTCAATTTTGTCTATAATAAAAGCCAGCTGTTCAAATGAATATCCTACGTTGCTGCCTTGTCCGGCCGTGATCTCCAAAACTGCTGTAACACCACTAGTTTTATCAATTGTTTGGTTTAAAGATTCAGCTATCGTTTTCAAACACTCCTCTTCAGTCACCTTTTGTAAATGACTTCCCGGATGGAAATTTAAACGATCCAAACCCAGCTGTTCGGCGCGCTGCATCTCATCGAGAAAGGCTGCCCGCGATTTTTGAAGCATTTCCGCATCGGGACTGCCCAAATTAATCAGATAGCCATCGTGCGGAAGAATTTGTTTTGCAGTAAAACCATATTTCTCACAATTCATCCTGAAGGCCGATATACTAGATTCACTCAGGGGCTTAGCTACCCACTGACGCTGATTTTTCAGGAACATAGCAAAAGCCGTTGCTCCGATTTTGCTGGCATTCACAGGGGCATTCTCTATACCACCTTCAGTACTGACATGGGCACCAATGTATTTCATAACTGATCGTTTCAATTGAAACACTAAAGTAGATAAAATTGTTTGCGGCTGGGGGATTGTAAAGGGCGAAGGGTAAATGGTTAAGGGTGAAGTAAGGGTGAAGGGTGAAGTAAGGGTGAAGGGTGAAAGAAGGGTGAAGGAAGAGTGAAGGGGTAGGGGCGATCTTTGTAGTCGCCTAATTTATAGGAAGATCTGCGCAAATACGCCTTCGTCATGGGGATCCACGTCATCGGCGTGATATCCTTCACGAAAGATTGACCTTTATCCTGAAGTCCTGCCGGACACGAGCTAATTGATGGATTTACTTTCCAATAATCAGTCCGCGGCCATAGCTGCCAAGCACTACATCGCCGGTGGGCATCTGAATTTTAATATCATCAATGGCAACCGGAATCAAGCCAGGTGCCCGTATCCAGGTTTTTCCCGCATCGGTACTGATTAATAATCCATTATGAATTCCGCAGTATAATAAATCAGGATTCAGCGGATGCTCGGCAAATCCACGGATAATGGCTTCTGCAGGCATTTCTGAGGTGAGAGATTCCCAGGTCCGGCCAAAATCGGTACTTCGGAACAAATAGGGTTTCAAATCGTTGGCTTCATAGTATCTCGCACAAGCAGCATAAACGGTTCCGATATCATGAACGGAGCAAATCAATCGGGTAAAAAACCGGTCAGCAGGCATTGGTAACCTATCTGATAAATCCACCCAGGTTAGCCCGTCATCACTCGTCATCTGAAGATTACCATCATCGGTTCCGGCATAAATAACACCTGGTTTTAAGGGGGATTCAGCCAGGGCAGTCATTGATGCGTAAGGCTTAAGAACAGGTTTCATCCCCATGATCGTGCGGCTTTTTACCTCCTCGTTCCTGGATAAATCCGGACTAACTTCTTTCCAGCTTTCACCCCGGTTTTCTGACCTGAGCAATTTGTTTCCCCCTAAATAAATGGCGTGCGGAGGATGCGTGGATACAAAATAGGGTGCGTTCCAGTTAAACCGGTAAGGTGTTATTTTATCGGGAGCGGCGGGTTGGATATCAAAGCTTTTATCGGTTCGGAAATCATACCGGGTAATCCCCCCATACTGCGATTCACCGTAAACAATATTAGGGTCAACCGGATCAACAGCGGTCCAGAAACCATCGCCCCAGGAAATATTAGTAATCAGGCTGTCCGGTGTAATCGTGCCACCAGGTCCTGCTGATGGCCCTCCCCAAACTCCATTATCCTGCTTCCCCCCGAATATGCGGTAAGGATTCTCCTGATCAACGGTAATCGTATAATACTGCCCAATAAACAGGTTGTTGTAAAAAGACCATTTTTTTCCGCCATCCTGAGTTTGGTATACGCCACCATCGTTGCCCAGCAAGCGATTGAGCGGATTAGCCCGGTCGATCCACAAAACATGGTGATCCACATGTACATCGCGGGTGCTCATGAGCATAAACGACCTGCCTCCGTTACGTGTTTCCAAAACCATGGTACCCATCACAAATACATTTTTCTCATCGGTTGGATTTACATATATCCGTCCATACCAGTAAGATGTGTAGGGCTTGCGATTCATCAGCTTCCAGCTTTTGCCCCGATTGGTTGACCGGTAAAAACCGCCTTTTTTTGATTCCACACATGCATAAACCAAATCAGGATTGGAGGGAGCAATTGCCACTGCAATCCTGCCTAAGGTGTCCTTAGCGAAACCCCTGGTCAGCTTCTCCCAGGTGTTGCCACCATCCTCTGAGCGGTACAAGGCGCTCGACGGGCCCCGCTGGATATGTGCCCAGGCATTTCGATATTGTTGCCAGGCTGAAGCAAACAGAGTTTTCCCATCAGGATGGATGACCAGATCCGACATTCCAGTAAAGTCGTTGATATACAGAACTTTTTCCCACGTTATGCCTCCGTCTTTGGTCCTGAAAATTCCTCTCTCTTCATTGTTTCCCCATCGCGCACCTGTTGCCGCAACATATACAATATCAGGATTTAATGGATTAATCTGAATCTTGCTGATATGGCGCGATTGTTTAAGTCCCATGCATTTCCAGTTCCTCCCTCCATCGGTTGATTTATAAACGCCATCGCCGATTGATGCGGATGATTGCTCGCCTGATGCTTCACCGGTGCCTGCCCAAATAAGGTCCGGATTGGTTTCGCAAATCGCCAGGTCTCCTATCGAAAGTGACATCCCGGCCTGGTCAAATACCGGTATCCAGTTTTTTCCCCAATCAGCCGATTTGAATACACCACCCGTGGAGGCCGCAACATAAATCTTTTGAGGATTTTTTGAGTCCACCTCAATGTCCGATACCCGTCCGCTGTTAACCCCTGGACCAATGTAATGGTAGCTTTGAGGAAACTGGGCGTGGAGGGGAATTGGGAAGAAGGTGAAGAATGTTAAGAGAGTGAAGAATGTGAAGAACGTGAAGAACGTGAAGAATGTGAGGGAGGTTAAGGGTGTTAAGGGTGTTAAGGGTGTGATGGGGGTGATAAAATAATCAGCATTTAAGGATCTGCGACGAAATGGATTATGAATTGCCATGAGGAAAAATATTTGAGCCGAAAAGTAATTAATTGAATGGACAATCTTTTGGTTAGCAATGATAACTCGCTCTTGCCTCCGGGAAGCATGGCTCGCTTTACAAAACCCGGATTCAGAATGCCGGCGGATATAATTAGTTTTTATTCTCCGACTTTTCAATATCTTTCCGGCACCTAAACTTACCTAAGATGCGACAAATGAGTTTATTCTTCTGTCGGTTCATGTTAATCTGCTTGTTGTTAGCAATTTTTCCTTACTCCGTAGTTGCCCAAACGCGGTACCTGCCAAACTGGGAATCTATCGACAGCCGGCCAAATCCACAGTGGTTTACTGATGCAAAATTTGGAATATTTGTTTGCTGGGGCTTGTATTCAGTTCCAGCCTGGAGCCCCAAGGGGCAGTATTCCGAATGGTACATGTATTGGTTGAAACAGAAAGCATTCGATGGAAAAGTTTTCGATTTCCATCAGAATAAATTTGGACCAGATGTGCAATTCAAAGATTTTGCGCCCTTGTTTAAAGCTGAATTGTGGAATCCCGATGATTGGGCCGATCTTTTTCAAAGAGCAGGAGCTAAATATATTGTGTTCACCACCAAGCATCACTCCGGATATACTTTGTGGCCCAGCAAAGAGGCGGAGCAAACCTGGGGTGTGAATTTCAACCCGGTTAAAGTAGGTCCAAAGCGCGATCTTGTTGGAGATCTAACGGTTGCAGTTAAGAAAAAGGGACTAAAAATGGGGTTATATTACTCCCTTTATGAGTGGTATCATCCCTGGTACCTAAATGATTTTCATGCTTTTGTTGCCGATCATTTTCACCCGCAGTTTAAAGATCTGGTCACCCGTTATGAGCCGGATATTTTATGGGCCGATGGTGAGTGGGAGCAAACCTCTGAGGCATGGCGCTCGCCGGAATTGCTGGCCTGGCTGTTCAATGAGGGCAAAAATAAGGAAGTTGTGATAAACGACCGGTGGGGTAATGATTCGAGGCATAAACATGGTGGTTTTTATACTACTGAATATGGATCGGGGATGGATAACGATGCGCATCCATGGGAAGAAAACCGGGGTATGGGTTACTCTTATGGATACAACAGGGCCGAAAATCTGGAGGATTACCGGAGCTCGCAGGAGCTGATCCTTATGCTGGCTGATATCGTTTCACGTGGAGGAAACTTATGCCTGGATATCGGCCCGGCTTCCGATGGTCAGATTCCGGTGATTATGCAGGAACGGCTGGTTCAGATAGGTAACTGGCTAAAGGTTAATGGTGAAGCCATTTACGGAACCCGGATGTGCGAGAATCCGGTTCAATGGTCAGCCGGCATAAAACCCGAGATCAAACGAGGGGAATTTATGGTTCCATATAATATTCTTAAAGAAACTATCCAGCCCGATTCCGGTCAGGCAGTAAAGGAAATTTTCTTTACCAGGAAAGGCACTTCAATTTTCGCTATTGTTCCCAAATGGCCTGGTAATACCTTGGTTATAAATGAAATCGGTGTCACGCCCCAACCGTCATCCGTTACTTTCCTCCAAACCGGTCAAAGCCTGAAAATCCAGCGCAAAGGAACCGCACTTCAAATCACCATGCCTCCTTACGATCCCAATGGGAGATGGGTAAACGAAGCCTATGTTTTCAAAATTGATTGGTAAAAAGAAAAGAAATAATGGAACAGAAAAAAGTCAATCCGGTTTTCGGATATCGATGGGTGATTCTGGCTGTATACATGTTTTTATCTGTGGTGATTCAGATACAATGGCTGGCACATGCAGCGGTAGCCCGACCGGCTCAGGTATTTTACCAGGGGCAGTTTAATCCGGATGGCCTGTTCAATATTGATTTTCTGGCTATGTTGTACATGGTGGTATATATTGTGATCAGCATTCCTGCCTCCTATATCATTGACACATATGGAATTCGGATCGGACTGGGAATTGGTGCCGGTCTTACGGTTGTAGCAGGTTTATTAAAGGGAATTATGGCCGATAATTATACGGGTATTCTCATTGCCCAGATTGGACTGGCTATTGCACAACCATTCATCCTCAATGCTGTTACAGCGGTCACTGTGCGGTGGTTTCCGCTGCGAGAACGTGGCATGTCAGCCGGGCTCGCCTCACTTGCGCAATATCTCGGAATTATTATAGCGATGCTGGTTACTCCGCTGATGATCGGTATAAATCCTGATAAGCCAGAGTATGGCAGTGGTTTTGAGCACATGCTGATGATTTATGGCATCATTACCGCCCTGGCCGGGATTTTATCATTGATCCTGATTCGTGAAACCCCGCCGGAGCCCCCTGGTGATGAACTGCTGGTAAGAATGAGCTTTCGCCAGGGCATGCAACATATACTTGGTTTGCGGGATATGCGTATTGTGTTAATCATATTTTTAATAGGTCTGGGCATCTTCAATGCCGTAAGCAGTATGACCGATGCTATTGCCGGGCACATGGGGGTAAAGGATTCCGAAGGGCTGATTGGTGGGGTAATGTTGATTGGAGGTATCATTGGTGCTGTTATAATACCATGGTTATCAGATGTGTATAAGAAGCGTAAGTTTTTTCTTGTGGTGTGCATGATTGGAATGGTTCCTGGCATTATTTGCCTTTCATTGGCTGATCAACTTGCCACAAATCCCGATACCATTTACGCTATCACCCTAACAGGTTCCTTTATTCTCGGATTCTTTGTAATGAGTGCCGGCCCCATTGGGTTTCAGTATGCTGCGGAGGTAAGTTATCCGGCACCCGAATCCACTTCGCAGGGACTTCTTCTGTTGCTTGGTCAAATGACCGGGATGTTATTCGTAGCCGGCATGAGTATACGGCAAAATCAATATTTGGGCACCTTTATGTCCATTTTTGTTGCGCTGACTTTTGTCATTATGTTATTAGGGATGGCACTGAGGGAATCGCCTCATTTCCGGCAGAGCACAAAATAGAGTTGGAAATTTTTTCAAAAATTTCAATCCAAAGTATTAAAATTCAATGATTTGCCTAATTTTGGATTATAATTTTTAACTATATTTTCAATCCTTTTCTTATTTAAATATCAGATATTTAAGTCTTTAACGAAACAATCCAAAGTAGGCAACTTTATAGAGTTGCCTACTCTAACATCAAACTTATGAAATCTCTTAAACCTTTCTCCCTCCTCCTTCTCCTCATCCTTACCACTTCTTTCCTTCCCCTTTACCCTTCACCCTTCACCCTTTACCCTTATTTTCCCTCCTCTCCAGCTATCTCCCCCGATGGTAAAACAATCGTTTTTAGCTACGAAGGCGATCTTTGGAAAACCGATTTGGCTGTGGGAAATGCAACGCGGCTCACCGCCATGCAGGGATATGAAACCAATGCCCGAATATCGCCGGATGGCCGCTGGATCGCTTTTACCGGCCGGCAATTTGGCAATGCCGACGTTTATGTTATCCCGATGGATGGAGGAGAAATCCGCCAACTTACCTTTCATGCTGCCAACGATGACGTTGAAAACTGGAGCGGGGATTCAAAATTCATCTACTTTACTTCCGGAAGGCTCAATAGCGGAACTGTTTATAAAATCCCGCCCGAAGGTGGAAATCCGACCCGGCTGTTTGAACATTATTTCAATACCATTCATAACCTGGCCGAAAATCCGGTAACCGGCGAGCTCTTTTTTAATGATACCTGGGAGAGCCAAAGCATGGCCAGCCGCAAACGCTACAAGGGCGAGTATAATCCCGATATTCAGTCATATAACCCTAAAAACGGTGAGTATAAAAAATACACATCATGGATCGGTAAGGATATGTGGGCAACTATCGACCGGAATGGAACGGTGTATTTTGTTTCCGATGAGAAAAATGGAGAATACAATCTCTGCAAACTGGAAAACGGTAAAACAAAAAACCTGACCAATTTCAAAACATCCATCAAACGGCCAATCGTCTCCTTCGATGGATCCAAAGTGGTTTTTGAAATGGACTACCAGCTGTATACCTACGAACCGGCTTCTGATAAAACGGTTAAATTATCGATACGGATTAATCGTAACAGTGTTTTGCCGAAGGAACAGAATTTCTCAACTTCAGGAAAAATCAGCGATTTCGATGTATCGCAGGACAATAAAAAGATCGCTTTTATTTCCCGGGGAGAGCTGTTTGTAAGCGATATCGAAGGTAAGTATATCAAGGTTCAAAACACAAGAGTAAAAAGTAAGGAAGGGAAAAAGGAAGACACAGAAAAGAATATGGAGGAAGGTGGAAAGAGGGCGGCATTTGAGCGGGTGATGAGCGTTAAGTGGCTGAGCGATAACAAAACCCTCCTGTATAATCAAACCGCACAAGGCTATTTGAACTGGTTTACTTTATCCGCCGATGGAGTTGGAGAACCTAAACAGCTGACAACCGATAAAGCTAACAATCGCGATATCGTTCTCAATAAAGATCTAACCAAAGCCGTGTATATCAGCGGTCGGGATGAACTCCTGCTCATGGATCTTAAAACCATGGAAAGCAAACTGCTCGTGAAAGATGAGTTTTGGGGATTCCAAAACGGTGAACCGGGATTTTCGCCCGATGGTGAGTATGTAATCTATACTGCCAAGAGGAACTTTGAGGACGATATATTCATTTATCACCTTAAAAGTGGCGTCATCACCAATCTCACCAATACCGGAGTGGCGGAATCTAATCCGGTATGGAGCGGCGATGGGAAATATATCTATTTTTCCACTAACCGTACACGTCCTACCTATCCCACTGGTGGCGGCCCATCGCATGTTTATCGTTTTGCACTCGACAAAACCGATGCCCCTTTCCGGACCGATGAGTTTGATAAACTTTGGAAAAAAGAGACTGCAGCCAAAAAGGATGCCTCTGCGAAAAAGGATTCATCAGAGGTTAAAAAGGATACAATAGCACCGATTTCCATCAATACCGATTTGATTTGGGAACGGTTCGAGTTGATCAGTCCGGGTTTTGGATCGCAGGGATCTCCTTATATCATTCAAAAAGCTGATAAAACCACAGTTCTGTATTATTCCGATCATGCTATGGGTGCCGGTGCCCTGTGGAAAACCGTAATTTCACCATGGGATCCGCCTAAAACAGAGAAAATTGAGGGCGCAGCTCCGGGAGGGATCGTTAAAGCTGGCGATAAATATTACCTATTATCGGGCGGTTTAATTTATAAATTGAATGTCGATGGAAATAAGGCAGATAAAATCGATATCCAGAACGTTAATTTTACCCGGAACCTTGCAGATGAATTCACCCAGATGTTTGAAGAAACATGGGCCAATATGGAAGAGGATTATTATCATGAGGGGCTGCATGGGGCCGACTGGCCTGCATACAAAGCTTATTATCAGCAATTTTTACCCTTTTTGAATAACAGAAACGACCTGCGGATATTGATGTCGGATATGCTTGGGGAGCTGAACTCATCGCACCAGGGATTCAGTAGCTATGGTGAAGAAGAATCGGGCCGGTTAAATTATACAACACTGGAAACCGGTATTCTTTATGAAGATTCTGCCCCATTTACCGTAAAAAGATTGGTTACCCGAAGCACAGTCGACCGTTCCTCAATCAACATACAACCCGGTGATATTTTGGTAAAAGTGAATGGAGAACGGGTCTCAGCAAATAAACCCCGGGATTTCTATTTTTACCGACCTGCCATGGAGCCTGAGTTATTGCTGACATTCAATAGGAAAGGATCGGATTTTGATGTAAAAATTCATCCGATGGCTTACCAATCTTTGGGCCGCAATTTATACGACGAATGGGTTGATGGCAACCGCCAAAAAGTAAATGAACTCAGTAAAAACCGCATTGCTTATGCCCAGATGAAAGACATGGGTGGCGGCGAGCTGGAGAATTTTCTGATGGCTATGACCCGTGACCTGGAGAATAAGGATGGGCTGATTCTTGATTTGCGCTACAATACCGGGGGGAACGTTCATGATGAATTACTTCGGTTCCTCTCGCAGCGTACTTACCTTCAATGGAAATCAAGGGGCGGTAAACTAGCCAATCAATCTAACTTTGCCCCTTCCGATAAGCCAATCGTATTATTGATTAATGAACAATCGCTCAGTGATGCAGAAATGACTTCGGCAGGCTTCAAAGCGTTAAAGCTTGGTACCATTGTTGGAACTGAAACCTACCGTTGGATTATTTTTACCTCTGGTAAAGGCCTGGTTGATGGTTCTTATTACCGCTTACCGGGGTGGGGCTGTTATACACTTGATGGCCAGGATCTTGAGATAACTGGCGTAAAGCCTGATATTTATGTCAAAAACACTTTTACTGACCGGCTAGCAGGGCGCGATCCGCAGCTGGAGAAGGCGGTGGAGGTGATAAGGCTTGCTGGAAATCATTAGGAGGCTCGCTTCGCTCGCTAAGAGGTTCGCTTCGCTCACTAATTGGCTCGCTGGCGCTCACGGATATCATAAGGGGAGGTTGGGTGGAACAAAGCTTTTAGAGGGATTGGTTTATTTGGTAATTTTGCTTTAAACATGCAAAATCTCCGGTTTATATTCTCTCTCTGCTTGTTGATTGGCTTTTTTGCGACCGGTTGCCGTAAGGATTTACCCAAAAGCAATGAATCTGCCATCTGCTATAGTTGTTTGCCTGGAAACTGGGAGCTGGTTGACGGTGTTAAGATGATGGGCACCGATACGGTTCAGAAATTCGAAAAAGGGTTGATCATCCAAAGGACAAATCAATACTTTTTGCTTCACTTCCTGCCCTCTTGCCCTCCTGCCCTTCTTCCCTTCTCCCCTCCTCCCCCATATTTATCAAAAAAATCCTCACTTCAACAGCAATCCCCCCCATAGACCACAAGTCGCCAATTAGCGAGCGCCAGCGAGCCAATTAGTGAGCGCAGCGAACCTATTAGTGAGCGCAGCGAACCTATTTTTGAGCGCAGCGAACCT
>CAIXKO010000577.1 GCA_903919925.1 uncultured Bacteroidota bacterium | reverse complement strand
GAAGAACAGCGCGGATGCCAAATCAGGATTTATCTCCTTAATTAAATCCGATTCGAGAATTACTTTCCGCGAGGCCTGTTCCTTATCCGTTCATCCGGATATTGATTCCGGAACCGGAGGTTTTAAGATATACCCCAACCCAGCCTGCGATATTCTTTACGTTGAAAGGCCTGTCACCACCACAGTCATTTCCTGGAAGATTACTAATTTGTCGGGTAGCCTGGTGGATTCCGGAAACCTCAGCGGGCAGGAGAATTCTATAGCAATAGGGGCAATCGCTGACGGAGCTTACCTCGTAACCCTGACCAGCGGCTCTGATGATTTCCACTTCAGGATTATCCTTCAGAAATAGCAGGAGCCTAAAGTATACCATAACTGATAACCTAAGGGCTTCCAGGATATTAGCTGTACCCACCCCGCCCTCCCTGAAAAAGGGAGGGAGCCTGCTTCGTTGTTACCTTTCAGCGAAACCAACCAAAAGCACATTTTCTCTCCTGGTTTCAAAGAAGGAGATATAAATTCAATCGAAATGAAGAAATCTTCTTCACCACAATTATCGCTGCATTACGGTTTGTATAAAATTCCTGTTTGATTGCGTAGTGAGGAATCGCCAAGGCTGACTCCCTCCCTTTTTCAGGGAGGGCTGGGGTGGGTACAGCTATCATCCTGGAAGCCATTAGGTTGACCACTTTGCCCCTCTATTCCTTTTTGCCTTTTCCTTTTTGCCTTTTCCTATTTGTCTTTTGCTATTTGTCTTTTGTTATTTGTCTTTTGTTATTTGTCTTTTAAATTATCTCCGATAATTTCCATATACCTCCTCGCCCCATTCTTCAGCGTCCTCATCTGTGTTGCCATATCGAGTGAATAGAGTCCGAATTTCATATCGTATCCTTCAGACCATTCGAAGTTATCGATCAAGGTCCAGTAATAATAACCCTTAATTTTGTATCCATCGGAGATTGCCTTTGAAGCGGCGTACAGATATTGACTGATAAACAGGGCCCTGTTATCATCGTTATCATCGGCAACCCCATTTTCAGTGATATAGATAGGAACACCAAATTGAGAAACTGTTTTTATTGCGCGATAAAATCCCTCGGGATAACTGGCATAGTCCATATCCGTTTTAATTTCGCCAGGCAATAGTTTGGCTTGAAAAGCTTTATCGAGATTAAAGGAGAACTTATAATTGTAATGAGAATAGTAATTCAAACCGATAAAATCCAACGAACCTTTTGCCTGCGGATTTTCATCGTTTAGCCGGGCCATAGTTGGCATGTTGAACCGATACTTTCCTGTTTTTATAAAATCCAGCGTTGTTCCGTTAAATACCCCATCCATAAGGTTAGCCAAAATCCAGTCGCCCGGGTGCCATTTTCGGTAAGGGTCCATCTGAGTCATATTCTTAACTAACCCAACTTTTGCCTGATCGCCACCGGGCAGACTTTTTATTTTCCAATAGGCCTGAACATGAGCTTCGAGGATATTCCGGAGCACAACGGCAGCCAGTTTCGGGTCTTTTTTACCAGGGGGCATATTTCCCTGAAAATAGCCACCCACCACGTAAACAGCAGGTTCATTGATTGTGCACCAAAATTTCACTTTCTTTCGTAATGCTGAATAGACGAACTCTGTGAACCGGACAAAATCGGCCACGTTCTCCTTTTTTTCGAAGGCTCCCTTTTTCTCAAACCAGATTGGATTTGTAAAATGATGAAGGGTAACCATTGGTTCGATCCCATTAGCGATCAATGAATCACAAACATCCTGATAATGCTTGATCGATAAGAAATCGAAAACGCCCTCCTGAGGTTCGATCCGGCTCCACTCAACAGAGAAACGATAGGATTTTACTCCAAGCTCCTTCATCAGACCGATGTCCTGCGGATACCTGCGCCAATGATCGCATGCCATGCCAGCCAATTGCCCGCGTGCAACCATCGGCAAGCCAGTAGAATTCACCGTGCTTTCCCATAAATACCATTGGTTGTTAGTATTATAGCCTTCCACCTGATGGGCGGCTGTAGCTACACCCCAAACAAAATCTTTAGGAAAAGAAAGTTTTTGGGTATCGATCTTTGACCAGTCCCATTTCAGCTGAGGCCGTTTGAGTTGAAAAATGATGCACGGCACCATCCAGGCAAGGAAAAGAACGATGAGGAGAGGGAGAATGATTTTGAGGTAAATTGGTTTCATTGGGCTTAGGATTTTAGTCCATTTCAACAAGGTAAAATCAGACAATTAAATGCTAAACATAGTGAATTCTTTTTACTCAGGAGCCTTGCTGGGATTCGATTTTATGCGACTTTCCAGCAGTAGGTAAAGAATCCTGCCTCCGGATTCCCTTCAATATGCCGCTGGATCTGGTGCAAGAAATCCGGCTACAGGAACATGGTATCGCCATCCATGATAACAGCCCAGTCATTTGGGTTAAGCAACTCCATGCAACTGGTCATTGCATCCAGCAGTTTTAATTTCATGGGAAGGATGGTTTTCACACGAAGTACTCCAGAAAACGATGATGTTATTACTATCGATATTATTAATATCCCTACATTGCTTGGGAAATAAATCAGGCTTCCGGCCTACCATCGAATGGATGTGAACATAAAGAAATCTATTGTTTTGAAATTTCTCACCATTCAACTGACAGCCGGTATTGTCAATGTTTACGACCGGCACAACCTTTTCTATTTTGTACAGTCTTTTCTATGGAAGAAAGCCAATTATATTTTGGGGCTGGCCGCAGTTTTAGAATTCCGTTTTGCTTTAGCTTTTGTCTTACGGTTTATAAGGAATTCGCTGAATTCCTTCTCTTCTTTGGGCGTCAGTGGTTTATTCACGAAAACAAAATCGTGATTGTCCATTTTTTTAAAATTTGCCATGGTTGAAATTTTTGAAGTATTGTTTTACTAATGCCAGTGCTGCTCTGGTGTCGATGAACATTCGGTTGCTTGAACCAAATTGTTTTGCACCTAATGTTAGTTGATAATGTTCTATAAGCTTTGATTTGGCAACAAAGGAAATCACTCCGTCATATCCTTTCTCAAAAGAAACTTTACATCCAAATGCTACAAGGTTACCAGCTACTCCCCGGTAGAGTTTGTGGCTACCTTCTATTTCTGATTGCTTTTTCACACTTTAAAGGTACGAAACTTGTAGCAAAATGGCTGCTAATCGTTTGGAATATTAAGGAATCATCATTCCGCACTTACCCATTACGTGGTTATGCTCAACGCAAAAGCCCCTTTTTCATCGGGGGCTTCCGCAAAATACAAAACCTATGAAAAAAAACTACGCTTTTCGTTTTACGCGTTTCCTTGCCGGTGTCCGGGAAATCATTCTTTGTCGGGTGGGATATCAATGCCGTGAACCGCCGGATGCCCCGCGCTCTTACTTCAGTTACCGGTCATACTTACGGCCAGCTACTTACCCGGACGCTGCCATCGACATTCAAATTCCTGGAGGCCATGGGTTATGCGAAGGATAAAAACTATGTGGTCGGTCGCTGGCCGCCGGCCAGCTTCCTTACTCCGTATGAAAAGATTATGAAATTCGATAATGTCATCAGCTTCGCCAATGGAAATGCCATTCTCATGCTCTCACAAGATCGCATCGGATCGGCCCGCGGTCCAAACGTGGATTACGAAATACTTGATGAAGCGCTCACGATAGATAAGGAACAATACGACCAGGAAACAAGCCCGACCAACCGAGGCAATGAGGATTTGTGGGGCCCAAACTCCGGGAACTTTGTGCCATTCCACCACTGCTATCACTATGTTTCATCGATGCCGTATTCCCAAACCCAGAAGTGGCTGCTTGATTTCGCCGGTTATTACGAAACCGAAGCCGGACTCCAAATATTCTCCATCTGGAACCGGATCTTTAAACTCCAGATGGAACTCATCCCGGCCTATTACGCCAGGGACATGAAACTCTATACCCTGATCAATAACGAAACCATCCGTCTCCGAAAGCAAATCCTGCCGTTCGTATCCAAATCAGGAGTTCTCTTAACCCTGGCCAATGCCTTCGATAATATCGACAACATAGGAATATCCTATATCACCAGGGAATACGAAAAACAGAATCTTCTGACCTTCATGATTGAGATCATGAACATTTTCCTGGATACGGTCGAGGACTGTTATTACCATTTGAACGAGGCCAAAGATTTCTATTTCAATGCCACCAACGATGGGTTCATTCGGAATATGGCTGAAAATACCAATTAGGATTTTTCCAGGTTGGCCGCCGAGGACTCTCGTTTTGATAAAGATTGCAATCCGGATGCAGCTCTGGAAATTACGCCAGATTGGGGCAGTTCCATTTCGCTGTTCACCGTTGGCCAGGAGGGAGGGGTGGATTTTGTGAATAGTTCGGCAGGACTCGTTGACAATTTTATCAATGAGTTTTTCGTCAAACCGGATAACCCAAATGGCGTGATGATTAATACCCTCACAGATCAATTTACAGACTATTACAG
>CAIXKO010000576.1 GCA_903919925.1 uncultured Bacteroidota bacterium | reverse complement strand
TTTACCAGCCAGCCGGCAACGCTTTATGAAAACGGTTTTGGTGCCGGTGGTCAGAATGAAACCTGTGCTACCTATAATATGCTCAAATTAACCCGCGACCTTTTTCTCTTTAACCAGAGTGCAGAGTTAATGGATTATTATGAGCGCGGGCTGTACAATCACATTCTGGCTTCAGTTGCAGAGCACAACCCTGCCAATACCTATCATGTATCGTTGCGGCCCGGTTCGGTAAAACAGTTTGGTAACGAAGATATGGATGGTTTTACGTGCTGTAATGGTACGGCTTTGGAGAGTAGTACAAAACTTCAGAACTCAATCTATTTTAAAAGTGCCGGCAACCAGGCGTTGTATGTGAACCTTTATGTGCCTTCCATTTTAAATTGGACCGATAGGAATATAACGATAACGCAAACAACAGCTTATCCAAAAGAAGACCGTACCCGGTTAACTATTAAAGGTAATGGCCGGTTTGACCTTAATGTTCGCGTACCGCATTGGGCAACCAAAGGTTTTTTTGTGACGATAAATGGTAAGGAAGAAAAGGTGAAGGCTACCCCGGGAAGCTATCTGACCATAAGCCGTAAATGGAAAAACGGGGACACGGTTGAGGTGCGTATGCCGTTTAAGTTTTATTTAGAGCCGGTTATGGATCAGCAAAATATTGCCAGTTTGTTTTACGGACCCGTTTTACTGGCAGCTCAGGAGCCGGAGCCCCGCACCGATTGGCGTAAGGTAACTTTAAATTCAGCGGATATCAGTAAATCAATATCAGGTGATCCCAATCAGTTGCAGTTTACTGTTGACGGGGTTGTTTTTAAGCCTTTTTATGAAACTTACGGGCGGTATTCTGTGTATTTGGATGTTAATTTGAAATAATGGTTCAAAAAGCAAATAACAAAATACAAAAAACAAATAAGATCCAAAAAACAAACTTGACAAAACCAAACTAAGAAAAAGGGTCCGGTATATGGTTATTCTGATCATCGATGTTTGAAAGAGAAAAACTTGTTTAACTTTACACTTAACATGCTGATTTTTTTGCTGTTAAACTCTTAACAAACATGAAAAAACTAACATTAATCGTCGTTTTAACTGCCTTTTTGCTCTCCTGCGAAAAGGAAGTGCTCATCGGTACTTCTACTGATTCCCGCGATGGCCATGTTTATCAAACAGTAACTATTGGCAACCAAACATGGATGGCTGAAAATCTCGCCTATTTGCCCAAGGTAGCCCCCCCTCAAGAAGGTTCAGTTGATGAGCCGTTCTTTTATGTTTATGACTATCAAGGGAATGACATTTCTGCAGCAGTGCAAGAAAGTAACTATATGAATTTCGGCGTTTTGTATAATTGGGCAGCAGCCATGACTGCCTGTCCTGATGGATGGCATTTGCCGACAGATGAAGACTGGACAACATTAGAACAATATTTAGGAATGAAATGGAGTGAGGGTGAATCGCTTGACCGGAGAGAAACAGGAGATGTTGGTCAAAAGCTGAAATCCAAAGATTGGTGGCGATATGAAAAAGGTAACAAAAATAATTCCAGTGGGTTTAACGCCTTACCCGGAGGTGAGCGCATAGCTGATACCCCTTTAAATCCTGGTTATTTTATGGGATTATATGATATGGGTATTTATTGGACTTCCACTCCGGACGAGGAGAATAATCCCTGGTGGAGGGGAATCGGCCGGGATGATGATGGGGGATTATCCTGGCTGAGGGGATTAACCCAGAATGATGGAGTTATTCGAGGGAGTGGACCGGATAAGAGTCATGGGTGCTCAGTCCGCTGTGTGAAGATCAATTGATAACTTAGCAGACTAAAACATCAAGACGGGAGTGCAGCTGAGATTGGAAGTTAAACAAACAAAAGTTATGTCACACAATCAAGTCATTCAATATGCTAAATTAACCTGTTTGCACCAGGCGGACGGAACCGGCAAAAGTCCGGTTGTATTTGTGCATGGGTTTCCCGATTCCCCTGCTATGTTTGCTGCCTATTACGCCGAAACTGAGCGTGGACAGTCCTGGTTGGCCGGTCGCAGTATTTATTGTTACGCTTTCCCTAACCGGCACGACAATCCAAACTTCCCGCCGCTCAAGGAACTGGCCAGGGGAGTCATGTCGCGCGAATTTGACCAGACGATGGACGACCTCGCCCTTCAGAGTCCAACCGGCAAGCTGATTTTTCTCTCCCACGACTGGGGTGCCACTCATACCTGGCGCTGGGCGCGCAAACAGAAAAACCCTCCGATCGAAAAAATAGTTGCCTTTTCAGTGGGGTCCTCCAATCGCTTTGACATTTTCGAACACGGCCTGAACGCTTTTACCTGGCTCTACGGCCTATGGTTTTGCGCCCCTTACTATTTCCCCTTTTTGCGGAAAACGGTCGCCTGGTCGATCGTCAAGGCCGCAGGGTACCGCTCTGAAACCGCTGCTGAACTATGGAAGGATACCTATCACTATTGGGATCGGCCCCGCCTGCTGGTGACAATTCTCCCACAAGCCTTCCTCGGCCTCTTTTACCAGCGCGAGTACCTGGATTTCTCTTTCCCGGTTCTTTATTTACGGACACCTCTGGATCGGATTGCCTCGACTGCCGCCTTTGAGCGGCTGATTCATTCGCGGCCCGATTGCCGAATGGTGTTTTACCCCGAGTTTAATCACTGGTTCCCCGAGCAGCACAGCGGAGTTGTTTTGCAGGAAGTGCGGACGTTTGTGGGGGGAGAACTTATCGACGAAGCAACTACAGGAAAACCCGTAAACCGTAGCAGCCACCACAGGTAATTTTTAGAAGGGAAGTATTAAGGTTCAGTTCCGTCCGTACATCGCACCCAGATAGAAATTATAGAACCAGGGAAAACCCGCGAGGTCAAACGATTCCGTACCAACGAAAACAGATGATTCATCCAGGGCAACAATCCGACCTGAATAATCCAACCTGCCTGCCGCATTATTTTGGGTGACAGAAGCGGTGGCATTTCCGAATGGAGAAATCCGGAGATCGACCCTGAATCCAACCCCTATGTCGGTCATTACGCCAAGTTTTAACAGGGAGTTTCCATTTTTGCTTTTACTGATCTTTTTCGAGGTGATATTCCCCTTTACCGTTTTGTCCGTAAACGGGATATTAGCACGAGTCCGATCAACCGGACTGCTTGTTTGAAATATCAGGTTATCGCCGTTTAACATTACAAAGTTCATCACGGGGTTAACATTGAACCCACTCAACTGATTAGGCTCCAAAACAAAATTGCCTGATGAAACAAGTGAATCCACTGTAGACGAACCAACCTGTGCA
>CAIXKO010000575.1 GCA_903919925.1 uncultured Bacteroidota bacterium | reverse complement strand
TGCGGTAAGGTCGGCCTTTATGAATCAAAAGTAAATGATTTGTTTTTCTACTTTGTTGTACCGGGTGAAAGCGGTAATCGCAGTGACGTCCGTTACGCGACATTAACCGATAATGACGGAACCGGTTTGTATATTGAAGGCAGCGCACCGTTTAATTTCAGCGCTTATCAATATGAAGATGAGGTGATTATTAAGGCAAGGCATATCAATGAGCTGCAAAAGGCGAACTTTTTTACAGTCAATATGGATCAGGCGCAAAACGGATTGGGAACAGCGACCTGCGGTCCCGGTGTGCTTGATAAATACAAAGTACATGGGATACCGGTTGATTATACGATGATTCTGAAACCAATAACGGATAAAACGGTGAAGCACGCCGATCTTCGGAATACCGTAATACAGAAATATTGAAAAGGAACATTCTATTTATTGTTTTGTTTGGCTGCTGTTCATTGGCATTATTCAGTCAGAAAACTGAGCCATCAGCGGCCACGGCTCCTGTTGCTTCAACGCTTCCATCTGCGACGGGGAATGGCGGAATTCCTTCACTAATACCTTTGCCCGCTAAAATAGTATTGGGAAATGGGTACTTCACGCTGTCCTCCTACATTCAGGTGGTTGCCGATAAAGCGGGTAGGAATACGGCTCAGCAATTCGCTGATTGTATACGCCATAGTACCGGTTTTGCCATGAAGGTATCCGGACGGGCCTCCAAAGGGTCACAAGCAATCATTCGTTTCCGTCAGGATAGGAAACTTACACAGCTAGGTAATGAGGGCTATCAGCTTACGGTTACACCCCAGGGGATCAATATAACTGCGGCCCGACAGGCTGGTCTGTTCTACGGGATGCAGACCCTTCGCCAACTATTGCCTCCTCAACTATTCCCGGCCACTCAGGTCAGGGATGTTGCCTGGGTTATTCCTTGTGTTTCTATTGAGGATACCCCCCGGTTTGCCTGGCGTGGACTTATGCTCGACAGTGGGCATGATTTTCAGACAAAGGACTTTGTTTTGCGCTTCATTGACCTTATGGCATTGCACAAGTTCAATATTTTCCAATGCGACCGTGATGTCGTGGCGCGGTATGGATGGAGGTATTGAAGCGGCAGTGGCCGGACATGATGTGATCATGGCGCCCCGGCAATTTACTTATTTCGATTATCCCGATCCACCGGTGAGCAAAGTTTATAGTTTCGACCCGGTACCTAAGGAGCTTACTGCGGAACAGGCGACTCATATCCTGGGTGGTCAGGGACAAATGTGGACCGATAATCATCCATCGGAGCAGGCGATCGATGCCCTGGTTTATCCTCGTTCTGCCGCGCTGGCAGAGGTTCTCTGGTCTTCGCAGCCAGGGCGTGATTACGACGGGTTTATGAAGCGGTTGCAGAATCATCTGGTGCGTCTGGAACTTCTCGGAGTGAAGTACAGGCGATAGAAAAACTGGTGAAGCTTTCACCTCAGGTGAAGGCTTCACTAATAAGTTTAATTTAATAATTTTGGGGAAACGGAAGAGTTGGAAAAAGGTTGTTATAGAAGACAAATAATTAATCAGTTATGAAGGCAATTATCACATTCGTATTTTTGATTATAGTTTTTACATGCTGTACTTACGGTCAAACAATAGAAAAAAAGGGACAGATCGATTTAAAAACAACCAAGCTTTATACCGACAGCCGTCCCTGGACCCGCTGGTGGTGGTTTGCCTCTGTAATTGAAAAACCGGCCATCGTTGATAATCTGAAGTGGCTGAAGAACAATGGTTTTGGAGGGGTGGAAGTTGCCTGGGTCTATCCGGTCAACCGGATGAAAAAGGATACAATTCACTATACTCCACGACAGGAATGGCTTAGTCCTGAATGGACAGAAGTGGTGGCTTTTGCCAAACACAGTGCCGATAGCCTGGGACTTGGTTGTGATTTTACCTTTGGTTCACTATGGCCTTTCGGGGATATAAAGGTCCCATTCGATGAGGCAACAATGAATATGAAGGATCCTCACTGGCGTCAGGTGATCAGCGCCTCGTGGATTTATCCAAAAAAAGGGTATGTCCTTGACCACCTCAACAGGAAGGC
>CAIXKO010000574.1 GCA_903919925.1 uncultured Bacteroidota bacterium | reverse complement strand
TGGATCAAAAACTTTACGTGGAATTCTCAGGAATCGTGTTGTTGGTGAAGGATTTGCTCTGGGGAATTTTGAATTAAGATGGAAATTTGTAAAATTTGAGTTTTTAAAACAAAACTGGTATCTTGCACTCTCTCCATTTGTTGATATGGCTAAGGTAACCAAAGGGTATAAAGTTTCTGCTCCAATTCCGGCTGGTTTCATCGGAAGTGAAGATGGCTTGCATGTAACCTACGGCGCTGGGTTGCATATTGCCTTGAATCAGAACTTTATTGTTGCAGTGGATTATGGTTTGGCAGCCAATAACGGATCAAAAGATCCTCTAAAAAATGACGGAAAAAAAGGTATCTATATCGGACTGGATTTTCTATTCTAACTCCTAACTAAACCTTGTCTTCAAAAGGATCGCAATTTATTGTGGTCCTTTTGTCATTTATTAAGGATTCTGCTTGATTTCTAATTGATTAACCGCTTTGATGATAGCCATCTTGGTGCAGGTTTCATAAATCTTTAACTCCTGCAGATATTCTGTTCCCTGGTATTTCCTGAGATCAACCCCCAGATCGGATGCGCTTTCCATTTTTTCGCCCGACTGAAAAACGCCCTCAGCATCCTTTAATAATTCTTTGTTGGAATCGTAAATCTGAATGCGGCATCGGATTTTAACTAATTTGCGCTGCTGCGAGTTAGGATCGGTTTGAGTTAATCCTTCCACATACGGCTGCGTGATATCTTTGATATAAACTTTCATGTACTGGCCGGCAATTCCGCTGACAACCGCCTTGGCCAGCGAAGCCGAAGGTTTACCGTATTCATTGGCTTTGATCGGCGAAAGCGTATCGATGGCTAAAACAACCATTCCGGCCTTATTAAGCCTGGTAATCAAAAACGGAGTTGCCGTTTCATAAATAAACTCAACTCCACGCTTTTTGCCCTTCGTTCCGTAATTTTTCAGGTAATCTTTGGTGGGCATGTCACCCTGATCATTTGTAAGCTCAATCTCAACCGGATAGCTGTAAATTGCCACTTTCTGTGCCTTCACCGGCATCGATACACAAATGAGAAATAAGCCACAGACAATAATGGCTAATAGAGTTTTTTTCATGGCCGTAAGCTTTATCTGTAAAGATAATAACAGAAGGCCTATAATTATTCCGGGAGATGCAGAATTTCGCTGATTTTATTCGAAACCTGTTCAGGTCTGATACTCTTCATGCAGATCATCGGCGCTTTGGTTCTTTGGCAGGGAATCTCACCAAAAACGGAACATGGACGGCATTCAACCTGACTCGGATCGGCATAAAGGGCATTCCCATCCGGCTGATATAATGGCGCGAACCCCAGCTTTGGATCGGTTGCTCCCCATATCGATACAACAGGCACTCCTACCAAAGATGCCAGATGCATGTTGGCAGAATCCATCGAAACAAAAACATCAAGTGTCTTAATAAACGAAACTTCATCCAGCGGATCCAGTACCCCGGCATGGTTGAAAATATTGGTTCCGGATAACGAATTCAGCGTCCATTGATCATCTAATCCTCCAAACAAATGTATTTCAGCAGAATACCTTTGCTGGAGCAGACCAATAAGATCCGCAACGTAATTTAAAGCCCAGTTTTTGGGCCGGTGCTTTGAAATTGGAGCAATGCCAATCCGGACAACACCATTGATGGGTTTTTTAGATTCAGGAATATCAGGCAGAGAAACGAATGCAACTTTGGATATTTCTCCCTTGAAGCCAGCTTTCAGGAAAACGTCCAGATACCGATCGGTTGCATGGGGTACACTGACATTTAAACTGTTATCCTTAAGGATTTTACTGCGTAGATTGCGGTGCTTGTTAATCCGGTATACCCGGGATCCCGTAAGCAGGAAAAGGCTGTCGAGGTACCAGGTCCTGATTATTCCATGCAAATCCACCACCTTCGAAAACCGGTAATGCCTGATCTCGCGGAATAACTTCCAAAGGCCGGGGAATCCTTGGTGTTTGCCCGATGGATCAAAGGGAATTGCGATCAACCGATCGATTTCGCTAAAGTAAGGCACGAATCTTTTCCGGGTAACAAAAATAATCTGTAGATCAGGATTAAGGCTTAATACTCCGTGTATTACAGGCAGCGTAAGTAATACATCACCCATCGATGATAAACGTAAAACGACAATGTTTTTCATACTAATATCCGGAATAGGATTTTTCCTCAACCAAACCGGAGTTGGTGAGCAGGTTGATCTCTTTTTTTATTTGTGCCCGCTGGTCATTATAATGATAAACTTTTCGGGCCGTTTGAACAAAATCATTTCCAAAATCCTGATTTCGCTCTAAATCTCTAATGGTATCTTCGATTTCCCACAATAACCGATTAATGTCAACCAGATTTTTATACTGCGATTCAACTATCGGAATCAGATTATCTCCCAATGGTTTAAGTAATAAAAACTCTGCTTTGATATTCACCAGTTTTCCGGAATCACTGATTTTTTCCATCTTAATCTCGAGTATCGACAGCTTGTCGAGCAACTCTCCGTTTGATATCTCAATTTTCATGTTGAAAAGATAGCTAATTCTTGATTACTTCCTTGGTTTCGCCGCATCTCAGCATAGATTCGCCAAAGTATGGATTGGATATGATTTTGGCTTCGCTTAGCCAAAATGCTCCTTTATTATCGAAAGCCATCGGACAATATTGATAGTAAACGGTTTGCTCCGATCCATACAACTTCAGAATCTTGTAAAATTCATTGCTCAAAGGTGAAAACGATACCCTTTGCTGTTCAATATCAGTATTAGAGGCAATTTTTTGAGTTTCCGAATCGAGTGTTGATGAAAAGGCTTTCCACTGATCCATTTGTTCAGCGCCGATCTCTTTTTTATCCACTGTTTTAAGCCTGTCGGACAGCAGGTTCGCAGCTTTTGTTGCTTTTTTAGCATCGGATCCCACAAAAGCATTCTTTAGTTCATTATAGGCGGCTAACAAACCGTTGATCTGATCCATCAGCTCCTTGCTTGCGGCAACTTTTTTTATGGATTCACTCGTGGCTGAGTTAGCCAAAGGATCGTTCATCATGCTGGGTATGCCCATTAACTGTGCTGAGGCATCGATATTAAAAGTGCCATTGGTTACAATTTCTTCTCCTTCCTCAAGCCCATCCACAACAACATAACTCTCGCCCAGATCGGGCCCCAGGGTTATTTCCCGCATCTGGAATGTTGGTTGCGATGATTCAGGGACTTTTACATAAACAATGGAACGGGTGCCGGTCCACAAAACGGAGGAGTGGGGTACAGCCAGACTGCTTTCCTGCAATGCTGTGTGTGATTTAACATATCCCGATGCAAACATGCCCGGTTTCAGGATATTCCCGCTGTTCCTTACCTCCACCCTGCAACGGGCAACCCTGGTTTGGGAATTAATGACCGGGTCGATAAACGAAACTGTTCCCGTAAACTCCTTGCCTGGAACCGATTGCAAAGTAAAGGTAACCTTGTTGCCCACCCTGATCCAGGGAAGGTCGCTTTCATAGGCATCAAAAAGAGCCCAAACCCGGCTCAGATCTGCAATTTCATACAAAGCCGACCCCTGCTGAACATAGTCACCTATATTTACTTTTTTGGCAATAATGATTCCCGAAGTTGTGGCGGTAACGTCAAAAACACTTTTGATTTCTTTGCTGCTTTCCATCTCAGTAATCTGACTATCAGTAAATTTCCATTGACGGAGTTTGTTGCGCGCAGCCGTAATGATTGCCGTATCCTTCATTTTCAGCGCTTCAAAAAGTTCCTGTTCCGCGGTCATTGCGGTAGGGGAATAAATGCGCGCAATAGTTTGTCCTTTATGGATTTCCTCACCGGTGAAGTTGATTAAAAGCTGCTCAATACGTCCCGCCAAATGGGATGGCTGGGTTTGAAGCAAACGCTCGTCGGCTTCAATTTTGCCGTATAATCTCACTTCTTTTTCCGAAACCTGTTGGGAAACCACCGAAGTTTGCACCTCTGCTATTTTTGCAGCGTCCTCAGTCATGGTGATGGTGTTTGGATCAACCTGGGCAGCATCCTGAGCCAAAGGAATAAGATCCATTGCGCAAAGCGGGCATAATCCGGGCTCCTCCTTACGGATCTGCGGGTGCATGGAGCAGGTCCAGATGGTTTTTTTTGCTTCAGTTACCTCGGTTTCCGGCTTACTGGTTACTGATGAGCGGTGAAAAACCAGCCACCCGGCAAAAAAACCAGCAAGAATTAATATCAGCGTCCGTAAATGTGAATTGGATATTAACTTATTGAATTTCATTTGATTTCGATGTTATTGGTGAGCGATTATGGAGTTTATGGTAGCAATTGCCACATTTCGATCGACCAGCGCTTCAATCTGTTTAAACTGATAATCCAACAGTTTCTGCTGCAATCGTAATATTTCCTCGAAATCTGTTCCCGCTACTGAGAAGGATTGTGTGAGTAAAGTGATTGTTTTTTCTGCCAATGATGCCTGACGATTATACAGATCGATGCGCCGGTCAGCATCATGATAAAGTTGAAGAGCCTCCTGATAGCTTACTTTGAGTTCGTTATGAACGTTTTTTGCTGATTCAGCAGCAGCATCGCGCAGAAAACCAGCCTCTTGTTGCAATGATGTATATTTTTTACGATAAATGGGCAATGTCGCCGTCACCATCGGCATCAACATGTCCTTGCCATTCATCATGGAAGTCACATCGGGGAATTTTTGAATGAGCGAATAATTCAGGCCGATACCGATCATCGGGTAACCCATCCGGTTAGCCATCACCATCCTGGCCTCATTGGCACGCCGGTCCGCATCGTACATCCTGATCATCGGGTTATTAACAATGCTGTCGGCCAAAAGAGAGGCAGAAACAGGCAGGGTGGTTTCCGGCAACTCTTTAACGATGAAGACATCGGCATCCGGCTTCCGGTTCAGGTAACTGTTAAAACGTGTTTTGTTGGTAACCAACTGATCTTTTAATCCTTCCAACTTATTTTCTAATTCGCCAAGTTCCATTTGCACCCTTAAAACATTGATCATCCCTCCCTGATCTGCTCCAGCCATTGGGGTTTCAGCCGACATGGCTGAAGAACTCCCGGTCCCGCTTTTTTTATCTGCCTGGCTGCCCATAGCCGATCCACCCATTCCGGAATTGCCCGCTTTTTGACCGGTTGCACTACCTTCACTCATACTCGCGGGGCCTGGTGATGCCGCATTGCCAGCCGACCGAAGCCTGATAATCGCCATACGCTCGAGCGATCTTAATAGGGTAAGGTTGTTTTGGGTGGATTCTATCTCCTTTGCTGACAGGTAAACCTGGTACCAGGCATTTTTTACATCAAAAAACAACTGATTTCTTACGCTTTCCATCTCCTCAAATTTCGCCAGTGCCATTTTTGAAGCCTCATCTTTGGCTGCTTTTAAGGAGCCAAACCACGGAGCCATCTGCATCAACCTGAAATCTGCCAGTTGGTATCCTTCCATTAAAGTCATCTTTTTAATAAAGAACCCAAATTGAAGCTCCGGATCGGGTAGGGTGCCTGCCTGCGGAACTTTTTCCAAAGATGCCTGATACTGGGCATATTTGGCCTTTAGCCCCGGATTGTTGGCTGCAGCTTCGTGTAAATAGAAGGAGATAGAATCGGGTTGCTGGGCGGTTAATTCCGGAAATCCGGTTAAAACTACCGATAGAATCAACAACCTGAATACTGATCTTGAAAAGCGCTGTATATTATTGATTGTCATAATGATTGTCGTTTTGAAGGACTAATTTCCGTGCTTCAGTTTTTACCGCTCTCTCCCTCCAGATACTTTGCAGGATGGGAACCACAAAAATCGTCATAATCTGGATGGTCATTCCACCAAAGGTTGGGATGGCCATTGGAACCATAATATCAGCGCCTTTACCGGTTGAAGTGAGCACCGGAAGCAGAGCGATGATTGCAGTGGCAGCAGTCATCATGGCGGGCCTCACGCGCCTTTTACCAGCCTCAACAACTGCTTCTCTTACAGCAAGAACCGAGGTGGGTTTCCGTCGCTCAAACACATCATGAATATAGGTTCCCATGATCACGCCATCGTTGGTGGCAATCCCGAACAGCGCTATAAACCCTACCCAAACAGCTACGCTCAGGTTGATTTCGTGCATTTGGAACAGGTGCCGCATATTTACTCCTGAAACGGCAAAGTTCATGAACCAGGGTTGTCCATACAGCCATAAAAAGATGAAGCCACCGGAGAACGCCACAAAAACACCTGAAAAGTGAATGGTTGAAGCAGTAACGGTTTTAAACTGGAAAAATAAAAGCAGAAATATGATGATCAGGCTGATGGGGATCACGATGGATAACCGCTTGGTTGCCCGGATCTGCTGCTCATAATTGCCTGCAAAT
>CAIXKO010000573.1 GCA_903919925.1 uncultured Bacteroidota bacterium | reverse complement strand
TAAACCCTGGCGCACCATGGCTTCACCGCAAGGGATATTCATATCGGGCTCCACCCACCAGCCGCCTGCGATATTCCAACGGCCCTCTTCCACCCGTTTTTTGATTTCCACGATCATTTTCGGATCATTTTCAGCCACCCAATGGTAAAACTGAGCGGAGCTGGCGGTAAAGCAGAAATCGGGTGTTTCGTTCATCCGATCCAAAGCCGAGCGGAAAGTGCTGTGAACAATAGAGATACCTTCGGTCCAAGGCCATAACCATACCGGATCGATATGTGCCTGACCGATCATGTGAAACCTGTATTTTGAAGCATCGGCGGGCCAGGAGGCAGCCGGTTGATTATCGGATGCAATAAGCGTGCTTACCGGCGCGAGGGCAATAACCGCTGTACCTGCGGCAGTGCGACCAATGAATGACCTGCGGGAGATATTGTTTTTCTCCTTTGAATTGTTTTTGTTCTTCATGGCAGATTTTTAAAGAAGTAATACTCAATCATCAAGCAAAGTGCGTGATATACAGGTAAATGCAGTTCCTGGACAAATGCAGTCCGCCTCCCGGGCACATTGATCAGGATATCGCAAAGGGTTTTCATTTTTCCACCGGACTCACCGGTCAGGCCAATCACATTCATCCCTTTTGCCTTTGCGGTGATGATAGCGTCCACCACATTTTGGGAATTCCCGGAGGTTGTGATTCCGATCAGTACATCGCCTTCATTACCGTAACCTACAACCTGTTGGGCAAAAATCAGGTTTGCATCGGTATCGTTTGCCACTGCGGTGATGAGGGCGCTATGGGCAGTGAGTGAAATTGCCGGCAGGCCCTGTTGAAGCTTTGCCGCAAGGTAATCCCCCCTTTCGCCTCCAAAATCGGACAGCCGTGTTTTCAACGTGCCAGTTATGGGTCGCTTATCCTCAAATCCCTTCATCAATTCGCCCACGATATGATCGGAATCGGAGCAGCTTCCGCCGTTGCCGCACACCAACACTTTTCGCCCTTGCTGATAGCATTTTATGAGGCAATCTGCAGCCAGCTGAATGTTTTCTTTAACCGGCAAAAGCTGCGGATACCTGATGATCAGATCTTCAATAATATTGTTGTTTTCCACTGTGAGGCAATTTAGAACTTATCTTCATAAACGGCTACACATAAAGCGGCATAATCACCAATAGAATCGCCCAATTCAGCCGGTTTTATGGTGCAAACCTCCAGTGCCTGGGGAATGGCTTCACGCTGTAAGACTTCGTATATCAGTGGTTTAAATAGATTTTCGTTTCGTGCATAAATACTTCCGATTACAATGCACTCCGGATTAAGAATATCGATAAGGATGGCGAGTCCCTGGCCCAGATAACCGGCTGAAATTTTAATAATTTCATAAGCCACCGGATCACCGGCATTTGCAGCAAGGGCAACCATTTTGGTATCAATTTCGTTAACTTTTTCCAGGGAGTTACAGAAATCCACTGTCTGGTGGTTATTTAACCTCTCAGTAACCATGGATTTTGCCAGCTGGGCAATACCACCGCCGCTGCAAAATCCCTCGAATGAGCCAGCTTTTCCAAAGCCAATCGGTCCGGTTTTGTTAAGCCTGATATGGCCCACTTCGCCACCCAAATCATTGGTGCCGCTGTACAGTTTTCCGTTAAGGATGAGGCCGGATCCCATTCCGGTGCCAAAAGTCAGGAAAATCATGTTGGAAGTACCCTTGCCGGCACCCATCAGCCATTCGGCCAGGGCACAGGCATTGGCATCGTTCTGGATGGCTGTTTCCACTCCAAATTCATCGCTGAATATCTTGGTAATCGGAACGTTATCCCATCCTGGTAAATTGGGAGGCGAGTAGATCATTCCCTTTTTTGAATCCAGCGGACCTCCACAGCTGATACCTATACGCTTCAGTTTTTGATCGGGAAAATCGGTTAGGATGGATTTGATATGTTTCTTGAATTCAGCTAAAATATCGTGATATCCACGCTCTGTCCGGGTATCAAAAAAAATCTTCTTCTTTATAGAAAAAGAAGCATCCCCAACAACAACGGCACATTTGGTGCCTCCGATATCGAGACCTAAATAGAGGTCCCCCGTATTTTGTTTTTGATCAGACATAGTATCAGGTTGAGTTTTCTTTAAAATCGATTGAGCTAAAGTATGTAAAAATGTGTTTCATGAAGCGCGATCCGTTAACGTGTCAGCCATGTTTTGCCGGTCCAGTTGATTTCAGCAGTTTGTGAAAGGCCGAAGGAGCGGTCATCGCTGTACCACTCGGTATGCATGAGGCCCAAGAAATCAGGATTGCCTGTGTTTTTCAGTAAAATGCGCTCCCAGGCCTGATGATTTACCAGATGATCCCAGGGGCAGCCGTATGTTCTGAAACCCCTGCTCAGCAGAACATCGGTCCCCTTTTCCAGCAGATCCCGCTGCTGATAATTCTCGGCTGTGTAATACCAATGGGCCATAATGATATCCTTATATAATAGATCAGCTGTGTTTTCCAAGAGTTTGAGCCCGGCATTATGGTATGGGTTCACACAATCGGCCCACATAATCATGTCGACCGCAGTATCATGTTTTTTGATGATATCCCGCATCCGGTTAATCTGATAAGCAACGAGTTCATGCTCTTTCAGGTTCCTCTTTTTGCAACGGCTATCGCTGTTAATCAGCCCAAGTTCATCGTGGTTCACGTGCAATTTTGATGGTTTAAGCGTTTCGATTATCAGGCCGGTGAGCCGATCGAATTCCTGGTAAGCAGGTTCTTCAGACGGGCAGGTTTTTGAATATCGATGGGCCCGGGGATCGATGATATCGCCGGTAAAAAATACGGTACCATTGATTGGAATGCGGCCGGTTGGAATCCGTTCCATTATGGGAGGAGCAACAGAAATAATCCGGTAATCCTTCCCTGCCTCATACACGATGCCCTGCTTTCCGGAGCGAATTACCGGGCGTGAGCTTTCGAAGTTAACCATTTGCTGGACCTGGAACTGCAACCGATCACCAATAAACGTAACGGGCTCATCTTCCAGTAAGAAGCCCTCTTCCCACGCGGGATCGCCAGTGATCCAAAGAAGCGGGATCGGTTCAATATGGAAACTTTTTATAAAATCGAAATACTCAACGATCCCTTCCCTGATTTTGGGATCATCCAAATTGCGATAATCTGCTGAACGAACAACTATTTCGTTGTATTTCAGATCGACATATTCCAATATCCGGTCCTTGCTTTTTTGAGTCATGGGAACGGGAAGAAACTGGAAAGTCGCCCTGTGCGCAGCCGCGGGATAGTCGGTAATAACCGCAGCCGGCAGCGGCTCATTCATCTCAATCAAATGTTTAAGCGTGACCAACCCAAAATGCAACCCCCTGATACCGGCACCGATAACTTTGATTTTATTAATATCTACCACAATCTGATAAGCCTCATTTGAAGGAAAAGTGAACTGTTTTGATTCCGGAAAATCTTTTTGTAACCCGATCTCGATATTTCCGTTATCGGAAATTTTCCAGTTTGGTTTTTTATGTTGATTCAGTAATTCCGCAATTCTGTTTAGATCTGCATTTACCTTTCCCTGAGTAAAGTCGGTATATGACAGTTCCTTATTTATCGGGAAATCGCCCGTATTTAATAACTCAATACTCCTGATTTCGGGAAAAATTTTATGATAGGGTGTGGGGGCATTATAGATGGAAGTGAGCCACTTACCGTAACGGTTGGTTACCTCTTTTTGTGTCCAGGAATCCATGGGTTCCAGGTTTCCGGCTTTGGCATCGTCGGCTAGTTGGAAGGCCATGCATTTTGAGTTTTTCAATGCCTGTTTTTCATGAAAAAGAGTGGAGTCGGGATGTGGCAACCGGCTGAATTGGGCTAATGTTTTGTTAATATCCGGAGCCTTTCCGGAGTACAGATAGTTACGAAGGGTATGTTGCCGGCCATCGGGTAAAATGATGGTGCACAATACCGGGTGTAAACCATTAATTAAATTCAGGTCCGATTTTTTAATGTGGAGAGTTTCACCGATAAAGGAATTAAATGTTGCAATTACATGATTTTCATCCTGATCCATAATCTCAATTCGTACCGGGATTTTCTTTTGCAATAATTCGACCTTATATTTTTGCCCGATAAATATTTGGTATTCATCAGCCGTTTCGGTGATTTCCGGACGGGTGTACAGGTATATGCTTTTCTCCACGCGGTCAACGCTTTCCATATAATCGAGGAGCCTGAGCTGGAAGCTCCATTTCCCAAATCCCTGCGATATTTTCACGCAGAAATAATTATCTCCTTTTTTCAGGATCACAGGGACCAGGTCGCGGTCGGGCTCCTCTGAACCCATGGTATTGTGTTCTAAAATCCGAACGCCGTTTTGCCATATTCTCGCTCCATCATTGGAGGTAACCGAGAGCACCATTTTCTTTTCTTCCGATGATTGCACTACGCAGGCGGCATAGGCAACAGCCTGAGCATTAGGAGTGAGCATGTCGCCAATTGAGATCAGTCCATAAGGGTTCCGGAAGCGGGTCCATTTCACGGTGTGTCCATCGGGATGTTTGATTTCCATACCCTCAAACGGACGAATATTTCCTTCACCGCCAAACTGAGTCAGAAAATCGCGGTAATGGCCCAATGATGTGGAATCAAAGCGGTACTGGTTTATACCCGCGGGAAGTGGATTGGGGAATGGACCGCAAATCAGCCAATCGCGGAAGAACTCTCCGGCACGTGGATCTTTATATACTGGAACCTTCTCATCGGTTGATGAGGTTGCAGATGTGAGAAAAAGCAGAATCGTTAAAATTTGAATTATTCGTTTCATGTTTTCATTTTTTACCACCCTTTGCATGAGCGGGCGCAACATTATTTTTGAAATAGAATCATTGGCGGAACATCTTGTTTTTCGACACCGGGCCCCGAATATTGGACGCGCAGATAGAGTCCGCCGCCGGCCTGAAAGTAATCGAGCCGGATGGGATGCCTCCCTTTTTTCAATGTAATATCTCCCGACTTCTCAATATCGGCACCATGGGGGCCATCGTGATCAATTACTTGTTTATCGTTGATAAACAGTCGGGTTCCATCGTTTGATTGAATGAAAAATTGATAGGGGCCCGCGTTAGCAATCTCAATTATCCCACTAAACGACAATGCGAATTCATCCTTTGACGGGTAAATTTTTTCGAGACTGAACTCATAAACAGTTCCGGTTTTAATGACTGGGAATTTCTTAAAATCTGGTATTTTTACCCAGATTCCCTCATAATATTTAAAGTTTAATCCATTGATATCCGAATTTACGAAATCGATATAGTTGGTTTTAGTGAAACTGGGTTCAAAACCCTCACCAAATACTTTTGCTTTTATCATAGTTGGTTCCGATACATAAAACGGTTTCCTGTAGCGGATGGAAGTGGTGTCGGGTTCCGAATTGTTTGTTGTATAATAGATTTGAGTCTCAGCAACATCGCAAACAATTCGCACCAGCACGGAGTCGCGGAGTTGGGCAAGGGTATCGGTCGGGTAAATGATGGGATTGGACAACACAGTATTTTTCAATAGATTTCTGGAGTTTGCCGAACGAAATTGGTAGGTTCCTGATTCCACTTCAAGAACCGTATATTTATTATCGTTGCGCAGGTATTTGATATTCTTGTTTTTAGCTAATGATTTACCGCTCTCAGTAACTATTCCGTTATCGGTTGCCAAAACGTAAACCGTGGCGGAAGTGTTAGCCGGAATGGAAATATTGAGCAGATAATCATCGCCGTCAAATTTCCATTGGGTTTTTATTTCACCATAAACCGATTGATAGGATGTGTTTGCAAAAGTCAAGCTGCTCACCGGCACCGGTTTAATGATTGAATGTTTGAATCCCGGACTTTCCGGATCAGGAGAAATGCCTCCGATACTTTGGAAAAACCATTGGCAAACGCTGCCAAACATCGGGTGGCTATGCGATACATCGCCCTGAAATGTTTCCCAGATTGTGGTAGCTCCCTTTTCTATCATGAAGCCGAAACCAGGAAAATCGCGTTGATTCATAAGCGTATAAGCCAGATCGGCGCGGTCCATATCCGTTAATACCTCCAGAAGGAGCGGAGTACCCAAAATTCCGGTATCGAAATGCAGTTTATTCTGATCAATTATGTTTTTTAACAGGTTATTAAATACGGCTTTTATATTTTCTTTTTCTGCAATACCAAAACCAAGCGGGTACACTTCAGCACCCTGACGGCTAACTGAATAGCTTGAATTATCGGGGTGAAAATAGTTTGTATTGATAGCCTTTTTTGCTTTTTCCGCCAATTGAGTAAAGTATTCCTGATCGGTTAGATTTCCGGTTACAGCAGCGATTTTTACCATCAGCTGGCAGCAATAAAAGTAATAGCAGGTGTTTACATAATCGGGTTCAATTTCTACGATATCCGGTGGTACCCATTCCCCGAGGCCCTGATTAGCCAGTATTCCCTGGGGATTGAGTGAATTTGTCATGTACAGAATCCACTGTTTCATGCCGATGTAATGCTGTTCCAGAATGCGTTTATCGCCATAGTATTGAAACATATACCAAGGGATGATAATATAAGCTGATCCCCAGGCGGTTCCGCCGCCACCATCCTGATAAGGCGTTGTATTAGGTACATAGCCGGTAGCATGGTTCTGTCCGTCGCCGATATCGCCGATCCATTTGGTGTAAAAGGCCGACATGTCGAAATTATAGATAGCTGCCCTGGCAGAAATCTGGCCATCGCCGGTATAACCGCGCCGCTCGCGATGAGGGCAATCGCTTGGAACGCCGCCATGTACATTGCCCAGTTGGGTCCACTGGTAATTGTCCAATATTTTATTCAGCAATTGATTGGAACATTCAAAACTCCCTGCTTTTTGAATATCGGTATTTACCACCCTGCCTTCCAGATTATCCAGGGTTAAATCAACCGGTGATCCAATTACATCAACATAACGGAAAGCGTGCCAGGTAAAGCGGGGTTCCCAGGTTTCGATTCCTTCCCCTTTCAATATGTATGTATCTGTTTGTCCATAAGTTGGGCCCATCTCCTCAATAAATCGCATTTTAATGATGGTACCTCGTGGACCCGAGATTTTTAACTTTGCCCAGCCCGAAAATAGTCTGCCCAAATCATAGCGCCAGATTCCTTCTTCCGTTTGTTGAATGGAAAGCGGTGTGAGGGTTTTAGTGATGCGGTCGGGCGGGGAAATCTGGGCTCTCAGGATTCCTGACGGAGACCGGACACCCTCAGCATCGCTCCATTTTGAATCGTCAAACCCGCTGGTATTCCATCCATCCTGTTCGAGGCGGGCATCGTAAATTTCGCCGGAGTGCAGTCCGTTGTACAAAATCGGGCTGGTGGAGGTTTTCCAGCTATCATTGCTGATTATTAACTCTTTGCTTCCATCCTGATATTCAATGGCGATTTGAGCAATAAAGCGTGGGGTATCATACCAAAGGGAGCTGTCGGCGGGTCGATCGGCTTGAATGTACCAGCCATTTCCGAGTATTACGCCAATCGCATTATCGCCGGATTTAAGCATTGATGTGATATCAAAGGTTTCATACAACACGGTGCTGGTCATGTTGCCGATTCGGGATTCGCTCCATTTCTCCACTTTCTGCCGGTCGTAATTAGTTTGGTTAGGGGAAAGAACATGGTTGCCGGTTTTTTCCCCGTTAACGTATAATTCATAGTATCCCAGACCGCTGATGTATGCCCGGGCTTTTTTAATATTACCGGATAGTTTTACCTCTTTCCGGAAGAGAGGAGCGGGGAGTTTCCATTCCCCTGTTCTGGCTGATTCGGGTGCCCCGATCCATTTTGCCTGCCAATCGCTTTTGTTCAGCAGGCCCATTTCCCAGTGGGAGATGTAGCTCCAGGCCGAGGCATTGTTTTTTTCATCCCAGATCTGAACTTTCCAGGAAACCGACATTCCGGAAATCAGGGGCTTTCCGGAGTAAACGATCTGAATGGATTGGTCAGACTTAATTATACCGGAGTCCCATAAATCGGGCTTGTCATTGATTAATAAACTATCCGTGGTTGCGGCCATTAATCGGTAAGCTGTTTGTTTGGCGCCTCTGGCATCGGTTTTCATTTGCCAGGAAAGGCGGGGCGTAAGAATATCAAGACCCAGAGGATCAGTAAGATATTCGCAACGGAGGGCCGTTGGTTCCGGTGCAATTTTTTCAGGGGCACAGGAGCTGGCAATAACGATTACCAGGGACAATGCTGATAGTTGGAAGATTTTCATGGTAATCTGTTAATTGATCCTATTTATTGGAATCCCTTTATTTAAGTTTAAATGGTACCGTAGTGCGGATATCTCTTGATGAACTCCCAACCATTACCTCAAATTCGCCGGGTTCCGCAATCCATTTATTTGAATTAGTGTCATAAAAACTCAAATCATTTTTATCGATTTTGAATGAAACCGTTTTGCTTTCGCCCGTTTTCAGATTTATTCTCACAAATCTTTTGAGTGATTTTAATTCGCGTTCCACACTGGCAGTTTTATCATGAATATAGAGCTGAACAACTTCATCGCCAGCGATTTTTCCGGTATTTTTGATGGTAAGGTTTACGGTAAGAGTATCGTTCTGGGCAATAACCGGTTTATCAACAGAGGCTTGCGTGTATTTGAAAGTAGTGTAGGATAATCCATATCCGAACGGAAAGAGCGGGTCAATATTATATTTATCGAAATGGCGGTACCCAACAAAGATTCCTTCCTTATAATCGGCTATTTTTTTAGTTCCGGGGTAAGTTCCGTAAGCCGGCGAATCTTCCCACCTTTTCATAAAAGTTATGGGTAATTTACCTGATGGATTTACATCGCCAAATAGTATGTCTGCCAGTGCGTTACCACCTTCCTGCCCCGGGTAGAATGCCTCGATTACCGCAGGAACCTTATCGATCCAGGAGGTCATTATAATCGGGGTGGCATTATTTAATACAACGATTGTTTTTGGGTTAGCTTTAACTATTTCATCTAATAGTTTTGCCTGGTTCAATGGAAGAGCAAGATCCTCGCGATCAGTTGATTCGCCTTCCAATTCTTTGTTTAACCCGAGACATAGCACTACCAGTTCACTCTCGTTAGCCAGCTTTACCGCGTTTTTCAGATTATCGCTGGAATCGAATGGCGCAAAACCAAGTTTGCAGGTGCAGCTCCCTATATTCTCATAAAACTCAACCTTGATATCATAAAGTCGTCCGGCTTGAAAATCCACTTTTTCCTCTAAAGTCATCTGATCGAGCAAATCATTTACTTTTAATTCAATCGGATTAACATTTCCCGTTTGCGTTGAATTAACAGGCAATTTGAATTCGAGATATCGTCCGGTAATTGCGGGCCTGATATACTTTTTAAGCTCCTCAGGATAACCTAGTTCCCAGGGTGAAGGGCCAACCCATTCCGATTTTTTTCCGCTGATTTTAATATATCCTTTGGTCGATATTTCCACCACGGTAAACAGTGGTTCTTTAATTGGAGCGGTATATTTTATCCATTTAAAGTTTTTATCAATTTCATCGCTATACCTGATCTTCACATAATTATCGCCCAGCCAATGATAGGCCATCGAGGTAATGGTGATGTACCAG
>CAIXKO010000572.1 GCA_903919925.1 uncultured Bacteroidota bacterium | reverse complement strand
GAGTAAATCAGACCCAGGAACTTGAGCTCCTTTTGAAAGTCATTCGAGTCATACTGGCTGCCATGGTCCGTCCGGAGGAAAAGTCCGATATCGATGCAGACCTCTCGATCCAGGGAGCCAAAGGTTTTTTGAACAGCCATTTTAAGGGGCTCCATGGCGGCAAAACGGTCACCTTTCTTAGCGCTATACCAAGCCATGATTTCATCGTTAAAGTGGTCAATAACGCCGAAAAACCAGCACCAGCCCTCTTGCATGGTATAGAACTTCTTCCCGTCAGTACCCCACATCCGGTTGGGCAGTTCGGTAGTAATGGTGCCGGTATGTTCATTCACTTTTCTATCCGGTTTCGGGCGGGTTACCGACAGCAGGTTGTTATCCCGCATCAGCTGATTGACGCGCCTGCCCGAAGCTTTGATCCCTCTATTCCGCATCCTTTTCCAGATCTTTTTATACCCCTCATCCGTGAAAACGCTATTCAATATTTCCGCCCGGATTTCAACCAACAGCTCTTCGTCACTGATTTTTGGCTTGGGCCCCCGGCGGACTTTCTCTTTTCCGGCAGGCTTTTTCCGGTAATAAGCAGCAGACGAGAGCTCTGCGACTGCCAATATCCGATTCATTGGAAAGACTTCTTTCATCGTTTCGCTCTTTTGGACCTTCACCGTTTCGATGAACTCCCTCGGGGTGCATTCAGGAAGTTCTCTTTTTTTTTAAACAGCTCCAAATCGATCTGTGCCCGGCCCAAAGCCCTTTCGTACTCCGCAATCCGGCTATCCTCCGAATGCTTCTTAAACCCATCCTCCCCAGCCTGGAGAAAGGTTGTCCGCCACTCACTCAGGTCCGCTATCGTAACCTGGTGTTCCCGGCTAACCTCTTCAATGAGTTTGCCCCTTAAAAGCTCCAACACCAGTTGAGCTTTCATCTTTGCACTCTTTCGCTTTTGCTTTACCATATTTGTAAATTTAAGCTTAATTTGTGCTAACAAAGAATGGGAGCTAATATAGAAGTATGGATGACCCGTTCGGGGGTTGGGTTTATTGTGCTGGATTTATCAGTTAACAGTACCAAAAGCATTGATTCGCTGGTTGATTTTATTTATACGATTAAACACGTTGGAAAACCATCGTTCAACTATTACCTGGAACGACAAAACCCTCATCCTTCATTTTTGGCAGCGGTAACTCAGAAAGTTTCTGTTGTAAAAAAATGGGTTAGCGGCTTTTATGGATCAGAAGAAATCATAAATCTTTTTGAAATTATTAATGCTCCTGATGAGCAAAATATTAGGACCGGAACGGTGCGAATATCCAATATTTTACATTTTATTGAGGGCCTGTTGTTTTATAACCATCGTAATCTGGCTCCGAAATCGGTTCGGAATTTATCTTTTTCTTTCAGTTATTTACGCAGTGCACCTGTTGACGGTATGTCCTTGAGAAACCGTCATTTTCTGCTGCGTCATGCCATGAAACACAGCTATCTGCCCTCAGAAAGGGATTTGGTTGGCGGTTCAGGGGAATACCTTCAAACATTTGATAACATCCATTTTGGAAGTACCCTGGAAGGCACTTGTATCTGGCTCGAGGATAACGGCCACCCTTTCTTTAACCAGTTTGATATCCGGGTACAAAGCCGGTATTTCCTGATCTACATGCTGAACCTGATTGTGAGGGTTAGTTTACTGGGGTTCAGGCAACAGCTTGACAATAATATACCAGACAACTTCGGGAACCTCAAATCCAACAAAAACCTCAGCAATGATATACGTCATCTGAGGAATTCCATTATGGCATTTTATCTTAATGTCCATTTTGTTCAGGTTTCGAATATCACTCATGTTGAAAGGGTAAACAAGCTGATCAAGGAGAATTTCAATATTGATTTGCTTATGGTAGAGATTAAAAGTAAAACCGAAGAATTAGATAAGTACCTTACCGGTGAAAACGAACGCAGAACCAACAACCTGCTGAGCCTTCTCACCATTATCAGTGCTGTGCTAGCCCCCATTACCATCATTACCGGGATATTTGGCATGAACTTTACCTTTAACGAAGTTCTACATCCCAATTGGCAGTCATTCCTTTTTAAGCCGGTTTGGTTTTACTGGTGCATTATCGGGTGGGTTATGATTTGTTTACCATTGGTTATATACTTTCTGAGAAAACGGAGAAGGTAACTGGAAGGCTAAGATCCAAATCTTAGCCTTTCATTTTTTTACTAATTTCATGCAGATTTAATATCGTTTAATACCATTCATTATGTACGATTTTTACGGTCGCGAAAAGGAGTCGGTGCAGTTGAGGGAGGGGTTTGATTCCATTGCAAAGATCAGGAAGGGCGCGGGATTTTACCTGACCGGGAAGCGGAACGCGGGTAAGACCAGGCTGGTGCAGGAGTTTCTGAAAAATGTGCTGGGTGATCCGGTTATCAAAATGGACCTGCCGGAGTTTGTGCTGAAGCCCGATCAATATATCATTCATCATACCTGCAAACAGGAGGAACAACAACCTTACACCGTTTTTTCATCGATCAAGGAAAAGATCAATGAGGAAAAGAACATATACGAAATAATCTATGGCATAGGCTCCATAATTTTGTCTGTTTTTAATGTTTCAGATGTGATTAACAGCGTTAGCAAGCTGTTTAATAAGTTGTTTCGAATCAAGCGTACCAGCACGGAGAACGAGAATTACAAAGAGTATCTCACCTACCGGAAATTTTTGAGAAAGAGTTGTAAAAAGGCACCGCTGATTATTTTTATCCAGAATGCGCAATGGATTGATGAGCCATCGCTGATCATGATCAGGAAACTGCTTCTGGATTCATCCACTTTTTGGGGTTTGATCATTTTGGAGAGGGATTCCAATATCGGTGACGGACAAGCAGAAGCCAACCGGTTTACCATACAGCACCTGATACGAGAGGGTTTGGCAGTGAAAATTTATGTGGGCCCCTTCCCTATCTCCTTTCCGCTGGAATTTTTGCGGATCAACCTCCGGAACCTCACTTTCAGCCGCGAGGAAAGCGATACCATGTATCATAGGAGCGAGGGACTGCCGGGAACCCTTATCGACTTTATTGCTGTTTGGAGCAAGGATCATCTGTTATACAAGGAGAATGATTACTGGGTAAAAAGTCAGCATTTTCTCGATGAGATCAGGACGCATACCGATCGTTTTTTCGATGATATTCTTGGGATGTGTAACCCTGGATCACCCCGATATCCCGATCAGCACAGTCTATCGAGGTTGAGTTCCCGATATTCAATGAGTTTAAATGAAGTGGAGAAAGTAGCATCGCTTACCTATGATTTGATTTGCGCCGGAATGCGTATTTCGAGGGAACTGGGTCAGGGTGTATTTTTAGGAAAATGTTATATCGTTTATGACCAGTCCGGGGAGAGGTACGTTGCTGAGCGTTTGATAAAGAACGATTTTCCTTCCTCTTCTGCCGTCTCCGGTACCGCTATCCCTGGTGCTGATAACCTGACCAGCCTCATCGATCTGCCTATCGAACGTGAAAAGATAGTGAATGGTGAAAAGGGACAGATTCTTTTGAGAAAATTCTATGATGGCGAGGTGGAGTATGAAGATTTGACAGACCGCATCACCAACCGGTTTATTAACATTTGCCGGGCAGTTAAAGCACTGCACGATAAGGGAATTGTACATGGAATGATCAAGCCACAAACGATTATCGATACAAACGAATCCGGTATCCGGCTTTTTCATTTTCAGAAGCAAACCGTGGTTCAATTGTACCAGACCATGATTGACCAGGGACAAATGGATCAACTTCAATTTGTGGCCCCTGAGTGCCTCGAGAACCCCGCTGCGCTTTCACTTTCAGCCGACATTTATTCATTGGGGGTACTCTATTTTCTATCGATGACGAACCGGCTACCATTTTTGGCCAAAACCCAGGCAGAGCTGATCGACAGAATCCGGAGAAAAGAAATCCGGTTTACCGGCGACTTTTTGCAAATACCACCATCGGATGAGGTAAAATCAGTAATATCCAGGAGCTTAGCTTTTAATCCTGAATCCAGGTACCAATCAATTGATGAAATGATTGGGGCGCTAACCGAAATACTTTCCGGCCCATCGCAAAGCATGGTTTTTGAAGAGGAAAACCTTCACAAGCTCACACAAAGGGTTGGAAACGAAAAAACTACCCAGATGATCAGCCTCATCAGGGCCTCCAACCAGATTGTGCGGGAGGATGTTTTAACGCACTTTATCAAACTGGCCAACAACAATTACAAACTGATCAAAAAGACTTTTAACCGCAAGGACCAGAAACTTTTCAGTGAAATCTTTAATATCGAATCATACATCCAAAACCGTATTAACAGGGTAAGATTATTGGCCATTTTGATATCTGTTGTTCTGCTTGTGACGGTATTCTTCATAAAAAGACCAAAAAAATACGATTTCATACAAAATTCCATCGCCATTGAGCTAACCGAGCAAGGAAAACCATTAAAAAATCAAATTTCGGGCGATACGCTCACCGATTTATTGATTTACGCACTAAAGGAGAGAGCCGGATTTTTGGAGGTCAGCAAGTACGATGATTTTAAAAAACATAATCCCAAAAGTTTGGAGGCCCCTGAATTGTTAGTACAACTTAATCTTGAAAACAAACCGAACAGGCAGAGTTTATCGATCAAAACCTTACACGGGTCGAAAAAAAGATTATCAGATACCTATACTTTTAAGGACGCTAACACCTTGATGAGTACGGAAATAAAAAGCATTACCGATCTGATTCAAAAATCATTTGTACAGGATAAAACTGAAAAAGCAAGCTGGAAGCCGTACAATGGGACCATCTATTTTGATGCATACAAAGATTATTTAAAGGGAAGGGATTATTGGTCGCGACTGGAGGCGAAACAAGCAAAATCGTCGTTCCAGGATGCCAGGGATAAAGACAGCAAATTTGCGGCTGCTAATCTCGGATTAGTGGAAGTGTACCAATTCAACCTGGATTTTGATAATGCAACGAAAATAATTGATGAGGTAAAATCCGATTTCTCCAGTTTATCCTATCTCGATTCGATAAAGTGTTTTGCATTGGATGCCAGTATACATTCTGATTATCAAACTGCTAACAAATTTTTTAGTCAGATCGATTCGAAAGATGATATATCGATGCAGTTTTTGATTGGCCAATTTTATTTTGAGATCAGGGATGTTGATAAATCGATCAATTCATTTAATGCGTGCCTAGAAATCAATCCTAAGTATAACCTGGCAATTAATAGATTGGCCTACTGCTATTCGCATCTGGGCAAGCATGACGAAGCTATTAAGCTATTTCAGGAATATGTTGCCATCGATAAAACAGCTAACTCATATGACAGTGAGGGTGATGGATATATTGCGGCAGGAAAATACCCGGAAGCTCTCCAATCGAAACAAAAAGCAATCGACACGGAGGATGATCCCTATTATCATGTTAGTCAGGCTTTTATTCTAATCAATCAGGGGAAGATAAAGGAGGCGGCGCGGCAAACCAATTTTTATATCGATAAATCAAAAGAGAGTAATTTAATGGCCAATATTGCTGAGGGGCATTTTACGCTGGCCCTGGGGCAATACTTACTTGGAAAGACTCCTGCAACCATTGCTGAATGTAAAACCGGGCTCGCCTTTGATGATTCACTGCTTTTAAAATCAAGAAATTACAAATTGCACTGGCTGTACGAATCGTTGGTTTCAAAAAATGGAGATACCCGTTTTCTGATTGAAGAGATTCAGTCGAACAACAAGTTGATTGCGGAGCACAAGATTACCCCCTACTATTATCATGAGATACTGAAATTCAATTATTTACTCCAACTTTCGCTGGCAGTTGCCCGGAAGGATGCAAAAACGGTAAGCGAGATTATCGATGAGATTGACAAAATCGGTAATAAGCTCAAGGATTGGTATTCCCCTTACGATAAGGCATTTACCAATACCGAAGCAGCCAGAATACTGAAAAGTTTTGGGAACAACGAACTGATGGTTGGCCGGTTGAAGGCAGCATTGGAATACAATTCAAATTACCCGTTTGCAAACTATATGCTGTATAAATATTATATGGAAACAGGTGATGTGTCGGGGGCTGCTGAGATTAAGAAGAAGCTGGAGGTAGTGTGGAAAGATGCGGATGAGGAGTTTAGGGGGGTGTATAAGTTAGAGCCATGAAACGACTAATCTGGTTTTATCGTTTATTGATATTCGCGATTTTTTGCGGACTCAATGGATGCCAGCCAGCCGGTGTAATAAACAGGCATCAAAAGCTTCTTCTCCCCGATAATCCCAAAAACTTAACACAGTCATCGCTGCGCAAGATTATCAAGCAAAGTGTTTACAATCAGTATTTTTCAGCAAGGGAACCGGATGGATTTGATTTCACAGCGATCGATAAATACGCGCAAAAGGCACCTGACGGGGTTAAAACGAATACAAAAACATTATCGGCGTATCTGGTAAAGCCGGCCAGGAATGATTGGGAGAAAGTGAGGGCGATTTACACGTGGATCATTTACAATATTGCTTACGATACGAGGGTTTTTGATGGGATAAAGGTTTCGACAGATCCGACAGATGTGCTGAGGACCGGATACTCAATATGTTCGGGTTATTCCGATTTATTCAGTGACCTGGCCGTGGCGGCGGGGATTGAAATTGAGAGCATTTCGGGGTGTGGTAAAGGCCATGGATATCAGGAAAGTGCTAACTCAACCAAAACCAATCATGCCTGGAATGCAGTGAAAATAGATGGGAAATGGCATCTGTTCGACGCCACCTGGGGAGCCGGTGGAGTTGACAAGAACCGGGAATTCATAAAGGATCCTACGTGTTATTGGTTCGATACTCCACCAGATGAGTTCATTTTCAGCCATTTACCGGAAGATATTACCTGGCAGCTTTTGCCCGCCTCCATTCCGGCAAATGATTTTCTCAGATTACCCCGGCTAACGGAGACTTATTTTGAATCCGGCTTTAGCGGTCGGGACGCAATAACCTGTTCAGGCACAGGGTTTTCTTTTAAATTCCCGGTTACTTATGACCCGGGCAATATTAATTACCGGATAGTAAAAGCCCCGATGCCCGGAGTTTTGAGGAGTGGGCAGCAATATTATTTTCAGTTTTATGCACCGGGCAAAGAGGTGTTATTAATTAAGAACGGAAGTGAAAACATCAGGATTACTACAAAAACCGGCTACTTTGCGGCTTTAGTGTCAGCCAACCCGGGAACGATAAAAATATGTTTACCTAAAGCGGATTCTGGTAATCAGTATGCGGTATTGATAGAATATGAGGTGCAGTGATTGATCGTTTTAAACAATATTACAAAATGCGAAATTTTTTTACCCGTGGTTTTCTTGCTGTTGTTCTACTGCTAACTTTAACCGCAGCAGCGTATTACAATAGGCGCATCGAGATATTACGCGGAATGGCAGTCTCTTTTTTTAAGCCGGCCGGGGAATTCCCCGATGGGTATGTGAAAGATGCACAGTGCCGGTTTATAGGAGTTCTTCCGGGCCGTAGTGATACAACAGAAAATTACCTGACTGAGGATCGGATTGTTGATTGGATTCCATCGGCCCATCAGCTTTGGTCGATCTTGAAAAATGGCCTGGAAGATTACCCATCCGAATTCAGCGATATTACCGGTGGCAGAGCAATTGAAAATGCCCCTATGATGAGTGCTTCAACCGATATGGTTAGCGGTTATGAAAACCAGTTTTCCAGATATGATTTTATTGCACTTGAAAAAGTTTTTGACTACTTGTATGGTCCACCAAATGAAAGGATTTTGGGGATTCGCCTTCAAAAATATTACGATACGCTGTTTAAGAAAACGGCCAGGGAATTTGGGAATAATTTAGCCATGATTAAAAGCAGGCAAGAAGTTTTCAACAAACTTGCCATTCAGTATCGTGAAGAATTTTTGACGCGTGACGGTTTCGATGGTTATGACTTCACAGAGACAGCGATGGTAACTCTTTTCAAAAATGAGAGAGGGATTGATGCCAGCACAGTAGGAATGTTATTGAGGCGCCAGATTGACGGCTCACTACCCTCTCTGAAAAATTGCTACATTAGGATGATCAAAGATTACGACCCTGATTTTTACAATAGGATGATTATGAAAATCTAATTTGAAAATTGAAAAAATGAAAAAATCTGTTCTGATATTGCTTTCCATAGTTTTTAACCTTTCAGCCATTTGCCAAACTACCGGAACAATGCTTGACAAAAGGGATTCGAACAATTACCGCTGGATCACGATTGGCGGGCAGGTTTGGATGGCTGAAAATCTTCGTTACCTTCCGGCAGTGAATAACCGGGAGACATCAGTTGCCCAAAAGAACTATTTTGTTTATAAATATTACGGAACGGATGTAGCCAAGGCCAAAGCTACTGATAATTACAGTACTTACGGTGTTCTGTATAACTGGGCCGCTGCCATGGATGGTGAGCAGGGCAGTAATAATGTACCCAGCTGGATACAGGGAGCCTGCCCTGCAGGGTGGCACTTGCCCAGTGACGCCGAATGGATGGTACTGGAAAAAAACCTGGGGATGTCTGAATCCACATTGCCGCTTTCCGAGTGGAGAAATTCCGGTAATATTGGCAGTCTGTTAAAGCAGGCTGCAAATACTACCTGGTCGGTAATGAACGGCAGTTCAACCAATAATACTGGTTTTACAGCGGTTCCAGGGGGATTCAGGGAAAAATCAGGTAATTTTGCGACGATCGGGTTATATGCCATTTATTGGTGCGCACGTGAGGAGAATGAGTATGATGCCTGGGCCAGGGGTTTGCATTATAATATGGCTGGAATTTACAGAAATGCGTTCGATAAGCAGAAGGGATTGTCTGTCCGATGCATCAAGGATGGACCAGAAGGAAGTAATACTTTTCCAAAACCAAATTTAAAAGTTACGCCATCCGGGGGAGATACCAATACAGTTTTTGAATTTGACCCAAATCTGAGTCGGGATAAGGAAACTCCTGCAAAGGATTTAATGGTCAGGTGGGATTGGGACAGTGATGGAAAATGGGATATTGATTATAAGAAGTTATCTGTGGTGCAGCACAGTTTTTCAATTGAAGGAGCAAATATAGTCAGCATGGAGGTGAAAGATAACCAGGGAGCCAGAAGATCAATCAAAAACAGTATTTTAATTGACGACAGTTTAAGGAGAATTCTAACTGACCTGCGTGATGGAAACATCTACCCGTATAAAAAAATCGGAACCCAGACCTGGATGATCAAAAATCTGGCCTGGCTACCCACTGTGAGTCCATCATCGAACGGAACCGATTCCACCAACTTTTACTATGTGTATGGATATGAGGGAAAAAGTGTGATTGAAGCTAAGGCAACCACTAATTACAACACATACGGAGTATTATACAACTGGCCTGCTTCCTTAACTGCATGTCCGCCAGGGTGGCATTTACCCACCGATGCTGAATGGAAGATTCTCGAAATGCAATTAGGTATGAGCCAATCGGATGCGGATTCCTTAGGGTTGCGGAATAGTGGCAGAGTTGGAGAAAAGCTCAAGGAAACCGGACTCCAAAATTGGCTAAATGCAAACTTTGGAACAACCAATTCGACAGGTTTTACCGCACTTCCAGGTGGCAGCCGCAGCTTTTTGGGTGGCTTCGACACCCTTGGCCACTGTGCCTACTTCTGGTCGTCCTCGGAGAAGGATTGGTTGAGTATATGGTACCGGCACCTGACATCGTATTGCGAAGGGGTCTCCCGGGGCCCCACCAATCGCAAGTTTGGTTACTCGGTCCGGTGCATCCAGGATTAGCTCAAGGATCGGATATTGTGCCGTTTTAAGGCCTAAAACCTTGATTACTCGACCATTACAAACGCGGCCCACTTGCCCGGATCAGGATCAAGTGTTCTTACGTTAATTACGGCGAGTTTAAAAGCTGCGGCAGGCTTTTCACCTTTTAGCCAGTATTGGAAATAGGTGCTCATGAGTTTGGTTGTGGTTTTGTCATCGACATTCCAGAGGCTCATGATGATATTTTTAACACCGGCAAGCCGGAACGCCCGTTGCAAACCAAAAACACCCTCACCGGGTTTGATATCGCCCAATCCGGTTTCGCAGGCGGAGAGCACCACCAGGTTGGTTTTCCGAAGATCCATGTTGGAAACTTCGAGGGCAGTTAACACTCCATCTTCCACCCCATTGGGCAGTGTTTTATTTTTCCAGGTCCAGTTTCCGCCAGCCAGGATCAGGCCGGTTCGTCGCAGCGGATTATCATCGGCACTATATTTTTTATCGGTATTGAGCTGGAGCATATTCTTTTGCTGCGGTCCGCTTTGCGGCTTATAAAACCCATGGGTGGCAATATGAATGATGGCGGGAGCATTGCCACCACTGAGGCGCTTGAATTCACCTTCAGTAGCCTGTGAGCCGGTGAACTTACCGGGTGTCCAATGATAATTTGTGAGGTATGCGTTTACCGTGTCCACCTCAACCAGTGTTCCAGGCAGGTATTTGAACGAGCCAATACCTCGGGTTCCGTTGCCGGGCACCTGGTTAATGGTGATAGCGGTGCTGCTTTTGCTTACTGCACCAACCATGGCAAGCGAATCGAGGTCATAAAGGATACCCCCGAACAAGGCGGCGGTATTGTTTTCAGCTGATCCTTTCACGGGCTTTTCTACCGCCAGCTCACGGGTGCTGAGGAGGTAATGAATATCCATGGAATCGATCAGGAAGCCGGCATTGCTTTTCATCAGAGCCTGAAAGGGCACCGTGGTCAATAATCCGGATGGGGCCAGGTAAACGGTATTAACCCCCGACAAGTATTTTTCGATGGGTTTCCAGGTCAGGTCATACACCTGCTTCAGAATTTCGGGATTTATTGTCCTCCGGATTTTACGGTCAGCAGGAGCATCGGCATAATACAGTAACCTAAACAATTCCTTTTCCTCAAAAAGGGTAACAAATTGAGGGTATTGATAACCTGGTCGCACAATCAGCGCAGCATACAACCGGTCGTTCGACCAACGGGTCCCCGCATTTTTTCTGAAATTGACTATCTCTATTGCAGCCTGATTCTCTGTCAGCGCTTTTTGAACGTCGGTCCACCGGATACTCTGAGAAGCCAGCATGTTTTTAAAAACAAGTGATCCCCGGATAAGATCTTTCTCCAGTGTGTTCGCAGCATCCACAAGGGAATCCATGTTGGAAGAGTTTCTTGGGGCAGGATGGTTATACAGATCATTCAGCTGTTCCTTTATGCCTGTCCATCGTTTAAAAACATTGATCAGGGTTGAATCACCACCTTCCAATACCGCTTGCCTCAAACGGATAGCGGATTGAAGGGAAGCTCCTTTCAGCGCCAGTTCGTTGTCCATACTGAGTGAGGTGAGCGACGGATTGTTTTTTTGCCAGCCTGCGATAAAAGAATTATTACTTTCAAACTTTCCTATTAAACTGGAAAAATACAGCTGGGCCTCCTTCTCCGATAGAAACTGATAGCTTTGATTAAGCTGATTGAGCAGGATTGAATTAGCTTCAAGCATGAATTCCCTGGCGCTATCGGCCTGACCGGTGGTTTGATAAAACACCACCATGTTGTTCAGCGCCGTGGCATAATCAGGATGGTTCAACCCAAGTACCTTTTTACGGATATCCACTGCCTTTTTCAGCAATGGCTCAGCGGCATTGTATTTTTCCCCGGCACAATACAATGCTGCCAGATTACTGAGTGAAGTGGCATAATTTGGATGCCCTGTCCCGAAAGCTTTTTCCGTAACCTGCAGAGACTCCAGGTAAAGCGGCTCCGCTTGTGAATACTTCTCCTGTTTGTAATAGTATGCTGCCAAATTGTTTAATGAGGTAGCATAATCGGGATTATTTGAATTCAATGCAACTTTCCTGATCTCCAACGCCTGTTTTAGCAAAGGTTCAGCAGCGGTATCATTTCCGAGAGTCTGATACAGGGCAGCCAGATTACTTTTCATGGTAGCAATACCGGGTTGGATACTGTCGGGAAAATTTGTAAGGATATCCAGGGCCTTTAAGAATAAGCGCTCAGAAGCCTGGTAATTGCCCATCTCATGATAAAAGCCAGCTAATGAACCTAATGAGTTGGCATATACCGGATGATTATTCCCCACCGTTTTAAGGTTTATTTCCAAAGCTTCTTTAAAACAGGGCTCTGCCACCAGGTAATTGCCCTTTTCCTGATTAAAGGATGCCCAATTGTTAAGTAAAACAGCATAACCGGCATCCAGGTTGTACTGTGTTTTTTTGAATACTTGAAAAGCCTTATTGTACAGATTCTCAGCAGTGGTAAAATCCCCAATGGTTTGGTAAAAGGATGCCGCATTAGTCAGGAGCATGGCAAAACCGGGAATATCTTCCGTGTTTACCAGGATATCCAGGGCTTGCTTGTAGAGCGGTTTAGCGGAATCGTACTTCCCTGCAGATTGGTACAATCCTGCAAGTTTGCCGAGAGCAACGGCATAGTCGGGATGCTGATCACCCTGTATATTTTTCCGGATCTCAATTACCTGAATATAAAGCAACTCAGCTGCTGAAACATTTCCCACGTCTTGATAAAGTGTAGCCAAATTGTTAAGTAATAAAGCATAACGGGAACTTTCAGCTGCGCTGATATTTTTTCGGATTTTCAAAACCTTACGAAAAAGGGTGTCTGCGGAGGGATAATTGCCCGTTGAACAGTACGTGGCAAACAATCTGTCGAGATTATTCAGAGTAGCTATATAATCGGACTGAACTTTACCTGTTAAATCTTCCTGTAGCGTCAGTGCATTCAGATAAAAGGACTCTGCTTTTTCATATAAGCCAGCTTTATAAAAGCAATTTCCTGTTTCAATAACATACTTTGCATAAATCGTGTCGTTATCGGCAAGAACGTCTTCACGCAGAACCGGTAAAAGTTCTTCATATAAAATTGCAGCTTCCCGAAAACTTCCTGTTGCTTTTAATTCCTTTGCTTGCTGCAAAGTTGTTTTGATACCCTGGCTATGGCCTGTAGCGCAACAAAACAGGAGCAAAATGAATACTTTTCCAATGTAAACTATGGGAGTTTTGCTGAACATGGCAGGAGATTTTATTCGCTAAAGATAAAAATGATCTGTGTAACTAATAACTGCAAGCCGGTGAGCATTGGCAGGTGGCTTAGTTGTTCTTCAGGCAGCGGACCGAGAAACCGTAACTGCGGGAGTCATCGAGCCGGGTTACGCCGCCATTGTGGTAGTAAAGGTAGCGGTTCCAGGCAGACGAACCGCTTGCCGAGGACGTCCAGAAGTAGGCACTGGTACCAAGGCCGAAGGCACCTCCGCTCAAGCTTCCGCGGTAACCTCCCGGCAGGGCTGCAAAACCGCTGGTGTTGGTAGCCCCTTCATTTGGAGTTTTCCACTTAGCTGAACCGGATTCTTTCAACTTGCCACCAACCGTTCCGGATTCCCTCCAACTATCCTTGGTGCCTGCGTCGGTTTCACTCATACCCAGGTACTTTTCCAGTGTCTTCCATTCATTATCGGTGGGTAAATGCCAGCCTTCCGGACAAGCTTGCTTTGCAGCCTCCCAATTATACAATACGCCATAAGCAGCATAATTCGCGGTTGCTTTTGCTGCACTGACATTGCTGCCATCATACCCATTAATATAGTAAAAGGGAGAGTTATCGGAGCCTTCTGATGACGGACTCACTGAAGGCAGCCAGGCCAGGTTTTTAATCATCCATGTTTGGTTACCGATTTTTTTAAAAGGGTAAGAGTTCCCATCGCGGGTATCGGTTAAGAAACCTATGGCAGCAGTTACCGGGGAAATTTCCGCCTTTTTGCTATCAGTAACAGTAATCGGCTGCGTTACCTTTTTCTTTAAACTACTGCTGTCTTTCACCTTTGGCAATATTGTGTGTAATGAGTCTTCAGGCAATTCAGAAGTTGGCTTTTTGTTTTCAGTAGCTGATAGCGGGGGATAACATTCCCCGTTTAATAAAAGCACCATTGCGACTTTCCCCGAAGGCCTGACCAGGGGGTTGAATTTCAAGGCAGGGTTTGAATTGGGATTCATATCAGGAGTGCCTGCCCCACCCGATGTCCAATTTTTTACCGGATCATATTCTACCCAGGATGCATAGGTGAAAGGCTGGGTTGCACTGGCTGGTTCTTTGGCTATTTGCCCCGGTTCCACCCCGATTTCCACGGTCAGCCTGGGTTGAATGATTACCGGAACAGGACCAAACATAACAGTTACATTGGAAAAGGTTACTTCAGCCTCGCTGATGAATGCATGTGCAAGTCCTGAAACAAACGAGTCGACGGTGTTGTTCAGGTCAATCTCAACAGAGTAATCAGCACGGTATTTAACCAGCTTTGCACCTTGAATGACAGTACTTAAGCGGAAGGAAGGTACCAGGCCAAACAAACCTTTAAGCACCGTTATTTCCTGATTGCCAACGGTTTCACTGATGGTATATTCAAGAACGATTGCATCAGAACCCATACCTGGCTTTATTCCGGCTGTTTTTATACTAATCCCCGGGGATATCGCCCGGACCGATTGAACCATCGTGGTGGTCAGTTTTTGGTTTATCTTCAATTCGCCAGCCATTATAGCATCGGTCAGGTGTGCCCTGGTTGTGGAAACTATGATCGCATTATTCATTTTACTGATACCGGTGACCTTACAGATGAGGCCCGACCCCGATTCAACAACCAGTATATCACCTGGCTTCAGGTGATCAATGATTTTATTGCCTAAACGGCATGTCATGATAAAACCCGTTGAATCTGTAGTTATGAGTTTGGCCTGCAATACACTCTTTCGAAGAATCCGGGTTGCAGATTGCAAAGTTACTGAATCGTAATTGGCATCTTTATTTCTGCAGGAAGTTAGAACCATTGCCAGCAGGATAAGCACCTTAATATGGGTCCATTTCATATTTAAAGCAGGTTTGAAAAGGGGCGGTAAAGATTCATATAAAAAACAGGAAGCAATTTAGGAAAAGTTGAATGCAAGGTGCCCAGTTAGAGGAGAATTCTTTAAAATGCAGCATCAGTTAGTCAGGAATTTTGTGGTGATCCTATTTATTCCTTTCAACTTTTCATAAATTGCCTGATTATTAAGAATCTGAACTAATACGCTGCCTGATTAACTATTATTCCCTATGAAACTCACCTTTATTGGCGGATTAATCCTGATGGCCATCGTTTTTTACTCCTGCCAGAATAAAGAGGCCCGGTATGGCGATGTAACCTTGCCATCTACCACAAAAATTCTTCGTTCGGATATTTTGAAATCAAAACTCATATCCATCGATTCATCGGGTACAATAATGACCTTTCGTACCGGGAATAAGATAATCAATCATCTGAAACCCGGTGATGTACTGGTTGCTGAATGGGGGACGGGATTGGTTCGAAGGGTTATCGGAATCATCAAAAAAGATGGACAGATCATTGTTTCCACAACCAAAGCTGGCCTGGCGGATGCCGTAAAGGATGGCAAAATTTCACTGGACCAAACTCTTACAGAAGCTATGATCCTATCGGTTCAGCCTAAATCGCCGGGAATAACTGTTAAGCCGATACCGGTTAAACCGGGTGGTAAGGCTGGTGAAATCGCATTTGAATACACAATAAGTGAAACTACAGATAATGTGGAAACCATTGTATTCAGGGGAATATTCAGCCTTTCTCCATCGATCCGCGTAAGGGCAGATATTCAGGGGCACAGGCTTGTTAAATATCGTGCTGATTACTCTGTTGAGATCAGCATGAACAACACTGTTGATGCATTTGTTACCGGGCTTTCGCAATCATTCAGCGGTGAAGTTGAGGTAACCTTTACCCAGGTAACGGTAATGATTGGTCCGGTACCAGTGATCATTCAACCCAGGATCACTGTGGAAACAGGTGTTGAACCCGGGCAAACAGCAGAAGATCCGGATCAGGCAAACCAGCCGGCCCGCTATACATCATGGGCTGAATATGATCCGGAGAATAAATGGAGAACGGGGGAAGGAAGTCCGGCGGATACGGTTAACGGCTCCACCGCTGATTTGAATGCCAATCCATTTGTCATACCATCGGAGAGCGGAGGCATAGAACTGTACTTTTACGGGGAATTGTATTATTCACTTTCTGACGAAGGCAACAAAAATCTTACTGCCGGCAGAAATGATTCCGAAATCCAGGGAATCAGTCAAGCCACTATAACCGATCCCCGCGACGGCCGCAAATATGGATACAAAAACTTTGATACTCAAACCTGGTTGGTGGAGAACATGGCCTGGCTGCCAACGGTGAGCGGCTCCGGTTCCGGCTCGGAAAAGTTGAAGCGATATTATGTAAGCGGTTATGAAGGAACCGTTACATCTACAGCAAAAAAGCAGGCCAATTATATCAATTATGGAGTATTATACAATTGGCCTGCTGCCAAAACTGCCTGTCCGCCGGGTTGGCACCTTCCAGGCGATGACGAATGGAAGGTGCTGGAGAAGCATTTAGGTATGAATGAAACTGACTTGAATAATACGGTTTGGAGAAATTCCGGTAAGATTGGTAACAAATTGAAAGCATCTGGCACCAATCAGTGGACAAGTTCAAATCCGGAGGTAAAAAATACCGATGGTTTTACTGCCATTCCTGGCGGTTGCCGGGGATTAACCGGAAACTTTAACGGACTGGGCAATGATGCCTACTATTGGTCGGCTTCCAGGAGCGACGGGATTAATTCCTGGACGAGGGTTTTGAGTAATAACCAGGGTGGGATAAACCGTCATGATACTAATCGCGGTTACGGGTTTTCGGTGCGGTGCGTGAAGAATAAAGGGAAAGGGTGAGGTGGGGGTAATTTAATGTGCCAATGTGCCAATGTGCCAATGTGCAAATGTAAGAGAGCATTGGGGGGAGGTGGTTGCTGCCGTTGGGATGTGTAATACTCTGGAAATTGATCAGTTAGCGGTAGACTGGTCCGATGAACATTTTAAAGGGCGATTTTCCTGTTTCGTAGATTTAAATATTAGCGGCAGTGCCTCGGTGTTACCCTTGGTGTCATCTATCGGATTATGTGAATGATACGTTTTACGGAGGTGTTTAAAATCCTTAGAAAGACAGGTCCAAAGATTCATTAACAAAAATTGCACCGATAGAAACCATTGAATAATCGCCGGGAAAGGGTCCACCGGCTTCTTATCAAAGTTGAAAGTATTCAATAGGTAAACAAGATATGAAGGTTTTTTTTAACTGGCGATCGTTGATAAGATTCATCATCTGATTCCATCCACCATAACAAACGCTGCCCATCTCGCCGGCTCATCCGGATAACTTTTCCTCAGTTCACTCACCGCGCCATTAAAAGCATCGACCCGGGATTCGCCTTTCATCCAGTTCTGAAAATACAGGCTCATCAGTTCGGTTGTTGTTTTGTCGTCCACATTCCAGAGGCTCATGATAATAGTTTTCACTCCGGCCAGCCGGAATGCCCGTTGCAGGCCAAACACCCCTTCACCGCGCTTGATATCGCCCAACCCGGTTTCGCAGGCCGAGAGCACCACCAAACCTGTTTTCCTCAGATCCATATTGGATATTTCGTAAGCCGTTAAAATGCCATCCTCCACCCCATCCGGAATGGGCATACCCTTCCAGGCCAGGTTGCCTCCTGCCATGATTAAACCGGTTCGCCTGAGCGGGTTATCAGCCAGGCGGAAGGTACTTCCTGAGCCAGACTGTACGAGATCCTTTCCACTGGAGTTGCGTGGAGGGAAATAGAATCCGTGGGTAGCAATATGCAGAATGGCTGGTGCGTTTGTGCCGCTTAAACGCTTGAACTGCCCTTCGGTAGCCTTTTTGTCGGTAAAAACGCGGGTTTTCCAATCGTGGCTCGTGAGATATCCGTTTATCTTGTTCACCTCGGTCAGCGTACCCTGCAGATACTGGAATGAAGAGATCCCTCTGTTCACGTTCTCCTGCACATAACCCCGTTTCACTATTCCACCGCCCAGACGGGCTTCAAGAATCATATACAGGGTATCCAGATCATATTGAATGCCCCCGAAAAGGTCGGCAATCAGCGGTCCAATTGTTTCCTGCTGTGTTTTATTCAGAGCCAGTTCCCTGGTGCTAAGCAGGTAATTTATTTCCATCAGATCAATCAGACACGTGCTTTTGTCTTTTATCAGTGCCTGAAAAGGCACTGAAGTCAGTAATCCGGATGGCGAGAGGAATACTGACGTAACTCCTTGCAGGTATTGTTCCATCGGTTTCCAGGTGAGATCGTACAACTGCTGCAAAATCTCCGGGGTGATGCTTTTTCGGATCAATCTGTCATTTGGACCATCGGTATAATACAATACCGACTGCAACTGTTTCTCCCCAAACAGAGAAATGAATTGTGGATACCTATACCCGGGTCTTACAATAAGGGCTGCATACAGCTTGTTGTCTGTAAAATGCTTGCCACTGTCATACCGAAAACTGATAAACTCAATTGCCGCTTCATTTCCTGATAATGCTTTTTGAACATCTGTCCATTGGATATCCAGTGAAGCTTTCATTTTTCCGAATGCCTGCGAACTACTGATAAGCTCTTTCTCCAGATTATTGGCTACTTCCTCAAGCGATTTCAAGGTGGAATTAGTTTTCGCTGAAGGCTGGTTGTACAAGTCATTGATTTGTTCCTTTATGCCCGTCCAACGATTAAAAGTAACCATAAGAAAAGGATTTCCGCTTTCCAGAACGAATTGCCGCATACGGATGGCAGATTGAAGCGAGGCTCCTTTAAAAGCAAGTTCGTTGTTGAGGCTGATTTCGGATAGTGAAGGATTGATTTTATTCCAATCAGATACAAAGGAATTAGTTGCTTCGAATTCATTGCCAACAGACGAGTAAAACAATTGCGATTCTTCCTCTGAAAGGCATTGATAACCTAATTTTAACTGGCTCATCAGGATGGAATTGGCTTCAATAATCAGCCGCTCAGCCTTTTCGGGTTTTCCAGTAGCCTGATATAACAATGCCAGATTGTTTAATGAAGCGGCATAGTCGGGATGTTTTTTACCGGTTGCCCTTTTTGTGGACTTCAAAGCCTGTTTGTAAAGGGCCATCGAAGCTGCCAAATCGCTTGTTGAATAATAATACCACGCCAGATTGTTTAGCGAAGCGGCATAATCGGGATGCTTTTTGCCCAAGGCTTTTTTCCTGACTTCCATAGCTTCAATAAGAATAGGTCCTGCGGCGGCAAAGTTTTGCATCTTAAAGTATAACGCGGCCAGATTGTTCAGCGAAGTGGCATATAATGGATGCTCAACCCCCAATACTTTTTTTCTGATTTTCAAAGCTTGCCTGAGAAGGGGTTCCGCTTCATTGAAATTGCCCATGTTCCCAAATACCCTTGCCAGGTAATCGAGTTGTTTGGCATAGTTAACGTGCTCCTCGCCAACAATCTTTTTTTGTATATCCAAAGCCTGTTTCAATAATGGCACTGCCGCAGATTCCTTCCCCATTCTACCATACAATGCAGCCAGATTGTTCAGTGATTTGGTATAGGTAGCCTGATCGTAACCCTGACCCATTCTCCGGATCCCCAAAGCGTGTATAAGAAGAGGCTCAGCAGCTGCATAATTGCTAATCGATTGATATAATTCTGCCAGATCCTCAAGAGAACGGGCATATTCCGGATTATTCTCACCTAAAGCCTTTTTCTTGATTTTTAAAGCTTGTTTTAGAATAGGCTCCACAAAATCGTAATTGTCAATTTTAACTTTTCCTACAGCAAACTCGGTATAACCTAGTGCCAGCTCAAAATTTCCCTGCCAATAATATTCATTTGATCTTTTCAAATCCACTTTCGACAGGCTCCGGTTTTGAGGGTTGTCCCTATCAATATATGACAATCTAATCAGTGAATCGGAAGTCCAACGATCACCTGTCCTGGCATACAGTTTGCCGAATTCCTTGATGACAGCATTATAATAAGGCTTCTTTTCATCACCCACTCTTTTGAGCACCCCGATGGTACTTTTAGCATACAGATCCAGCGCCTCCTTGTACCTTTTATCGGTGGGTTCAAATCTTTTTTCTGCCATTTGAAAGGCCAATTCAGCATACTCGTTCGCTTTGCCAATGTTTTGATGAGCCGTGTACTTCGATGCCATTTTCATCAGTTCCTCCCAGGTTTGAGAAAATACAGGAGTAAAACCAAACGAGCAAACAATGGTGATGGCGAGGTAAAGTAAAAATCGATTATTCATAATTTGAATGTAGAAACCCAGAGTATAATCAAAAGTATTTATTTTCATCGATTTTAAGATGCTCAGGATTACTACCAGGAATGAGAGCCAATATATATTGATTAGTTTTGAGGTTGTAGGATTCTTAATAAAATAAAATGATTATCCGTATTCATGCACCTACGGCAATACTTCGTACCCTGTGGGAAAAGTCTGGTCACAAACGTTGCGAGCCGGTTCCTGCCTTTGATCGAAGTTGTACCCACCCCTGCCCCTCCCTAAAATAGGGAGGGGTGG